>CALMUY010000250.1 GCA_937873005.1 uncultured Aeromicrobium sp. | reverse complement strand
GCAACGGTAGATCGATGAAAGGGACGGGGATCCCAAGATCATGCAGGCTGCGCCTCGTCGGGCGAACAGCACGGTTTTCATTCGGCATAGGTGGAACTCTAGAGTTCACCACTGACACGCCAATGCGAACAAACTACTCGGAGAATCCCCCGAGCTCATCGAGTTCCTCGGCGCTTAGTCCTGTCATCATTGCCACGGCGCTTGCCTCGGTTCCGTTTAGCTGGGCGAGTGCGTCCGCGATTCCTTGATTGATTTCAGCGCGATGGGCTTCGATGAATTCGCGTACCGCAGCATCAACGATGTCCTTTTTCGAACGCGACATGAAATGCGCTGCATGCGAAATGAGTTCGTCAGTGGCGGTATCGACCTTGATCGGGGAAGTAGCGGCAGCCATGTCGAACCTTTCATCACTCGCGTGAGATGCGTGAACCTTGAGTACCAAAGTACCACGCGGTATTACACGAGCTTCAGTGAAGCCTCTTGCAAGCCGGTATCTCCCGACCTCACGACTCCTCGTTCAGGGTAAACACCCACGCTCTTCTTTAAGCACGCTCGCTCATGGCGAAGTACACGTCGAGCACGGGGCCCACTATCTCGCTCAGTTCCTCGATACTCATGCGGGTGAGCGCTGGCAGTTGGGCCACGTTGCGACCGAACGCGACCCCCAGCAGGTGAGTCATAGCAAGTGCCACACCCGGATCGTCGGGGCTCGGGCCGCCCTGCACCACGCCACCCGAGTCGGCGCCACCCAACCCCGCGCCGCTCGAATCCAGAACACCCAACAAGGCGGTGCGCAACAAATCGATCGCCTCTTGCGAACTGATCGCCGTGCGCAACAGTGCCTGGATGGCCGGCCCGTAGGTGGGGTCTTCCCACACACCCAAATAGATGCGGGCGATCTGCTCCCCCGCAGCGCCAGCCCTAATTGCGGCGTTCAGCGGCTCGGTGCCGGGCACGATGTCTTCGACCACTGCCTGAAACAAGCCCTCTTTCGTGCCGAAGAAGTGGACCGCTGTGGACGGATCCACCTGGGCGTCGCGGGCGATCTTCCGCAACGAGACGGCCTCGAACCCCGAGGTGCCAAACGCTTCGCGGGCTGCCGCCAAGATCGCCTCGCGGGTGCTGTCGGTGCCGCGCGGACGCCCCGAGGAACGTCGGGACGTTTCGGTGTTCTCAGCTTTCTTGGCCATAGCGTGGTCCTCCATCTCCCTACAGTATCCAACACTTGTTGTATTCCAACACGTGTTGGAATATGCTGGCTGCTATGACTTCGCAGAACACCCCCTCCGCTGGCAAAGACGCCGGCAAGCTCGTCGGCCTTGTTCTCGGCCTGGCCGCCATCGCCTCGATCATGCTGCTGGCCCTCGGCCTACCCGCCGTGAACTCCGGCGCGAGCGATCTGCCGCTCGCCGTGAGCGGCCCCGCCCCCGCAGTCGAAGCACTCACCGGCACCTTCGAAGAAACGAACCCCGGCACCTTCGAGGTCACCACTCACACCACCGACGCGGCAGTGCGAGACGCGATCCTCAACCGCGAAGCCATCGGCGGCATCGCCATCGGCGCACCCGGCGCGACCGGCGCTCCCGAGATCACGATCTATACGGCCTCCGGCGCCGGCACCCCCTACGCCGGAATCCTCAACTCGATCGCAGCCGGCATGACCGCCCAAGGACAACACGTCACCGTCACCGACCTCGCTCCCCTCACCGCCGACGACCCGAGCGCCGTAGGCCTGTCCGCGATGGGTCTGCCGCTCATCTTCGGCGGCATGATCTCGGCCGTGGCGCTCTCGCTACTGTTCGCCCACCGCAACGTGTGGTGGCAGGTGGGCGGTTCGGTCGCATTCTCGCTCCTGGCCGGTTTCGGACTCACCGCCCTCGTGCAGTTTGGTTTCGGCACCTTCGAAGACGCCTACCTCGCGACCTCGCTGGCCCTCACTCTCGGCATCGCGTCGATTTCGTTGACCGCGCTCGGACTCAAAGCCCTGTTGGGTATGCCCGGACTGGGGCTCGCCGCCGTGCTGATGTTGTTCGTGTCGAACCCGATCTCGGGTATCGCCACCGGCCCGCAATGGTTGCCAGCCCCGTGGGGCGAGATCGGGCAATGGCTGCCGATCGGTGCGGCGGGTACGGCTGTGAGATCTGAAGCGTTCTTCGCCGGTGGTGGCGCGAGCCAGGCCTACCTCGTGCTTGGAATCTGGATCGCGGCCGGCGTGGCGCTGGCTGCTTTGGGTTCGTTCCGCGCTTCGCGTCAGGCTACTTCGGCCTGACGCGTGCGCGTAATCGCGCGAGATACCCACATTAGATATATCGCAGTCGATAACCCCTTGGGTTATGCTGAGTTGTATGGACATTCGAGTTGCGCGAATAGCTGCGGGCATGAGCCAATCGGAGTTGGCTCGCGCAGCTAAGATTGCGCAACCGAACTTGTCTGCGTACGAAAACGGCAGGCGAACTCCCAGTCCCCAGGTGCTCACCCGGATCACAGAAGCATTGTCGAGTAAGCCGTCTATACGCCTAGACACGCATCGCGAAGCGATTCGAGAACTCGTGAAGGAATACCACGCCACGGATCCTCGCGTGTTTGGCTCTGCCGCTCGAGGAGACGATCACTCGGCCTCCGACCTTGACATACTCGTCGACTTCAGCCATGAAGCCAGTCTGCTCGATGAAGTCGGGCTAAGAATCGCATTGCAAGATTTGCTTCAAGTCGATGTCGATGTGGTCGCGGCAGACACCTTGCGCGGCGAGTTTCGAGAACGGGTACTACACGAATCTAAACCCGTATGAACCGTGAACAGAAAGCACGCGATGCGGCCGTGCGAGTCATCGCCGTGTGCGACGTGCTGCGCGAACTGACATCAATCGGGTTCGATGAATTTGTGACCGACGTGCGCACTCAATGGGCAGTCGAGATGGGGCTCATCCGGATCGGTGAAGGCATCAACCGAATTCCCACCCCAGTTCTCGAGCAGTTCAGCGATCAACCTTGGCGGCAGATTATTGCTCTGCGTGGCCTGGCAGCACACCAACACGACGATCTCGACCCGCGACGCGTGTGGCGCACTGTGACTCGCGATGTGCCAATGCTTCGCGACTACCTACACCACGTGGTCATCCCCGGACTATCGCCATAGCGCGAGCTTTCTACACACGCTGACCGTTGCGGGCACGAGGTGGTCGTCGCTCCAGATGCGGAGGTGCGACCAACAAACGCCAAGATATCGCTCCCATGAGGCGACGGAAACGCGATGGTAGACGTGCTCATCAACGGGTAGACTTACACCATGAGTCTCAACATCAAGAATCCGCGCGTGCACGCACTCGCGCGTGAAGCTGCGCGACGAACTGGCCAGAATCAAACCAGCGTGATCGAAACTGCCCTGCAGCGACTTCTTGACGAACTCGACCGCGAAGCCGAACGTGAATCCCACCGCCAACTCCTCGACACCATGCAAAAGGAGATCCTCGCCGGCCCACCATTGACAGACAGTTCGGAACTCTTCGATGACCTCACGGGGCTGCCCCGATGATTGTCGACACGTCCGCCATCGTGTCGATCTTGCTCGCCGAACCAGGCTGGGAAACTCTCGACCAACTGCTGCAGGACGCGCCTGCTCCACGCATGTCAGCCGCCACCTATCTCGAAACATCGATCGTCCTCGACAGCCGCGCTAGCGCCACACTTTCACGCCGACTCGATCAATTACTTAAAGGCTGGGGCATCACCATCGAACCGGTTACCGCCGAACAAGCTCGCATTGCTCGCGCCGCCTACCGAGATTACGGCCGCGGCTCGGGACACTCGGCCCGACTGAACTACGGGGATGTTTTTTCATACGCACTCGCCACGGAACGCGGTGAGCCGCTCCTGTTCGTTGGCGACGATTTCACCAATACGGACGTGGTGGCGGCCACCCCACAGGCGTGAGCGAACTCGCCTCACGAGCCAGCCGGCCTCCTCGCGACTCCGCCGATCCCCGGCGAGGCAGATAGGTCCCCGAACCCGGTCGGCAT
>CALMUY010000249.1 GCA_937873005.1 uncultured Aeromicrobium sp. | reverse complement strand
TCGAACCCCACGATCCGCGTTGGCCGCAGTATCCCGATGGATCGCACAGCGCAGGTCCGCCCAGCGCAGGATCGCACAGCGCAGGTCCGCCCAGCGCAGGCTCGCCCAGCGCAGGTCCGGAAGACACAGGCAGTCCGTCAAAGCCAGAAGATGGCTCAACCCAGCAGTAAACATCCATCGAAAGTTTGATTTCGGTTCCGCCTTTCGAATTCAAACTGTGGGCGAAGTGCCGATGCAGGGCATGGTGTTTTTCGCACATTCTGGAAACGTTCAATTCGTTTATTCAGAAGGTGCACAATGTTTGTTGCTTGGCGTGAGTTGAATTTCGCTCGCGGACGTTTCACTCTCATCGCTTCGGTGGTGGCGATGTTGATGGTTTTGGTGGGATTCCTCAGCGGACTCGCAGCGGGTCTCGCATCTCAGAACGTTTCTTCAGTTCTCGGCTTCAAAGCCGATCAGATCGTTTTTGCGAAGCCCGCGGATGGGCAGAAGCTCAGCCTGAGCGAATCGGCCGTCACACGCGAACAGTTCAATTCCTGGAAGTCGGCGTCGGGCGTTGACTCCGTGCGCCCCTTGTCGGTGCAGCAGTCGAAGATGTCGAGTCCTGATGCCAGCACGACGGTCGCGCTGATGAGTTCAACGCGAGGCAAGGGAACACCCGCGCCGAACACCGACTCAAGCGTAGCCATATCCCAGACCGCGGCTGATGAACTTGGCGTGAAGACCGGTGACACCGTCACTATCTCGGGCAACGACTTCGAAGTCTCCGCGATTACTGATGACGCTTGGTTCAGCCACACGCCGGCTGTCTGGCTGAGCCGCGACGGTTGGCTCAAGGTTGATCGGTCGGGTGACTTCGCCAATGTGCTCCTCGTCGACGGGTCTGCGGATTGGGAGGCAGTCAACACATCAGCGGCGACGCAATCTGCCAGCACCTTGGGTTCGCTGAGCGCGATCGGATCGTTCACGTCTGAAGCTGGCTCGCTCGGCATGATGGTGGCGCTCTTGTTCGCCATTTCAGCGCTCGTGCTCAGTGCGTTCTTCACCGTCTGGACGATGCAACGCAGCGCAGATATCGCGGTGCTCAAAGCGCTCGGTAGTTCGACCAAGGCATTGCTGATCGACTCGCTTGGCCAGGCGCTCGTGGTGCTCACTGCCGGAATCGGCGTAGGTCTGGCGCTCGTCCTTGGCTTCGGGGCACTCGCGAGCCAGGTGCTCCCGTTTGTCATCAGTCCGTTCACGACACTGCTGCCCGCCCTCGCTATGGGTGTGCTCGGGCTCGCTGGTGTCGCATTCGCTCTCAAATCAATTACTAAAGCCAACCCATTGAGTGCTCTAGGAGGCAACCGATGATTCATCTCGACCACGTCACAGTGACGTTCCCCGACGGCGATAGCCGCATCACGGCAGTCAACGACGTATCTCTGCGCGGTGAACCAGGCACCGTCACCGGGATCATCGGGCCAAGCGGTTCAGGCAAATCTAGTCTCTTGGCAGTTGCGTCGACGCTGGTCAGCCCCGACAGCGGTCACGTGTGGATCGACGATGTCGACGCTGCGCAACTATCTGCCAAGGAAGCAGCGGTCTTGCGTCGCGAACGCCTCGGCATCGTTTTCCAGCAGTCGAACTTGCTACCTGCGTTGTCGTCGTTCGACCAGTTGCGCGTGATGAACCATCTTGGGGGTCGCGCTTCGCGGCGCGAGGTGAGTCGCGTGAACGCGAAAGCGGCTGAATTGTTGGCTGCGGTTGGCCTCGCGGGGCAGGAACACAAGCGCCCACACCAGCTGTCTGGCGGTCAACGCCAACGCGTCAATATTGCGCGAGCCCTCATGAACGATCCACGTGTGCTCATCGTGGACGAACCGACGAGCGCACTCGATCAACAACGTGGCGCAGAGATCATTGACCTCATCTTGCGGCTGAGCCAAGACATGAACACGGCAACGTTGCTGGTGACGCACGACCTCGTGCACTTGCCGCGTATGGACGCGGTTGTTGAGATGGTGGACGGTCGACTCTCGACCGAACGCTCGTCGTTGGTCACGGTGTAGTCAGATCGACGATGTTGCTCGCAGTGACGCCATGAGAGCCATCAGAATTGTCGGTGCAGCCCGCTAGTGTGCTCACAGTCGGGTGATACGAGCCCGCGTGAGGAAGGGTTTTGTCATGGATGCGCTGTTGTACGTCTCGCTTTTCGTGAATCTTGTGGTGTTGGCGGTCGTTGCGTACCTCGCCATGCGATCGAACGCGCCTGGCCAAGACGTGTCTCAGGTTATTCGGCAGGAACTTCAAGGCATCACCGGCACAATGAGCGGCGAACTCGCCTCTCAACGCACAGAGTTGAACCAGTCACTCAACGCGGTGCGCGAGTCGGTAGATAAGCGGCTCGAAGCGAGCAGTCTCTCTGAACAACATTTCCAAACGAATATTGATGCGAAGTTTGAGACGATGCGCCGCGACACCCAAGAGCGCCTTGAAGCAATGCGGCGAGACACCGAAGAGCGCCTCGATTCGATGGTGCGTCGTATTCAAACGCTCACCGAATCCAACGCCGACAAGCACACCGAACTTCAGAAAACGATGCGCACCGAGTTGGAGACGCTGCGCAAGGGCAACGAAGAGAAGCTCGAGAAGATGCGTGAGACGGTCGACGAAAAACTCCAAGGCACGCTTGAGAAGCGCCTCGGTGAGTCGTTCAAATTGGTCAGTGGCCAACTGGAATCGGTACAAAAGGGCCTCGGTGAGATGCAGACGCTCGCTTCCGACGTGGGTGGTTTGAAGCGTGTGCTGACCAACGTCAAGAGCCGCGGCACCTGGGGCGAAGTTCAACTCGCGCGACAGCTCGAAGACGTGCTCAGCCCCGATCAATACGAAAGCAACGTGGTGATCAAGACGGGCACCCGTGAGAGCGTTGAGTTCGCGATTCGGATGCCCGGTCGAT
>CALMUY010000248.1 GCA_937873005.1 uncultured Aeromicrobium sp. | reverse complement strand
GGCAAGCCCATGGTGCCGCAAGCTGAAATCAACAAGTGCGACACGATCGTTGAACGCATGCTGACGCGCTGGCGCGGAGAAGTAAATCCTGCCCACGCCAAGGCAATCGACGCCTATCTAGTTTCAGCCGCTGAACACGGCATGAACGCCTCCACCTTCACGGCCCGCGTCATCGCCTCGACCGGTGCAGACGTCGCCGCGGCTTTGTCTGGCGCAGTCGGCGCGATGTCCGGACCACTCCACGGCGGCGCACCGTCACGAGTGCTCCACATGATCGAGCAGGTGGAAAAGACGGGCGATGCCCGCGCCTACGTCAAAAAGCTCTTGGACGATGGGGAACGACTCATGGGCTTCGGCCACCGGGTCTACCGTGCCGAAGACCCACGCGCCCGCACACTCCGCCGCACCGCCAAAGAACTCCATGCCCCGCGGGCAGAAGTCGCCGAAGCGCTAGAGCAGGCAGCACTCGCCGAACTACGTGAACGTCGCCCCGACCGCGTTCTCGAAACCAACGTCGAATTCTGGGCCGCGATTGTTCTGGATTTCGCGGAGATTCCAGCCAACATGTTTACCGCAATGTTCACCTCGGCTCGCACCGCAGGCTGGAGTGCGCACATTCTTGAGCAATACCAGACCCGCCGCCTCATTCGGCCATCGTCGATCTACACGGGTCCAGCATCGCGTGGTGCCGATGAGATTCCCGGCTGGAACCCGAAGTGGGCGAACGCCTGAGCCACGGTTCTTGTGGGACGTGCGGTTTCCGATTGCCCCCGAGTCATCCGGAAACCGCACGCTAGATGCGCTGATACCAATATTGCACTGGCTGCACGATTTCCGGGGATCGTCTCAGAATGTGACTAGTCGTTGCGCGCGGCGAGCGAAGCGTCGAACGCCGCGATGATGGCGTCCGCGCCGCTTGCCGCCGTTGTTTGGCCCGTCAAAAGCGCTTGACGTGACTCTTCGGTCACGCGGAGAACATCGGGGTCACTATGCAGGCGCTGTTCAAGCTCGTCTCGAACCAGCGACTGCATGAATTCGACTTGTTGAAGCGCGCGTTTTTCGGCCAGCCCATTCACGCCCATGAATTCACGATGGCGAACAATTCGGTTCCATACTTCACCGATTCCGGTGCCGTCTAGAGCGGAACACGTCAATACTGGCGGCACCCAGTTGTGCGTACCTGCGTAAACGAGACGCAGCGCGCCAGACAGTTCGCGGGCCGTCACTTCGGCTTCGCGCACTCGTTCTCCGTCCGCTTTGTTGACTGCGAGAACATCCGCGATTTCCAAGATTCCTTTCTTGATTCCTTGGAGTTGATCCCCAGTACGGGCGATCGTCAAGAAAAGGAAAGTATCGACCATACCTGCGACCGTGATCTCGGACTGTCCCACGCCCACCGTTTCCACGAGGACCACATCGAAACCCG
Source organism: uncultured Aeromicrobium sp. (assembly GCA_937873005.1). Lineage (GTDB taxonomy): Bacteria > Actinomycetota > Actinomycetes > Propionibacteriales > Nocardioidaceae > Aeromicrobium. The sequence continues at coordinate 10,052 of CALMUY010000248.1, read as the reverse complement.
CAGCTTCAAGAATCGTCATCGCTTGACTGGTAGCGCGCGCCACTCCCCCAAGCGTGCCCGCACTGGGAGAAGGGCGGATGTACGCATTCGGATCGACTGAAAGCTTCGCCATACGAGTCTTGTCGCCCAGCACTGAACCGCGAGTACGTACGCTCGACGGGTCAACTGCCAACACAGCCACTCGATGCCCTGCATTCGTTAAATGAGTGCCGAGCGCCTCGATGAAGGTTGATTTTCCAACGCCTGGAACGCCTGAAATACCCACACGCACCGCATGGCCCACACGCGAGTCTGGATGCGCGACTAGGTTATTGAGCAATTCCCTCGCTTGGCTTCGATGGTCGTCGCGCCGCGACTCCACGAGCGTGATCGCACGCGAAACCGAGGTGCGCTGGCCGGCCCTAATGGCGTCCGCGAGGTCATCGACGTGCGTTGTTGGTGCGCTCACGTGGCCGAGTCTAGTCGGGTGTGTGCGTGAGTCAGCATCAAAACACTCGCGTGGTCTCGCGTAAACCGAAACTCGCGAGAGCGTCTGCCAATGCCCCCGCCACACACCCCCGGCCGCGGTCACCCAAAAGCCACCACCGGGGGAGGCGCCCGCCACCGCCCCCGCCACTCGAGCCGAATCAGGGCTGTCGTCCGCGACAAACGCGTTGACCGAAACGAAAACGCGGCCAAGAATGCGACCGCTCAAAAGGTAGAGGCTGCCACCGATGCGCACGTAATCATCAGGGTTCATGCCGGGCTCCACCACGCGAGCGATAAACGCGTCGGCGTCGCGACCGTCAATGCGAGCAATATTGGGATTCATAGAGCCGTAGTTGGAGCACCCAACCGGAACATCGTTCGCTCCCATCGCCATGGCCTCGGATTTGCGCACGACTGCTTTCGGCAAGAAGGGGGTCAACGGAAGCACGGCCAGCATTGCGTGCGATGCCTTCTGGAGGCGGGCGAGGGCAGCTTTCGTGGCGGTACGCAGCACGGCGATATCGCGCGCGATTTCTGTGGGATTGCAGGCGACCGTCACAGAGTCCAACGCATTCGCACGAGTGTCGTCGGGCGTACGCACGCTCACGGGAATTGCCAAACGAACCAAACCGTCGAGACCTCGACGGTCGAGCGCGTCGGCTACCTTGACCGCCACGGCCTGCATGAGCGTGTTGCTCGTACCGCCATGTGCGGCAGCAGCAGCGTCCCACTCCTCGCTCGCAACAAACATCCCCACACTATGGATGCGCGCATCGGCGGAGAAACTGGGCAGAGCGCCTCGCCCGCTGGGGCTCGCTTCCGAAGAGTTCGCTCCCCGAAGCGCCGCCGTAAGCCCGAGCAGCGCTTTGCCTACCTCAGGCAGATCTTTCACGGTCAACCATAGGTCGGCCCAAAACCTGCGATACCGGTCACCCGTCGTTCGAGACGGGTAGCGTGGGCCGCGTCTCGCGCCAATGGCCGCATCAGCGATCGCTTCCAACTTGCACAAGCCGTCACCAAGAGCGTGCGGCGCCAAAAGCGTGACGGCCGATCCCCCGTCAAGCAGTGGCAAGACGGCAATTCGCCAACCCGGCCCGAACTCCGGATCGAGCGAAAGTCTTTCGACCATTTCGTCGAGCCAGTTGTACACCTGCGCACGGTCGCGCGCCTGAGACTCGAGGTGAATCTCAGGTACTTCGTCGATGCCGACCCACTTATGCCGACCGAACGGCACCGGTGACGTATCAATCAACCGACCCAAAAGTGTGTGCCCGAGGTGGTCGTTGAACGCCTCAAGTCCGGCCAGATCGATCGGCCGGTCAAAGAGCCACAGCCCCTGAAAATAGGGTTGATGCCCTAGCGCCCGCAATCCCAAGAACGAGCCTTGATCAATGTAGGCAAGCCGGGTATCAGTCACCACTCTGCAATCGCTCAAGTAAGTCGAGCGCAGACTCGGCGATAACTGTTCCGGGTAGGAACACTGCCGCAGCACCCATCTCTTTGAGCGTTGGAACATCATCAGGCGGAATAACTCCGCCAATGACGACCATGATGTCGGGACGGCCAAGATCGGCAAGCGCTGACTTCAACGCGGGCAGGAGCGTCAAGTGTCCTGCCGCGAGCGAAGAGACACCTACGATGTGCACGTCTGCGTCGACGGCTTGCTGGGCGACCTCTTCGGGCGTCGAGAACAGCGGGCCGACGTCAACGTCGAAGCCCATGTCGGCAAAGGCAGAGACGATGACTTTTTGGCCGCGGTCGTGGCCGTCCTGTCCCATCTTGGCGACCAAGATACGCGGACGACGCCCCTCGTTGACTTCAAACTGGTCTGTTGCTTCGATGACACGAGCGACGGCACCAGAATTGCCAGCTTCTGTTCGGTACACACCTGAAATAGTACGAATGATCGCTTGATGGCGGCCATAGATCTTCTCAAGTGCGTCGCTGATCTCACCCACGGTCGCTTTCGCACGAGCAGCATCCACGGCCAACCCGAGCAAGTTGCCGTCAAGCGAGCCGTCCCTCGAGGCACCTCGTTCGGCGCTGTTGGTCAACGCTTCGAGCGCCCTGCGCACATCGTCTTCGTTTCGTTCGGCCCGAAGTCGCTTGAGCTTGTCGATCTGAGATGCAAGCACGGCCTTGTTATCAACCTTGAGAACCTCGATTGGTTCTTCGTCGGGAACTTGATAAGTGTTGACGCCGACAACAACCTGCTGTCCCGAGTCGATACGTGCCTGAGTGCGCGCGGCTGCTTCTTCAACACGCATCTTCGGAATGCCCTCTTCGATGGCCTTGGCCATGCCGCCGGCCGCTTCCACCTCTTGGATGTGAGCCCACGCGCGATTGGCGATATCGTGCGTCAGTTTCTCGACGTAGTAGGAACCACCCCATGGGTCGATGGAGTTCGTGGTCCCCGACTCCTGCTGCAACAGCAGCTGGGTATTGCGGGCGATACGAGCACTGAAGTCTGTCGGCAGCGCGATCGCTTCGTCCAAAGCGTTGGTATGCAAGCTTTGCGTGTGACCTTGCGTGGCCGCCATCGCTTCGATCGCAGTACGGCCAACATTGTTAAATACGTCTTGCGCTGTCAGCGACCAACCGGACGTCTGAGAGTGCGTGCGCAATGAAAGCGACTTCGGATTCTGCGGATTGAACTCTTTGACGAGCCGAGCCCACAAGGCACGCGCGGCGCGCATCTTGGCAATTTCCATGTAGAAGTTCATGCCGATGGCCCAGAAGAAACTCAAGCGCGGCGCAAACGCGTCAATGTCGAGTCCAACATCAAGTCCGGCACGGATGTATTCGACACCGTCGGCGAGGGTGTACGCGAGTTCGAGGTCGTTCGTCGCGCCGGCTTCTTGAATGTGGTATCCGGAAATCGAGATCGAATTGAACTTCGGCATCTTGTGCGCCGTGTACGCAAAGATGTCCGAAATGATCCGCATGCTTGGTGCTGGCGGATAAATGTACGTGTTACGCACCATGAACTCTTTGAGGATGTCGTTCTGGATGGTGCCCGTAAGTTTGTCGGGCGACACTCCCTGCTCTTCGGCAGCAACGATGTAGAGCGCCAACACGGGGAGAACGGCGCCGTTCATCGTCATCGACACACTCATCTTGTCGAGCGGGATGCCTTCGAACAGCTTGCGTGTGTCGTAGATCGAGTCGATCGCGACGCCCGCCATTCCGACATCGCCAACGACGCGCGGATTGTCCGAGTCGTAGCCTCGGTGGGTAGCCAAGTCGAAGGCGACCGAGAGACCCTTCTGACCGGCCGCCAAGTTGCGACGATAGAACGCATTCGACTCTTCGGCGGTAGAGAATCCCGCGTATTGGCGAATCGTCCACGGCTGGGTTGTGTACATCGCTGGGTATGGTCCGCGCAAGAACGGCGCCATGCCAGGGAAGGTGTCAAGAGCATCTAAGCCACCGAGGTCACCGGCATCGTAGAGACGCTTGATGTCGATGCCTTCGGGCGATGCCCAAGGCTCATTGCCGAAGTTCTTAGGGATGCTCATCGCGCCAACACCTCTCGTGTTCGGTTCAAGAAGTCCAAAGCGTTCAGTCCGACTTTCGCGGTGTCGTCAACATCAAGGTCACTCGCACCTGCGATGATCACGTGCGCTGCGCCTGCTGCTCGCAAGGCAGCGACCACATCAGCGCCCCACTCGGCGTAGGCGCTGTCGGCGCCCGCGAGACACACGACATGGGGCTGACCCGCTTCCTTCCAACGGTCGACGACTTCGTCTGGGTTCGCAGTTGCGCCTGCGACACCCACCGCGATACCGCCGGCGGCAAACAAGTTCGTGACGAACGTGGCCCGCGCCGTATGCGCCGAGATCGGGCCCAGCGGCGCCAAGAATACCGGATTTGCTGACGGATGATCTCGCAGCACTTCATATGCGGCTGCGTAGCGGTAACTCGTTGGTGCTTTCGGGTAGGGCTCACGTTCGAGGAGTTCTTCGGCAAGATTCGGGAACTCGCTCACACCTGTGATCGGCATCGCCCGCGTGGCGATGAGTTCTTCGCGCGCAGCGCGAATATCGAGAACGAGTTCTTCAAGGCGCTCGATCGCCACGTCCAAGTCCTCGACGCCTTCAAGTTCGTCGAGCCCATCGAGCTCGCCAAACAGCGCCCAGGACGCCATGCCCATATCGTCGGTGAGTTTCTCGATCATGTGCGATCCACCCGCAGGATCGATGACCTTGGCGACGTGCGACTCGTGGATCAGCAAACTCGACGTATTGCGAGCAATGCGACGGCTGAATGGTGTTGGTAGTCCAAGCGGTTCATCGAACGGCAGCACTGTGACGGCGGCTGCGCCACCCACACCGGCCGCAAGCGCCGCCACGGTGGTCCTCAACATGTTCGTGTAGCTGTCGTACCGCGCCATCATGGGGCGCGATGTGACCACGTGCTGATGCTGAGCGCGAGCCGGCTCACTCACTCCGGACAATTCGCCCACTTGGTTCCACAAGGCGCGAGCGGCCCTGATCTTGGCGATGGTCAGGAACTGGTTATCCGTCGCGGCGTAGCGGAACTCGAGTTGCCCAGCGGCCTCGTCCAGACTGAATCCGGCCTCAGTGAGAGCACGCAGGTACGTGACAGCAACCATCATGGAATAGGCGAGCTCTTGTACTTCTGAAGCTCCTTGCTCGTGGGCGACGGTGGCGTCAACGAGCACGCCACGAATGCCGCGGCTCTGCGCGAGCCGAGCCGCTTCGACCACCAAGTCAAGGTCGCGAGCGCCGAAGCCGCGCCACCTGTTGCCTGCCGGATCGGCACCTAGGCACGTGTTCGGGTGCAGATCGCTGCCCTTGTTGTCGACAATCCGCAAAAACTCTTGAGCCGCCGCAATCGGCGCTTCGGGCGAATCAAGCACAACCGGAGCGAGATCGAGAAACACCGGTTCAAGTAGTTCCTCGAGGCGCTCAAGCCCAATGCCCGTTTCGCCGAGGGTGAGCCACAGTGAGTTCGCACCGTTTTCGAGTTCGGCTTGAATGCTCTCGGCGTCGGTTGCTGGGTCAACGAACCAGCCCCGGATATCCCAGCCTGAAAGCGTGGGGTCTCCGGTGAGCGAACCGCGCGTGTAGGGGGCAGCGCCAGGTGCACCAATCGACGGCAGATCCGCCACCTGCGATGGCGTGCCTAACGGAGTGATTTCGACTTCGTCGAGCGTGGTCGCTGCGAGTACATCCCACACTTCATCGTCCGACGCGTCCTCGCTGAGCCTACGGCTCTTACGCAGAACAGCGGCCGTGGCCTTTTCCCATGCCTCGCGTTGGGGGTTCAGCCCCTCCGCAAGATCAACCTTTTGTGCCTCACTTGACATGCTTGCATCGTATCGGCCGGAGTTTTTCGCCGCAGCAACGACTACTTAACTTGCCGTGAGTCGATCAGCCACCCTGTTCACAGAGTTGGCCTGCGAGAATGCTGCTATGAAGATTCCCGCCCACCTTTTGCCGAGTGATGGCCGGTTCGGTTCTGGTCCATCGAAGATCCGAGTCGAGGCGCTCGCGGCGCTCGCTGACTCTGGCCGCTCGCTCATGGGCACATCCCATCGCGCAGATCCAGTCAAGAACCTCGTCGGATCGATTCGGGCGGGCCTGAGCGAGTTGTTCTCACTGCCTGAAGGCTACGAAGTGGTTTTGGGCGTTGGCGGATCGCACGCGTTTTTCGACGCAGCAACTTTTGGGCTGATCGAGTCGAAAAGCCAGCATCTGGTTCACGGCGAGTTCACGTCCAAGTTCGCCAAAGCGGTTGCTCAGGCCCCGTTCCTCAACGCGCCTGACGTGCTCGAGTCCGACTTCAGCACGCACCCGTTGCCCGTCGCCAGCCCCGGCGTCGACGCCTACGCTTGGGCGCACAACGAAACGTCCACCGGTGTCATGGTTCCGGTCAAGCGACCCGAAGGCATCGACAGCGACGCGATCGTCCTCATCGACGCAACGTCTGGCGCAGGCGGCCTTCCCGTTGATATCGCCCAGACCGATGTCTACTACTTCGCACCGCAAAAAACGTTTGCATCCGATGGTGGCCTCTGGATCGCGTTGATGTCACCGAACGCGATCGCCCGAGCCAAAGCCATCAAATCCAGCGGACGCCATATCCCTGGCTTCACCGACCTCACCCTCGCGATTGATAACTCTCGCAAGAACCAGACCTACAACACTCCCGCGGTTGCGACGCTGTTCCTCCTTGATCAACAAGTTCGCTGGATGCTCGAACTCGGCGGCCTCGACGCGATGACTGCACGCACTTCAGATTCAAGTTCACGGCTCTATTCGTGGGCCGAGGAAAGCGACTTCGCTACCCCATTCGTGCCGCATCCAGCACAACGTTCGCACGTGGTCGGCACGATCGATCTTGAGGGAGTTGAGGCGAGCGACGTCATCTCTGCGTTGCGCGCCAACGGCATCGTCGATGTAGCTGGCTACCGAGGACTGGGTCGCAATCAACTGCGCATCGCCATGTTCCCCGCGATTGAACCCGACGATGTCACTGCGTTAACGACGTGTATCGATTTTGTGGTTCAGGAGTTGCGTTCAACCACTTCAGCGTGACGATGAAGTTCACGGTGACGCGTGTAGACCTCGGCATTGAGATGGAGTGACTGCACTTCTTCATCACTGAGTTCCCGACGAACCTTCGCAGGCACGCCCGACACAAGCGACCTGGGCGGAATCACCATTCCTGCGGTGACGAGTGCGCCGGCAGCGACGAGTGTTTCTGAACCAACAACGGCTCCGTTCATCACCACTGCGCCCATCCCGATGAGACAAAAATCTTCGATCGTGGCACCGTGAACGACCGCATTGTGCCCGACCGAGACGCCCTCGCCGAGGGTCACCGGCTTGCCCACGTCAACGTGGAATGAACAGTTATCTTGCACGTTGCTGTTCTTGCCGATCACGATCGGTTCGTTATCGGCCCGCAAAACCGCGCCATACCAAACACTGGCCCCTTCGCCCAGCACCACGGAACCCACAACCGTAGCGTTTTCGGCCACGAACGCAGTCTCTGCGACCTGCGGTGTCTTTTCTCCCAAACGTAACAACATGAATTCACCGTATCCGGATCAGACGATTGAGGCTATGACGACAACGAGAACAAGTGCAGCAAGCAACCCTGGAATGAGCATGCGGCGATATTTCGGATTCAAGTCGGTTCCTCACTTTCACTTCACAGGCTATCTTGGTCTTGTGAATTCCCCACGGTCATCGCGGGTCCCCGAATTCGGTCGACCCGACGCACACGAGATTGTCATCGGCGCCACGACGCACAAGATGGCACCTGTCGAGCCGCTCGACGTCAATGGCGTGCGCACAATGGCTGTCGGGACTGCACTCTGGACCGTAGTCCTCGTCGGGTTATTACCGTTTTGGTCGACGCTCGACGCGTCTGGCCGAACGTGGTGGATATGGACTGCCCTAGCTGGAGTCGGCATCGGTTTGCTTGGGTTTGAGTACTGCCGATCGCGCACAACTCGAGAACCGCTCTCGGCTTCTGCGGCCCCAAATGCGGCGGCGAAGTTAGCCGCGTTGACCGAGTCGAAGCCGTCGCGGCAAACGGTGCCCGTTGACGTAACGCCAGAATCGCCGCCCGAACGACATTCATTTCGCAAGCCCCCACCGCTATCCGAACTTGAAGACAAAGCAGAAGGCAAAGCGCTCGAAGAAGCCACCGTCACCGAGGTTTCACCTTCAACCGTGCCGCCACCTGCGTCAACCGAGATCGCTAGCAACCCTCGTCCGGTTGGCAGGCGACGCAAGCCAGATCCCGTCGAATAGCGACACGAATCCGCCAAACGCCCAATTGGGCCGAGCGACCAATCAAGCCAAGTCGTCGGCAGTCACGGTGTCAAAGACTGGGTCCGGAACGATCTTCGCCGAATTTGAACGCTTGGGCCTAGTTCCCGAATGCGCGCCGCAACCATACGTAAGCGCAACCACAGATCCGTCAGCCGGTGAGGTCCGGTTCGCACAGACGCCAAATCTGTCAGACAAGTCGCCAGCGAGCGACACGAGAAATCCACACGAACGACAACTCGACGACGCCAACTGAGCATGGGCCGACTCGGGCCCGAAAGCGCCGTCGTACCACCGGTCGGCGGCGTCTTCGCGGCCTTCAAAAGACAGAACCCATTCGCGGCCGAGCCCCACTTCGCGGGCGAAGTGTCGATCAACAACTCCCGATTCGTCTCCGTCGCCAGCCGACCACGTTGGCACGAGCCGGATGTCATCGGCGTCGGGTGGCAAGACATCGCCTGGTCCGAGATCTTCAGGCTGGACTCGGTCACGATACGGCGTCCACTCGGGCGCAACAATCGCTTCGGTACCAGGCAGAACGATGATGTCGTTGACTGTGAAACGGCCTTCGAACTCAGAAAGGCAGACTTCCCAAAACCAGCCCGTATATCCGGCGCGCGTACACTCGAACGTTTCCGCTTTGAGCCCGCCGCCAAGATCGCGCGAAGAAGCGTGCTCTCCAAACTCGACCGAATCGACCGAATCGGCCAAGGCGGCGCGTGCGATCTCAATGCTGCTGGAGACTGTGAGATTCTCACCCATGAGATTGCCTTTCAGTTGGAGGAGTATGTGCTTGGCGGGTTCTGCATGTGACGCCGGTTAACCTGGGTTGCCAGATTGGGCAGTGACCGTCAGGCTTCGAGGTCTGTAGCGACCTTACGCAGCAATTGCGCAACGGGCTTCGCCGTTTTGGCGTCGGGGTGGTGACCGCGACGGTAGCTTTCCGAAATGCCGTCGAGCAACTGCATCAGGTCCTCAATAATGACGACCATTTCTTCAGTCGGTTTGCGCCGTGCAGCCGCTTGCCGAGCGGCGATTGACGGAGTTGGATCAAGAACAGTCACTTGTAGGGCTTGATCTCCACGCCGACCCGAAACGATGCCGAACTCGACGCGCGTACCTGGCTTCAAGGCGTTCAAGCCAGCAGGCAGCGCATCGGCGTGCACGTAGACGTCATCGCCGTCTTCGCGACTGAGAAAGCCGAAACCCTTGTCAGCGTCAAACCACTTCACCTTGCCGGTAGGCATGTGTTCAATCCTTCGTTTGCAGGCCAGTACTGCCTCAAGTCTATGTGGCGAGTTCGCCTACGTGTCATGAGATACGTGAATTGGCGCTAGAACACCGAATTCTGCGGACGTTCTTGTTACTTCTTCGAGTTCCGATCGGGATTTTTCTCAAATGTCACGTCGATACTTTGGAATGCCTTGTACTGCTGCGACCTCGCATACTGGCGGTACGCCCGGCGATCGCCTTCGGTTAACGAAACGCGATCGGTGAACGGGGTTAGCAAGGCGCGCGGATACAGTTGCCGCCGCCCAACCACGTTGACCTGCAAACCCAACACAATCACGACGGCGAGCATGTAAAGAAAGACGATCAACCCAAGAACGAGCGCAAAAACCTGGTTCATCGAACCCACACGGATCACGACTTGCTCAACGAACGCGTTTCCCACCATTTGCAGCAGCACCCAACCAAGTGCGCAAAACGCTGAACCTGGCAATACAGATCGGAAGAGCGTCGTGTAGGGAAAGAGTGTAGATCTCGGTGGTCGCC
>CALMUY010000247.1 GCA_937873005.1 uncultured Aeromicrobium sp. | reverse complement strand
GATGTTGAAGCCCCACGGAATCGAAAGCGTCATGGGGATCGCTTTGAGCCGTGCCACTCGGTCGAGGCCGAACGCGCGGGCGAGCCAGCGGCCGTCGGATATCGAGTAGATCGTGTCTCCCGCGCCAGAGGTCACAATTGGAACCACACGAACACCGGTGTCTATCGCCAGTTGCGCGAATCCGGTGCGTCCGTCGAAAACGATTCTGTTCCGATCTCGGTAGGGCTTGAAGCCGTCGACGTCGCCACCAGGCATCACGAGCGCATGCTCGCCGTGGCCGAAGGCAGCGCGAGCGGCATCGTGACTGGCAGGCCGGGCACCGAAGGGTTCGAGAATCGGGCCGATCCCGATCGTCCATGCGAGTTGGTGCGCCAAGAGTGTGACGGGCCGATCGACACCCATTTCGTGGAGGGTCGCCAACGCGGCGAACACGTTCAGATCGAACAAGCTGCCAAAACCGTGGTGCGACACAAACAGGGTGGGTTCTGCCGGTGGAGTGAGTTCGCCGGTCACCTGCCACCCGTGGTACTTGCGCAAATACGTGCCCGAAGCCACCACGATTCCGTCGCGCAGCGCCATCGCCGAACGCAAGAAACTCGAAGGCAAAGACATGCGTGCTCCGATCAATCTCGTTCTCTCAGCGGGCAAGCCCGGTGGTCCCAACCTATTGCATAGCAGGACACCTGATGCTCGCTTTTCTCGATAGTCTGAATCAAACGTCACGCTTCTGAGGGAGGGATCTCATGCCAACGTGGCTAGCCGCAGGGTTGTGGGGTCTACTTGCGGGCGGTGCGCTCGTGATCGGTGCCGCCATCGCATGGAATGTCAACGTTTCGCAGCGAGTCGTGGCCGGCATCATGGCGTTTGGTTCAGGCGTGCTGATCTCAGCGCTTTCCTTTGATCTTGTCGATGAAGCGATCGCGCTCGGGGGACTTTGGCCGACGCTCGGCGGATTCCTCCTCGGTGCGGTCATGTATGTGGTGGCCAACCAAGTCCTTGCTGCTCGTGGTGCCCGACACCGCAAACGCTCGGGCGATCAACAGGCCGATGCGAGCGAACCCGGCTCTGGCACAGCCATTGCCGTCGGAGCGCTGCTTGACGGTGTCCCCGAATCGGTCGTGCTGGGGATTTCTCTCATCGGCGGACACGGGGTATTGCTTTTCAGCCCTCGGCCACGTCCTTCGTGCTTGCACAACTTGGCCGTGACCTTTACCAGCAGCTAAGGTCACATTCGATTGCAGTGCGCCGTGCCGATACGTTCGAGGGTCTTGACGAGACCTGGGCGCGGATCGCCGTACGAGACTCCGAAACCTTGGCCCATCTCACGACGGCCTTAGATGCCTTGCGCAACATCAACTCAGAAAAGGACCCGCATGCCTAACCTCACCAGCCCATCCGTTGCCGCGCGCGAACAAGCCGCCGAACGCATTGGGGCGCTTGCCACTCCGCCCGGGGCACTTGGTCGCCTTGGCGAACTGGGCGTGTGGGTCTCGGCGTGTCAAGGCCTCGTGCCACCGCAACCGATCGACAACGTGCGCTTGGTGATTTTTGCCGGCGACCACGGGATTGCAGAACACGGCGTTTCGGCGTTCGGGCAGGAAATCACCGGCGCCATGGTGCGTACGTTTCTTGCCGGCAAGGCGGGCGTGAGCGCGCTGGCGGCCGCTCACGGCGTTGATGTTCGCGTTCTTGACCTGGGCGTGAATGAGGATTTTGCTGATCTGCCGGACGACGTGCGCACAGCGCTGACCGCACACAAGATTCGCAAGAGCAGCGGGGCCATTCATCTCGAAGATGCGCTGACAGCTGAAGAAACCCAAGCCGCGCTCGACGCTGGTGCCGCCGTCGCTCGTGAAGAGATTGCCGCTGGCGCCCAGCTACTGATCAGCGGCGACATGGGTATCGGCAACACCACGCCAGCAGCCGCCATGATCGCTGCCGCATTGGGCTTGACAGGTACGCAAGCAGCGGGCCGTGGCACGGGTATTGATGATGCGGCGCTAGAAGGCAAAGCCCAGATTATTGATGCTGCACTGGCTCGAGTCGGTGCGCGCGCAAGCGACCCATTTGAGACACTGCAGGCTCTATCGAGTGCAGATTTGGCGGCTGCTACGGGTTACCTCATGGCTGCTGCGCAAGAGGGCGTACCGGTATTGCTCGATGGACTCATGAGTGTGGCGTGCGCTTTGACTGCGAACCGACTTGAGCCCGGCGCCGCCGAGTGGTTTACGGCCGGTCACCGTTCAACCGAACCAGCACAAAGCATCGCTTTAGCGGCCCTGGGTCTTGAACCGCTCGTTGATCTGGGGATGCGTCTGGGTGAAGGTTCGGGCGCAGTTGCTGCTTTGCCGACCGTGCGCAGTGCAGTAGCCGTTCTGCGTGATGTCGCGCTCTTGTCTGAGTTGGGTGTGTGAACCCTCGGTTCTGGGGGCTGGCCCTCGGGTTTGCCGCCGATCGTCTGTTCGGCGACCCGAAGCGCTTTCATCTTGTGGCGGGTTTCGGTGCCCTAACGACAGCGCTGGAACGCCGAATTTATGCCGATTCGCGCGCACGCGGCACCGTGTTCGCAGGTGTTCTTGTGTCAAGCGTGGGAGGCCCTGGCATCGGGCCAACGCTCAAGTCTTTGGTTATGGGTAGTGATTTGTTGTCGGCTGAGGTCTCTGATCTTGATCTGCACTGGTTGCCCGATAGTCGAGTCACGGGTGCCACATCACGTCGCGTGCTTCACGGCGACGATCGGCTTGCGCTTGCGGGCGAATCCCTCCGTTCGTTGTATAGCTATGTCTTGCCGATTTTGGCGGAGTATGGCCATATGCGTGAACGACCCCTGTGGGCCATCGCGGCTGATGCGATCGCCAACCGACTGTTGTGGTTGGGGCGGGCCTTGAGTTCTGAACTCGAAAACGTGAAACGGGTGACATCGTTGTTAGATCCGCTGACTGAGCAGATTGGCGGACCGTTGCCACTCACTCGCTACACACGCACTGATGACTTTGAAGCCATGCATACCCACAGGTGTAGTTGTTGCCTGTTGTTCTTGACTCCCCAAGGTGGAAAGTGTGCCTCATGCCCACGTGGTGGAGATTTGCGTGTTACAGCACAGTGTTCGTAGTCGCTGGTGTGCTGCTCAGCACCCAGGCGACTGCCTCGACTACGCGGTGAACTGTCGTTACTGATGGGCTCGTCGGTGGGGGTGACACCACGACTACTTTGACACCGAGTTCAGCGGCAGCCTGCATCTTCGGCCACGTGTAAGTGCCGCCAGAATCTTTCGTGATCAGCACATCGCTGCGGTGCTCGCGCATGATGTCGAGTTCGCCGGCGAGTGTGTAGGGGCCGCGGCTCGTGAGGAACGTCCACGTAGTGCCATGCGGGGTCGGGCACCCAACCGGGGCGTTCAAGCCGCAACAGCGGTACAGCGCGTTCGACCAAGCAGGCGGCTTCTGCGTTCGCGCTCATGCCGCGAGCGAAGGGGCAGGCGCGGTTTCGCCACGCGGCCCGCTAGTGACGAGGTGACGTCGAGGCCGACTTCGACAAGGTGCGCGGCGAGTTCGCGGGCTAACAATGCGCAGCGCCGACAGGTCTTGGGTCGAGAACGGTTCCGTGGTGCGTGTCGACGATGTCCCCGGTCGACTGAACCTGCTGTAACAACTCGAGTAGTCCACGTCGTGGGCTGATGTGAAGTGGTTGCCCCGTTCACGGCAGGATTAGGGCCATGCTTGGCTTGACTTTTGATCCCGCCCAGAATCCGCGCCCCGTCGCTTCCGGAGTTGGGAGCGTCACGCTCGTCGGTGGCGGCCCCGGAGATCCCGAACTCATCACGGTGGCGGGTTTGAAAGCGCTGCTTGCTGCCGATGTGGTGCTTGCTGATCACCTTGCTCCCGTTGCGCTATTAGCCGAACTTGATCCCGATGTAGAAGTCATTGATGTGGCCAAGCATCCGCGCGGCGAGTTCACGGCGCAAGAAGTGATCAATGCTCTTTTGATCGAGAAAGCGCGCGCCGGTAAGAACGTGGTGCGACTCAAAGGCGGCGACGGGTTCGTTTTTGGGCGGGGGTTCGAGGAAGTTCTCGCTCTGCGCGAAGCCGATATCGCTGTGCGAGTTATCCCGGGACTTACCTCGCCGATCGCCGTTCCGGCGCTCGCTGGCATCCCCGTGACCAATCGTGGGGACGTGCATGAATTCACGGTTGTTTCGGGTCACGTACCACCGGGACACGCAGCGAGCCTGATCGATTGGGATGCACTCGCCCGCATGCGCGGCACGCTCGTGTTGTTGATGGCGGTCGAGCACGCTCCGGCGATTGCCGAGTCGCTCATCAGTGGAGGGCGAGACGCTGGCACTCCAGTAGCAATCATCATGAACGGCTCCCAGCCTGATGAGCGGCTCGTGCGCACGAGCCTCGGTGAAATCTCGGACGTGATTGAACGGGAGAACATTCGTCCGCCCGCGATCATCGTGGTCGGCGAAGTCGTGCGGATTTCCGCTTGAAATGTAACGCGCAGTTACTGTGAGCCTTGCAGTAATGCAAACTTCTGTCATGCCAACTGTGTGACGTGTGCCATACTGACCGGGAATCCGCCCCCTCTCTATCAGTAGCCGGACGGCTCAGAAAGACAATCGTCACCTCCGAAGAACACACGGACTCGGCCACCTCATAGCCTGAATCTGCGAAAAACTCGACGTACGTTGACGCATCGGCAGACATCAACCCCTCGTCAGAGACTGGCCTCGCCGCTACGCGCGGAAACCGCAACGGTGCCCTCGACGGGCTGCGTGGACTCGCAGTCATCGCAGTCATGGCCTATCACGTTGTGCCGAACCCCTTCACCGGCGGCTGGCTTGGCGTGGACTTATTCTTCGTCCTGTCGGGGTTCCTGATTTGCGCCATGTTGTTGCGTGAACACGATCGCACGGATGCGATCGACTACAAGCGGTTCCTGATTCGTCGCGCGCGCAGGCTTTTGCCCGGACTCATCTTGATGTTGATCGCGGTGTTGACCGCTGCCAGCATCTTCGAGTACGCAGGTCGACGCAAGCATGTCGCGATTGACGTGCTCTCGTCGTTCTTCCAGGTGTCGAACTGGCGACTCATCCTCGCGAATGAGTCGTACTTCGCCAACGTTTCTGTTCCGTCGCCAATTCGACACACGTGGTCGTTGGGCGTGCAAGAGCAGTTCTACTTCATCTTCCCACTCGTTCTGCTCTTCCTTTTCAAGAAAGCACGTACCTGGAACACGATCCTGCTTGTGTTGGCTGTTATTGGGGGCGTTTCGTTCTGGCGGATGCTTGATCTGTATGTGCCGGGAACCGACCCAAGCCGCGTCTACTTCGGCACAGACACGCGCCTCTACGAACTCCTGATCGGGGTCATCGGAGCGATTTGGCTACATCGGCGAACCCAGCGCGCTGCGAGCGGACCAGCGCGCGGGCCACGCGGTTGGGGCCGTCAGGGCGAACAATTCATCGGCGTTCTTGGTTTGGTTGCTTTGGCGACAATCGTCTACTGGATGTTCACCGTCAACGAGTTTTCACCGTGGCTTTTCCAGGGCGGGCTTGCGCTGATTGGAGTCATGACGTTGGTCATGGTGGTTGCGGCCACGTCTCCGTTGCCGAACGCCATGACCAAACTCCTGGCAAACAAGCCGCTCATGGCGGTAGGCGACCAGTCCTATTCGCTCTACAATTGGCACTGGCCCGTCATCGTTTATCTCATTTGGATCATGCCCAACAGCAGCGAATTGAGTCGCCAGATTGCGGCCGTCGTCGTCACCATCGTCATCTCAACACTGAGCCA
>CALMUY010000246.1 GCA_937873005.1 uncultured Aeromicrobium sp. | reverse complement strand
TCAGCCGCGACCGCGGCCTGACAAAACCACTGTCACCTAAACATGCAGCAGACCCTTTCTTCCCGTCTGTTAGGCCCAAACTTTTTACGCATTGATCTAGTTGCGTCGACGTGAGTGCTGATCGCTTATCTTCCGCGTGCCACCGTAACCACACTTCGAATTTGAGATTTGAGATCAGCAGCGTGATTCGCTTTTGGTGCGCGAGCTCGATAGCGCGTTCGAGTGTCGCGTGTTCATCCACATCAACGAGGCACACATAGTAGTCATAACGCTTGTCCTTCGATTCGGCATCATCTCGTAGCTCAATGCATTTCTGGACGACCTTTAATGGGTCTCTTCCCATTCCTGCTGATTTCACAACAGCGGTGGCACCTTGGCTTCGCAGATACTGATTGAGCCCATCAAGATACTGTTGTTCGGTCTTGGCACCTTCGGTAACGACTAGTATTCGGCGCGCTAGCGTTCGCCGCGGCCTGTTTTTACGCATGCCTTGCCCGTGGGCCACTAGTCCTGCACCTCTTTCGCGTCGACAAGGGCAGCGAAGAGACTCGGCGAGAGTCGCGGGATTCCGCCGTAGCGTCCGGTGAGATACCGTTTGGCGACGTTGGCGTCTGGGTGCTTGGGGAAATCAGCCAAACAGGTCAGTTCAGTTGCTCCGTCGTAGGTTTTATCGGTGAACCATATTTGTTCGGGTTCGAGGTGAATTTCACTCAACGGCGAAAGCACATACGATTCGTGACTCGTGAAGATGAGTTGTGCTTGTCGCGTATTGACGGTGGGATCGGCGAATGCGCCGAGAAGCAGTTCGAGCAGGTGCGGGTGCAGGCTCGCGTCGATCTCGTCGACCAGAAAGAGTCCGCCTCTTCGTAGTGTCTCGAGTGCGGGCACAGCGATCGCTAGCCAGGCGACGGTTCCGTCGCTTTCTTCTTGGATCGAGAACGGTGGGCAACCGTCAACCGTTCCACGGTGGGTGAACAGGAAGTGACGTACGACTTGCTGGAGGTCATCATCCGCGAGTTCTTCTTGATCTTCCTCTTCGTCGCGAAGATTTTCGGTGGCGCCTTTTTCTGTGTCGGCGTCTTGAAGATCTCGCGTCAACCTGCGGAACGCTCTTCTCACACTCTCGGGGATCTTCAGTTCTTCGAGCCTGATGTTCTCCACACCGATGTCGGCGACTTGCAGTAGTGCTTCCAGGTCGGGGAAGGTGATTTCTCCTTCGGCCAGCGAGTCGGCGATGTTCGCTAGTCGTGCTTCGCGGTGGGTGTCGTTCACTAAGACGAAGTCGAAACTGTCGACGAGATCGCGAGCAAACGCTTGTAATGGAGTTTCGCCGAGAAGGAGCGCCCTACTGAGAACGAGTTCTCGGGGGGCTACTTCGATTCGGGTTCGCAGGCTTTGGTGGAACGTGACCGAGTTCTTGGTGCGGTCGCGGTCTAGGAGTGTGCGCCAGCGTGTGCTGGGTACGTCTCGCAACCATTCACGTTTGATTCCCTCGTGGTCTACTTCGAAGCCGTAGTTAAACCGGCGGCCTTCGTGCACGAGGTCTAGTTCGTAGGTGCTCGTCGAGCGTTCGTGTTGTCCGTCGAGTTTGAACGGCGCTCTTTGCATCGCACTGGACGCTTGCCAGGTTGTGGCCGATTGGCGGATTGCCGTGAACACGTACTGGAAGGCGTTAAGGATCGCAGACTTGCCTGTGGCGTTTCCACCAAAGATGCCCACCAGTGGATAACTCGCAGAGTTCCAGTTGCCATCTTTAGGTTGGAGTGTCTTTAACGACGGGCGTGTGAGGTCGAGAGTGATCTCATCTCGGATACTCCTGTGATTGCGCACAGTAAAACTCAGCAGCATCATGCGGGAAGGCTAGCACCCTAAGAGCACCTGTGTCTACGATTTTCGAGCGTGAGACGCCCCTCAGTGTCAGCATGCTGAGTTTTAAGGTCGATTCTGTTTCTTGGCGATTCGTTTATAGATTTTGCGTGTGTGCTGAAAAATCAACTGTCCAAATGAGTTCGGGAGGACAAACGATGTTTCAGGATTCAACAACGCGATTGCCAGCGCTGGCCGCACTCCCCCAACATCGCGGCGAAACTCCGCTACTGCTTCTTCGAGTCCATCGAGTTCGCCAGCTAATTCTTGGTCGACCTCGAGTCCGTAGGACGCTCCTAGAAATTGGGCATCGTGGGCCATGGTTTCAATCGTTTCTACGAGGGCATCGAAATGGGTTACCTTCGGTTCCCCAATCGAACTCATGAACATGTACGGACGTGATTCCGCAGTCAGATCCCTCTTGTTGAGGGATCCGATCAGCGCTTTCCGTTCGAGGCCCCCGCGAAGGAACTGTAGCCAAACCGAGGAGCCGTCTTGTTCTCCGAAGTTCGCGCTCGGGCGCTCCAGAACAGCTTTCAGTTTCCTTTCGAAACGCTCGTCGAATAGCGCTTGCTGTTTCCTGTCACGATTGTCAAAAACCCAAATGATGATGATCGATGCTAAAAGGCTGATGGACAACCCGATTCCGACTACTTCGCCAAGAAACCGCCAGTCTTCAACCCGATTTGGGATGCCGATCAGCACCCCTACGAGGACGACGAGCATTGCAATGAGCACTAGCGAAATAAGCATCAAGAGCCGATTCATGACAAAGCACTTCCTCACGACCACTAGGGCTAGTGGGCATCACGCTGTTGAGACCGTGCCGGAATCAACTTCTTTGCAACGGTCGGTCCTCCGTTTACATCACTAATGCGATGCGCTAGACCAACTTTACTCAGTTAATCCCTAGCCGCCATCGAGATTTCGTTCTCGTCGCGTACGCGCACCTGGCCCGCGGTTGGTTTCCCCAATTCACCTCGTGCCTTCACGTTGCG
Source organism: uncultured Aeromicrobium sp. (assembly GCA_937873005.1). GTDB lineage: Bacteria > Actinomycetota > Actinomycetes > Propionibacteriales > Nocardioidaceae > Aeromicrobium. Next base: position 2,198 of record CALMUY010000246.1, on the reverse strand, counting down.
GAAGCACATCGAATTCAAGCGCCCCGTCGGGCAGCGCGTCCGCTCCGAGTGATTTCCAATCTTCTCCGAGCACTCCATGCATTCCGAATAGGCAGATAATGGACACCCAGCGTTTCAATACGTCCGCTACTGCGCTTCTCAGTTCGATTTCGAAGGGATCAAATTCCGCACCGGCAAGAGTTTCTTGGTGGTGGGCGGCCAATTGACTGTTGTTCGCGATCGTTTCTCGCTCAACGTCATCCCACAGGCTGCGTGTGGTCGACGAAGTCACGAAACCGCCGCGGACGTGGTCTAGGTGGTGATATCGGCCTGCATCGGCGTAGTTCCTTAAGGCTTTGACTGCTTTTCCCCAAACGGGATCGTTATCGAGTGTGCAGATCCACGTCTCCAAGAGTGGTTTGTGATCCCATTCGTTGCCATTGACCGATTCTCGGATGGTGTCTCGTAGCCGTTGGTCCATTTCGTCGAGGGCGTGACCCCACCCCTCGCTGGTTCTCCCCATTTTCGGCGGCCAGCCCTCGCCTCGGGACACTGCCGCGCAACCTAGCGCGAGTTTCATCAGTCTTTCGAGGCCGATCGAATACGTCGCGAACACGGCATCGATATCGCGTTCGAGTGTCCCTCCCCTGCGGAGTAAGAAATCTGCCGTTGCGAGCACATTGCGCGCAGACGCAATTTCCGGAAGGAGCCCCTCGACCCACTGTTGCCTTGTGAAGTCTGATTCCGAGCTCATTGCGCCAACGGTAACAACAGGATCGAGAAGTTGCGTTCTCTCTTGCGCCCAGGCCATGCGCCAGACTTGTTGCCTAGCCTCACGAGATCACCGTGATGAATCACCGTACTCTGAGCGCAAGAATTCGCATTTCCAGTTGTTGCTAAGGCGGGACCGCTGCACCAAGGGCCTAGCGACGTCCCGTGTATAGACAGATTCGCGAACATGGACAGTTCAGCAGTGGCCTAAGCGATACCTAGCGAGTCTCGATTGCTTCTCATACACGAGCACGAAATTCGACCCGAGTCAGGCGATACCCGCCATTTGGATTCAAGCCAGTGCCAAACAACATTCAACTTGGCCTAGGCAGTCATCGGTCGCCGCCTGCATTCCCAGCGTCAGGAATTAGAACAGCATTTTCAGATCCCGAGGAGTCCCTAGCTGCAAACATGCGTGCCGCAAACTGTTGGCGAAGCGCCGTTGCATGCAGTTCGGGAAGGTTCGCAAGAAATGGCTCCAGTGCAGCCAGATCTAGCGCGTCCCTCTTGTACTTTCGTTCCTGTTCGCGTCTACTGGCCGCTTGTTTTGCAACGTACCCAAATAAGCCTGCGGCAAGGACAGCGATCGTGAACTTGTACACAGTGAATTGAATCGAATCGCTTTCGGCCGTCGTCACAAGCCAAACCGTGCCGCCAACAGTGACCAGCCCTACGAATAGGGCCAACCCTTCCCAGATACGTGCGGCTTTAGCTTGATAGGCCGCCCATGTGCTGTATTGCCCAGAAACAGCATGCTTGCTCGTTGCGTCCACCAGTGCCTTAGCTTGTTCATGTAACTCTCCGATCTTTGCCAAGGAGGCGTTGGCCTGGGCCTCGACATCGATGAAGACCGCTTCGGCTTGCGAATCGATGCTCGCGAAGCGACCTCTCGATTCGGCTTGAAGTTTGTCCAAAACGTCGGCATGTGCTTGAGTTCGATTTCCGACCTCTGACTGGAAGTTCTCTGCCTGCGAAGCAATTTGCTGTTCGAGGCGCTGCCTCAACGCGTCAACGACAGAGTTAAACTCACCGGTTTTTGATTGCACCTCAGCCTCGACCCTTTGCGAGTGTTCGAGTGCGCTATTCGCCCGTTCACGTTCTAGGCCTAGAAGTCGAACGAGGCCCTGGATCTCGTTGTCGAGCACCTTCCTATAGGAGATTGTCGCTTCGGCAATGTCTGCAGACTGCTCGTTCTGAGGGAAAACGGGAAAGTGCATTCTGGCGGCGGAGATCACGTTGATGGCTTCGGCCCCGGCCGAGATAAGTAGGTCGCTTGACGCTTGTTCAAGATAGTTGGACAGATGAACGTTCACGTTTAAAAGTGATTCGTTTGCGGATTCCATACTGTTGTCGGCCCATATAACGGGATCAGTGTTCCTGAACCCGTTCAGGTACTCCACCATCGACGAGATTGTTCGCATAGCTTGCCGCTCGTCATCGGTGCGCAT
>CALMUY010000245.1 GCA_937873005.1 uncultured Aeromicrobium sp. | reverse complement strand
CCCCGTCCCGGGCGGCAACACCACCGCCTACACCTACCCCCAAGACCCCATCAACGACTACGACCTGAACGGCAAGAAGAGTTCAAACTGGTGGGAAAAAGTAAAGAAAAAGTTAGTTTCATTCGTGAAAAAACAGAGAAATTTCGGGCCATTCGTGTTGCGAAAAGGCCGAATCGGTATTCATTGGAACAACCACAAAAATCGAATCGAATGGGACAAACGGAATGGCTGGCACTACAACAAGGGAAAGAAGCACTATAAAGTCCGTGTCGGTATTAAGGACTTGGTGAAAGGCAGGCTAAAACTCGTCGGATTCATTGTTCTGATCTTGTCTTGCAATGTTTGGTGTTCGATTGTCCCACCGGTAACAGTTCAAGTTCCAAAAGACTACACCGTCTAGTAGTGAGCGCGAAGGATGAGAATGGCTAGAAAGGACTCATATATTGTCGAGCCGCACTCTTCGAAATTTGAGCGTCGTGTGCAGCTAGTTCGAGAGCTCTTGGACTTTATGCGCCCAGAATCTGGTTTTTTCGAAACTGATTTCTCATGGGACGTTGATGAATCGTTCGGCATTGATGTGGCCACGGCGGTGCGGCGGCTTTGTGGTGTGAGCCGCCCGTACACGAGTTCTGGATGGCGTGAATTCCAAGGCGAAAGGAACCAAGAGTGGAAGGATTTTCTAGAACTCGCCCCATTTGCCTTCGATGCCTCATTGTTCGATAAAGAAGTCCAACCGCTGGTATCACTTGCCGATTCTTCTACGTCAATCGTTGTTTGGTTGGACGATCGCCAGCTTCAATGGCTCTCTCAATTGAACAAGTCCGTTGCCGTCTTTCGTCGCTCAAAAAGGTGAACCATGGGTCTGCCTCATGGAATGATCACAATAATGCCCCCAAAGCGCGCAGCCTACCCGGCAGCCAATACGGGGATCACGCTTGATCCGGATACGGGTGGGGATCCGCAAGCACCGTGCGTGCGGCGTGAATACAGTTTCGATAAGAACGGGAACCGCACGAGACTGAAAACCTCGTCTAGTACTGGTGGGGATTGTTTCTATGCCAGCCTCGATAGCGAGACTGATTACACCTATGACGCACTGGATCGGCCGCTCAAAGCCGCTGATGGGGAAGATTACGTGTATGACATTTTTGGTAGGCAGACGTTGATCCCGGAAGCGGATGCACCCGTGAACGATGCGGGCGATATTAGCCTCACGTATTTTGATGATGACCTCGCAC
>CALMUY010000244.1 GCA_937873005.1 uncultured Aeromicrobium sp. | reverse complement strand
AAAAGATACAGAAATCTGTCATCTTGATGGCCGCTGGGCAGAAAAATGTTGTGGGTAAAATTGTACAGATTGTTGCTTAATGGTAAAATCAGAGAAGACTCGAAACAGAAGGGACGGTTACTGTCAACTACCAATGACTGAAGTCACGGCTTGCCTCCCGCCATTTCGTGACGAGTGCATTAGCTTCGCTAAGATTTTTATGTTTACGCCTAACGCTACGCAGTTCAAACGTCCTGCGGACTCCTGAGTAGTTTGAGATCGATTGGTCCCTCAAAATGTTGGCGTTACTCACTGCAACATTCTTATTCAACCAGAATGGAGCAGCCCGACAGCTGACTTTGCCGGCAACCCAGCACATTTATGCACTAGGAATTTGCTTTTTGTTTCTCAAATTTGGGATTCTCTACGCCGCTTACGTATTGTGTTCCTAGTTGTTGAATATTCATTGCTGCAACACGGTCATCGTTTGAGCGATACCCGCATGGGCAATGATATTCGTGGTTGTGGGTATCCCGATTGGATTTTTTGATTGTGCCACACTTAGGACAACGCTGACTTGTATACGCGGCGCTTACTTCAACCACCATGGAGCCAACTTTGTTGGCTTTGTAAGTGAGCATTTGCCCGAATTGAAAGAACGCCCACGATACTTGCTCATAGCGTTGTGCTTTCGCAACTTGTTCCGTCGCGAAACGCACGCCAATCAAATCTTCCAACACAAATACCGTATCGGAACCATAGGTGGACACGAGTGTCTTAGACAGGCAGTGGTTCACATCTGCCATCCAACGGTTCTCTCGACTTTCCATTTTCCGGATACGACGTTTGGAGTTCCTGGTGTTGCGTGCTTGCAAACTACGGCGCAGTTCTTTGTAGTGTCTGCGCTTTTTCAAGACTGCGTTTCCGTTGAAGAAAGTGGTTTTATCTTTTTCGTCATAGGTTGTCACTAATTGACGCAACCCTCTGTCGATTCCGACAACGTGTTTGACGTCTGTCAATTCTATTTCGGCGATTTCTTTTTTTACCGAA
>CALMUY010000243.1 GCA_937873005.1 uncultured Aeromicrobium sp. | reverse complement strand
CGCCTTCGCGAGATTATTGTGTGTATTCGAATCGAATGGAGATATCTCGTGAAGAAACTAATCATCGTTGCTGCTGCCGGCGTTGTTGGATACGTCCTCGCAGAAAAGTACGGCCGCACGAATGCGTCGACTTTCACGAGTCCCCAAACATTCGGCTCCGAGCCTGAACCAACGCGCGTACCGTCGATAGTTCCTGATCTCACTGTCGTGCCCGAACCGGTTGAGAACACAACGAGCCAGGCCGACGCGTTCGATGAGACTGCGACCGCGGACGTGGCCGCGGAGGTGCCCGACCTCGACGCACCGATCGACACGATCGAAGAGACCGAAGCACTAGAAGCACCGCTCGAATCAACCGACGAACCAGGTGAGGACTCGGCTACGGACTCGGTCGAAGACCTAGCCGAGGAGCCGGTGGAGATTGAACTAGATTCAGAGTCGGACTCAGTGCTTCAGGACGAATCAGTTTCTGCGCCAGAACCCGACGTGATTGATGAATCGGTCCTCATTAGAGGTTTTGAAGAGTCAATTGTTGAAGATGAGCCGTCGGCGGCCGTAGTCGAGGACGAAACTGAGTCCGCGCCTGCCGATGACGAAGAGATTGTTGAGTCCCTGTCGAAAGAGTCACTCGAGTCGTGGGAGTCAAATTGGGGCGACGATATGCCATTCATCGAAACCGACGGTGAATCGACCCCAGAATCACAGGCCTAGAGAAACAGTTTTGCCACTGACCACCTGCTGAAAATCATTCTGGAAACACCTCGGCAGGTCGTGAAAGGTGTGCGGTTAGATGCGTGCGAAAAAGTGCAACCTAGGATCAGAAAATGACTTTCGAAACACTGCGGCATAACCTCGACGATGGGATCTTGACCGTCACGTTGAATCGGCCAGACGAACTGAACGCATTTACCGTCACTATGGCTGACGAATTGGAGCGCACCTTTCGTGAGGTCAATGACGACGATCGGGTTCGCGCGATCATTGTGACCGGTGAAGGCCGCGCATTTTGTGCGGGAATGGACCTATCCGTAGGTGGGAACGTCTTTGGTCTAGATGAGTCTCGACAACCGAGCCTGGCTGATATGACCGATCTGGATGATCCGCGCCTTGAACGGGTCCGCGACACAGGCGGGCGAGTGACCTTGGCGATCCACGATTGCCGCAAACCCGTCATCGCCGCGATTAACGGACCAGCAGTCGGTATCGGTGCCACGATGACGTTGGCGATGGACAGACGCATCATGTCGGAGAAAGCCCGTTTTGGCTTGGTATTTGGCCGTATTGGAATCGTTCCCGAAGCGGCATCGACGTGGTTTCTTGAACGACTCGTTGGCCCTGCCTCCGCGATCGATCTTCTCTTGCGGGCAGACATCCTGACAGCGGATTCGGCCGTCTCGATCGGACTCGCCGAAGACGTTGTTCCCGAGTCAAACCTGTTGACCGTTGCACGTGAAACCGCCGATGCCTGGACAAAGGATCGCTCGCCGGTTGCGGTGGCTTTCGCTCGCCAGATGGTTCGACGCAATGGGGCACTCGCCCATCCGGTCGATGCGCACCGGATCGACTCGCTCGCGATGTTCTATACGAGTATTGGTGATGGAAAAGAAGGCGTGGCGTCGTTCTTGGAGAAGCGTAAGCCGAACTTTCAAGGCAAAGCTTCACAGATGCCACGGTTCTATGACGAGTGGATCGAACAAACCGACTAGAACGTCGATACGACGCGACTTTTCACCCGGTTCAGTAAGATTTTGACGGCCCTCAATTGGGAGCGTCGCGAGAGAAACGAGGCATCGTGGGCGAGCAACCCAATCCCAGTGACATTCCTGTCAACCAGAATCGAACAGTGTCACCGGCCGACCGGAACCCTTTGACTCAGTTCGTTGGTTCGACAATCTTTGTTAGCCGTTGGCTGCAGGCGCCGCTGTATTTAGGTTTGATAGTGGCGCAAGCGGTCTACGTTGCGTTGTTCTGGAAGGAACTCCTCCACCTCATTCAAGACTTCGGGCACCTCGGAGAACTCGACATCATGTTGATCGTTCTCGGTCTGGTCGACGTTGTCATGATTGCGAACTTGCTCATCATGGTGATCATCGGTGGATACGAAACGTTCGTGTCACGCATCAACATGCGGGGCCATCCAGACGAACCGGAATGGTTGAGCTCGGTTAACCCCAACATTCTCAAAGTCAAGCTCGCGATGTCGATTATTGGCATTTCCTCAATTCACCTCCTCAAGTCGTTCATTGAGGCGCCGAATCTCGATCCCGAAGTGCTGAAGTGGCAAACAATCATCCACATGGCGTTTATCGCATCGGCGATGGGCTTGGCTTGGATCGATCGAATCGCGGGCAAACACTAACGTGTGCTGACACGAATGTAGCCCGGCAGGTCTCGTTTGGCGACACGAGCGCCGAAAGTGCCGTGCGCTCGTGTCAGAATTGGCAAATAGTGTCGGTCACCCAGGGGACGTGAATCGTGGATATCAATGAAGGTGGAGCCACTTCGCATGACCATCACGCTCATGGAGGCCCCGGTCGCAAGTTCTTGGCTCCTGAACCAAAGCGACTCCGGCTCATTGCGCTCGCGACGATTATCCCTATTGCGATAGCTACTCTCGTCGCAATGATTTGGTTGTGGCCGAGCGGTGACTTCCGTGGCGACAATCAAATGCCGGTGACGGAGCTCAAGGGCAGCGTCGTTGATATCAAGAAGACCGAGTGCCCGGCTGACTCCTTCGATAACACCGAACATTGTGGCGTTGTTACCGTCGAGTTGTCTGACGGCGATAGGGTCGAAACTGACTTGCCAGGTGGGCTAGGAGCACCCAAGATTTCGGTTGGCGACAAAGTCGTGGTTGCCAGCATGGAAGTTCCCGAAGGCGAAATGTTCGCCATCGTTGATCATCAGCGTTCGCAGGGCTTATGGGTACTTTTGATCGCGTTCGTGATCGCCTTGATCATGTTCGCGAGGTGGCGAGGGGTTACCTCGCTGATCGGCCTAGCTGTCACGTTCGGGATCTTGCTGTTCTTTGTTGTGCCGGCAATTCTGGGTGGCGCATCGCCCGTGTTGATTGCCATTGTGGCGTCGTCGGCCATCATGGTGACCGTCCTGTATCTGACTCACGGGTTCTCGTTGGCGACGACGGTAGCCTTCGTGGGGACGCTCGCGAGTTTCATTCTCACCGGGTTCTTGTCGTGGCTCTCGGTGAAAGTCCTGCACCTCTCGGGCGTGACAGATGACATTTCGATGTCTCTTGAGAGCACGTTCGCGGTCGACATGCGCGGGCTCTTGCTCGCCAGCATCGTGATCGGCACCCTTGGTGTGCTCGATGACGTCACGGTCACCCAAGCGGTTACCGTGCGCGAGTTGGCGCATGCGAATCCAGATGCGACGGTCGGCGAGTTGTTCCGTGCGGGTAGCCGGGTGGGGCATTCGCACATTGCCTCCGTCGTCAACACGATCGTTCTGGCCTACGCCGGCGCCTCGCTGCCAGTGCTGATTCTCGTGGTGGCTGGTAATGATTCGTTTGCCGCGGTCGTGACGACTCAGTTCATCTCACAGGAAATCGTTCGCAGCGTGATCGGAACAATTGGTCTGATCGCAGCTGTCCCGATCACCACGGGTTTGGCCGCCATCCTTTTGCGCGAAAGCGACGAGTTTGACGAGGACTTCCCTGACGATGAGGTCGTCACTGACCCCAGCGAACCTAGCGTCGAGTGAACCAAGCGTGTTGATCAGCGCCAATAGTTGTTTGCTGCCGCCACGGTCTGAAAATTAATCGCGATTACTTGTGAAGCGGCGGTCAGGCTATCGGCGTCTTCGGCGTATACCGGACGGAGTTTCTTGAGAACGTCAACATCTGGTTGGGTTGTCTTCACTCCGCGGCGCGACAAGGTCACGGCGAGCGCGAATCCATCCTGTGGGGTTTCGGTGATAAGTGAGGTTAGCCATTGGTCAGTCATGTTGCTTCTCCGTTCAATATACATTGCCCACAATTAAGTTGTGTACAATTAAAGCATAGTACGAGTCGCGTTTGATGCAAAGAAAGGCAGGCACGATGACGAGAAAAGACAGTGAACACGCGCGCGTCACTGATCAATTGTGTTTCGCACTCCATGCAACGTCACGTGCTGTTGTGGGCGCCTACACCGAACGCCTTGCCGCACTCGGTTTGACCTACACCCAGTACCTCACCCTGCTTGCCATTTGGGAAAACGACGGAAGCACAGTTAAAGAACTGGGGCAAGCGCTCGACCTCGACTCCGGCACGCTCTCGCCCGTACTCAAGAAGCTGCACTCAGAAGGCTTGATCAGAAAAGAGCGATCCCCCGATGATGAACGACTCGTGTTCGTCTTTGTCACCGAAGCGGGTAAGGAACTCGAAGGTAAAACTGGCAAGGTGAGAGCGGAAGTGGAAGCGCTCACGGGTCTGGATGACGAGGAGTTCAGTCAACTTCGCACGATGCTGCACACGCTGAGGGAAAGACTCACCGCAACCTAAGTTAAATCGAGTACCGTGAGGGCACAGCCACGCACACCACCACTTTGCCGGAGGCCAGACCGATGCATGAGATCCAATGTCCGCATTGCGGCAAAGCATTCACGATCGACGAAGCAGGATATGCCGACATCCTCAAGCAAGTGCGCGATCGAGACTTTGAAGCGCAACTCCACGAGCGCTTGGCCGAAGCCGACAAGACGAAGAAGATTGAGATCGAACTCGCCGAGTCGAAGGTCGCCCAACAGTCCCAGCAGGCCGCGCAAGCAAAAGACGCCGAGATTGTGCGACTCCAGGCCGAACTCGACAAGTCGGGACTCGCGCAACAACTCGCCGTCGATACTGCCGTCACTTCGATTCGTACCGAACTCGAACAAGCTCAGAGCAAACTCGCCATTCAAGATGCGCAGCGTCAGGCGAGCGAGTCTCTTGTGAAAGAGGCACACGCTAAAGAAATCGCACTCTTGCAGGACCAAGTCGAACAATATCGAGACTTCAAACGCAAGCAGTCGGTCAAACTCTTGGGTGAATCACTCGAACAGCATTGCGAAACGGAATTCACACGAGTGCGCGCCATGGCGTTTCCGAACGCCGAGTTCGGCAAAGACAATGACGCCTCCGGAGGCACAAAAGGTGACTTTGTCTTCCGTGACTTCAGTGACGAAGGCATCGAGTACATCTCGATCATGTTCGAGATGAAGAACGAAGCAGATACGTCCACCAACCGCAAGAAGAACTCCGATTTTTTCGCCAAACTCGATAAAGACAGGCGCGAAAAGAACTGTGAATATGCGGTGCTAGTTTCCATGCTCGAAGAAGAGTCCGAGCTGTATACGGGCATCACCGATGTTTCGCACGAGTACCCGAAGATGTTCGTGGTGCGTCCTCAATTTTTCCTAGCCGTTATCGGCCTGCTGCGGAACGCCTCGCTTGAAACCATCAGCGTCAAGGCAGAACTCGAACACGTGAAGCAACAGAACATTGACATCACTCAGTTCGAAGAACAACTCACCACGTTCAAGACCGGATTTGCGAGAAACTACGAACTGGCGTCGGGCCAGTTCAACTCAGCGATTGACGAAATCGATAAAGCAATCGATCGACTCAACAAGGTGAAGGAATACCTCGAGAAATCCGGCCGCAACTTACGCCTAGCCAATGACAAGGCTCAAGACGTCACAATCAAGAAATTGACGAAGAACAATCCGACTATGGCCGCGAAGTTCGCCGAGCTCCCGCAGAAAGCCGAGTTGGAGTCAGGCGAGTAAAAACTGTGGATTACCTCGATGTGCCGATGAGCATGCACAACCGTGAACTTCAGCGGCTACAGCAGCACGCCCGGGCCCGAGATATTTCCGTGGATCCACGAGCGACTCCCTCGAAGCGGCGCACGAGTTTTGGCTCGCCTAGTTCCCGAGGCCCCAGCAATACGGAATGTTAATCTCGGTTAACAATTCGATATAGTTCGGGGCATGCGACATGTACACACGGGCGGCCCTACATCGTGACCTCGATCGGTGAGGGAAATTCGAACGCGCTCACGGTTGAGGGCCTAGCGGTTTCATATGCGGGACAACCAGCGCTTTCGAACGCCACTTTTGCGCTCGAATCCGGCACGATCACCGGAGTGCTCGGACCAAATGGCGCCGGTAAATCCACGTTGATCAAGGCTCTCGTGGGTATGGTCAAAGTCGACAGTGGAAGCGTTGATTTCGGTGGTAAGACACTCAAACAGACACGATCGAGCATCGCGTACATCCCCCAACGCAAAGACATTGACTGGACATTTCCTATCAACGTGCTCGACACGGTACTAGCTGGCACCTATCCGAAACTGGGCTTGGTCCGCCGAGCGAAAAAGGCGGATCGAGAGTGGGCGCGCGAATGTCTGCGCATGGTCGGGGCCGCAGATCTGGCTGATCGGCACATCGGGGAACTATCTGGTGGCCAACAGCAACGCATTTTCATTGCGCGGGCTCTCGCGCAAAGGGCCGACTACATCTTTCTCGATGAACCGTTGACTGGCATCGATGCGGTCAGCCAGGAAACAATCTGCACCGTTTTGATCGGGCTCAAGGCCGAGGGAGCCACCATTCTCATGGTGCACCATGACGTCGTAGCAGCAAATGACCTTTTCGACCACGTCCTGCTCGTCAACAAGACGGTGACTGCAGCGGGCTCCCCCCGAGACTTACTTACACAGGCCCAACTCGCCTCTACCTACGGAATCGGGCGCTTGGGAGCGGGCCTCGAACCGGCTTTTGGGACTGGAGCGGTGGATGCTTGACTTCATTAACGATGTTGCACAATACGAGTTTCTGCAGCGTGCGCTCATTACGGCAATTCTTGTCGGCGTTGTATGCGGAATCGTCGGCACGTTCATCGTCTTACGCGGACTCGCCTTGATGGGTGACGCCATCGCACACGCGGTTCTTCCCGGAGTTGCGGTTTCCTATCTGTTGGGCGTCAGTACCTTCTTTGGGGCGCTTGTGTTCGGCATCATTGCGTCACTCAGCATCGGTGCCATCAGTCAAAACAGCCGAATCAAATCGGACTCCTCCATCGGCATTGTGCTGTCGGCGTTTCTTGCCCTCGGCGTCATCCTGATCGCACAAGCGCAGACTGCCGTAGACCTGTCACAAATACTGTTCGGCAACGTTCTTGCCGTCGCAGAATCCGACATGATGCTGACTGTCGTCATCACGGTAAGTGTCGTGGCCTTGCTCCTGTTGTTCTACAAGGAACTCCTCGTCTCAACGTTTGATCCGACGATGGCCCAAACGTACGGACTCAACGTTCGAACCATTCATTACGCCTTGATGGTGGTGCTCACGGTCGTCACGGTCACCGCCTTGCAGGCCGTCGGAGTGATTCTGGTTGTGGCCTTACTCATCACACCAGCGGCCACAGCACACCTACTGACGAACCGCTTGTCAGTCATGATTCTGCTCGCGAGCACGATCGGCGCGCTTTCAGCCATCTCTGGCTTATATTTCAGTTTCGAGTACAACGCGTCGTCGGGGGCCGTCATTGTTCTCTCGGCCGCGGCCGCTTTTCTGATCGCTTTTTTCTTCGCGCCACAACGTGGACTCATCGCACAACGGATCACGAGGAGACGCACGGTGGCTGCACAAAGCGAGCAACGACTCACAACGGATGAAAGGTGAAGGTATGCGCCAGGCACTCAAAGCCATGCTGATCACAACTTGTGCACTCCTAATGCTGTCCGCATGCGGCGCCGGTGCGGCCAGCGGCGAACGGCGTGATGCCCAAACGCCGCTCAAGGTTGTCACCTCGTTCTCGCTCCTATCGGATATGGCCACCGTGATCGGTGGGTCGGACGTTGACGTGCACAATCTCGTCCCAGTCGGCGTACATCCGCACGACTACGAACCGCGGCCCGCCGACATCAGAGCAGCCGCTGATGCTGATCTCCTGCTCTACAACGGCCTGAATCTCGAAGGTGGGGAACACGGCTGGTTAATCAAACTCACCAAGGTTGTCGGGCAAGGAAAGAGCAACCTAGTCGAGGTTGCGAGTGAAGTGAAGCCGCTGCATATCACCGACAGCAAAGGTCGGACGGAAGTCAATCCGCATGCGTTTCCAGACCCGAACGCAGGCATCGTCATGGCAACCACGATCCGCGATGCGTTCATTCAGAAAGATCCCCACAATGCCGATGAGTACGAAGCCCGTGCTGCCGACTACATCACCAAACTCAAAGCAATGGATGAAAAGTACTCCGCACTGATAGCTGAGATCCCACCATCACAGCGAGTGCTCGTAACAAGCGAGCGGGCGTTCCAGTATCTGGCCAAGACCTACGGACTGAAGGAAGGATTCTTGTGGTCGGTGGATACCGACGAAACCGGTACTCCCGAACAGATCAAGTCCCTCGTTACTTTCATCGAAGAAAATGACGTGCCCGGATTGTTCGTCGAATCGAATGTTGATCGGCGACCGATGCAGACGGTCGCCACTGAAACGGGAGTGGAAATCGACGGCGTACTGATGTCTGATGAGATTGGGAAGCCCGGCAAGATGGGCGACTCGTATCTTGAGTATTTGGACCACAACATCACCACGATTCACCGGGTATTAGCACCGTGAGCGAGCTCCAAGTATCGCATCTTTCGCCAAGTGCCCAGAACTACCTGAAGGTGATTTGGGGCCTCGGAGAATGGTCTACATCGCCCGTTACGACCACGATGATTTCAGGCAAACTCAATGTGAGCAAGCCAGCGGTATCGAGTGCGCTGCGCCGGCTCGCCGAAGACGGTTTCGTCGTCCATGACCCCTATCGCGCGGTGGAGTTGACCCCGGTTGGGCGACGACTTGCACTCGCAATGGTGCGACGGCATCGACTCATCGAAACGTATCTGGCGAAAGAACTTGGCTATGGGCCACACGAAGTTCACGATGAAGCCGAAGTGCTTGAACATGCCGTCTCAGACGAGTTTATGACGCGAATCGATTCCAAGTTGGGCAATCCAACTCGCGACCCACATGGCGATCCGATTCCAACCGCGGACGGCGTCCTGGTGCTGCCGAAAGCCGAACGGCTCGTGGACGTGACCGGAGAATCGCTCGTGCGTGTTGAACGTGTTGACGATTCGGACCCCGAGATGCTGGTCGCACTCGAACAGTTGGGAATTTCATTCGAGACCCACATGTTGGTGCACGAAGCCAAGGAAGCGAACGATTCGTGGAGGCGTGATGTCACTGTTGCTGGTGAACGCGTCGTCTTAGACTCTGATCAATGTGCGGTGCTATTCGTCGCGCGCCAATCATCTAGCACGGAAGCCATCTAGACCAGAGTCACGGACAACTGCGACCATCCGGACCCGGGGAACACGGCACGCACTTTTGATGCTTCGGGGACGGGCTGTATCGCACTCGTCTGCGCGAGCAACACCTCGAGAAAAACCCGAAACTCCAACCGAGCCAACGGGGCACCGGGGCAGGCGTGGATGCCCTTGCCGTAGAGCAAGTTCGCTTCCGGATCACGGTCAAGACGAAATTCATCCGGGTCGCCGAAAACTGATTCGTCGCGATTGGCCGAAGCCCACACGACCGAAACCCGCTCGTCGGCGGGAATGTCCCGGTTCCCCAGAACGACCGTGCGCGTGGTGCGACGACGGTTCGAAATGAGTGGCGCATGGATTCGGAGTATCTCATCGCTCGCCTGTTCTGCGAGGTCAGGGTTTGCCCGAAGTTGGGCCTGCACTTCGGGGTGCTCGGCGAGAAAATCGACGATAATGCCAAAACTTGCCGCCATTGTGCCGAGTTCACCGACGGTCCAGTTGCGAATGATCGCCACGATCTCTGTGTCGGTGAGTCGTCGGCCATTGACCGTTTCACGCATGAGTTCGGCGGTCACATCGTCGATGACTGTGCCTTCTCGCGCCTCGAGTTGTTCCCGAATATGACCGTCAAACTCAAGGGCTACTGCAGAAATTCGTTCGCGGTCTTGCGACAGGATTGCCGCGTGATTGCGCTTGTTCCATTCGATGAGTGGCGCGGCGAGGTCGTTCGGCCAGCCCATGAATTCGTTCTGCGTAGCCATTGCAAACGGTTCAGCAAGCTCGGACATCACCTCAAGCGGTGCACCGCGTTCTAGCCCGGCGATCAACTCGGTCGCGATGCCACGCAATTGAGGTTCGAGCCGAGCCATGCGTTCGGGCGTGTAATAGCGGTCAATGACTGCTCGATAGGCCGTGTGTTGAGGTGGGTCCATGCCATTCGGCACCGCAACGTGCACCGACACTGCGTTCGAGAAATCGTCGTGATCTCTCAGAATCCGAACGACGTCGTCGTGCCGGAAGACCGACCACTGACCGTTAGCATCATGGGCGACCGGGCAGGTTGCGCGCATCTGGTCGTACACCGCGATTTGGTCTGCGAGGACATCGGCTGATCGGGGGTCCCAATCTGCGCCGAGCGATTCAGTCATGCGTGCTCCTGAAGTAGATCTACTTCTGAGCCTAGGGGGCTGACGGGTTCACGCGAGTCGAAGAAACTACGCCTGTTCGAGATCGTTGTCGTCGATTGCTTCCATGAGGGCGGTCTCGGCCAATAACGCTTCGTCGATGGCGACCGGATCAGCATCACCTTCGCTTGGCACGTCGTCTTCGAAGGTTTCGTCGGCGTAGTCTTCGGCAGTAGGGATGACGAAGGCTGTTTCGTCGATGGCGGGTGCAGCAAGTTCAGCATCCACGTCGTCAAGATCCGCCTCAGCGGCGATTACTTCCGCCGCGAGTGCTTCGTCGTCTTCACGTACTTGCTCTGCAGCGGTGCGAACTTTCTCGACGATGCTTTCGGCAGCCTCTGAAAGCTTGACGGGTGCGACGGATTCGACGACCAAATCGTGCGCAACGGCTTCGTTCGAAGGCGTCGGGGCACTTTCGACTAACTTGGGTTCAGCTGTGCCCACGATGTAGTCAAAATAGTCGGGCTCGCGAGTGACTACGGGTTCTGGTTTTTCAATGGGAACATCGACCAAATCGCTTGTCGCGAGACTTTCAACCTCAACGTCTTCAGCCACTTCGGTCGGCACCTCGGGCGCGGTCGGCACAAAAGGATTATTCGGCGCCGGTGGCGCCGCCGGGCGTGGGGGCTCGTGAAAAACCGGTACCGCACTCGATTTTTTCCCGAGCCGATTGGCCATGACGTAACCGGCAGCAGCAGCTGCGAGGATTGCCAACTTTTTCACGAAGAACTCCGTTCACTCGGGTACTCCCCCATCTTCGCCGAATTTGGCGAACCATGAGGACAGTCTTGCGATTCGGTTACCGCGATACGACTCTATCGGCGGTGCCGACCACGTTCACGCGCAGAGCGTGAACTTACCCGGCGACGACAGGGACCGCCACCACGACACACTCGGCATGTGTCAAGCAGTAGTGGCTGACAGATCCGTGAATGACGCGACGAAGTCCGGTATTCACCTGGGTTCCGACGACAAGCATGGTGGCATTCTTTGAGGCGTCCACCATGACTGGTCCGGGTGTGCCTTGCACGATCGTGATGGTGCGCTCTTTGCCATTGGCGTCAGTCAGACCAACATGTTCGGCAACCAGATCTGTCGCTTGGTTGAGCGCGTCCTCCTCGAAATCAGCCCACGGCAAGACCACGCCTGCGGCGGCGAGCGAGGGATCAAGTTGCCACACGTTCACGAGTTCTAGATCAAGGCCCCGGAGCTCTGCTTCGGCTGCAGCCCATTTCATCGCCGCGATGCTGGCGGGGCTGTCATCGATACCTACGACGATTTTGGATTCGGTCATGACGATCTCCTAGGTCTAAGACTGGCACTTCCATCTTCCACCCAAGAGCGGCTCATGGGCAGAAAATTAACACTTTAGGTACGAGACGTACCCATGATTATCGTGCCATCAACACTCGAGGGCGTCGTCTCGTGTGCGTTGGGACGAACGCTTACCTCCCCTCAAGAGAGCAAAGTGTGAGCCGTGAACCCGCGTGAATTGCCTGGGGCGATAGTCTTGAACCCATGAGCCACGACCAGTCCCTCACCGAGTTCGATCCCGACATTGCGGCGCTTCTTGACGCCGAACTTGATCGCCAACAAACCACCCTGGAAATGATCGCCTCGGAGAATTTCGCTCCAGTTGCAGCACTCCAAGCGCAAGGCAGTGTTCTCACCAACAAGTACGCCGAGGGTTACCCCGGAAAGCGCTACTACGGTGGCTGCGAATTTGTGGATCAGGTCGAACAAATCGCCATTGATCGGCTCAAGGAACTCTTCGATGCCGACTATGTGAACGTGCAGCCTCACTCCGGTGCCTCGGCAAACGCGGCAGCAATGCAAGCGATTGCTAAAGCGGGAGACACGACGCTCGGTCTTGATCTCGCCAACGGTGGGCACCTCACCCACGGCATGAAGTTGAATTTCTCGGGCCTGCTCTACAACCCCATCCCGTATCACGTTGATCAAGAAACTGGCTTGGTCGATATGGACGAAGTTCGCTCGCTCGCGCATCAATACCGCCCGCGGGTCATCATCGCGGGTTGGTCGGCGTACCCTCGTCAACTTGATTTCGCCGCATTCCGCGAAATTGCTGACGAAGTGGGAGCAATCTTGTGGGTCGATATGGCGCACTTTGCTGGCCTTGTTGCCGCAGGTCTTCACCCAAGCCCATTGCCACATGCGCATATCGTCACGACCACGACACACAAGACCCTCGGCGGTCCGCGTGGTGGCGCAATCTTGACGAACGATCCCGAAATCGCCAAGAAAGTTCGGTCAGCGGTATTTCCGGGTCAGCAAGGCGGTCCACTCGAGCACGTGATCGCTGCAAAGGCCGTCGCATTCAAGATGGCTCTTGAGCCGGAGTTCAAAGAACGTCAAGAGCGCACGCTTGAAGGCGCCCGGATTATTGCCGAGCGTTTGCTTCAGAACGATGTGAAAGAAGCCGGCGTTCAGGTACTCAGCGGTGGCACTGACGTGCACTTGGTTTTGGTTGACTTGCGTAATTCGGAACTCGATGGCCAGCAAGCTGAAGACCGACTGCATGAAGTGGGTATCACCGTCAACCGCAACTCGGTACCCAACGATCCGCGACCGCCGATGGTGACGTCAGGTTTGCGTGTGGGAACGCCGGCGCTCGCGACACGCGGTTTTGCAGCCGAAGACTTCGCTGAAGTGGCCGATGTCATTGCGGCCGCTTTGCAGCCAGGTGACATTGATGTAGCCGGCTTGCGTGCTCGCACCAAAGCGCTCGCCGACAAGCATCCGCTGTACCCGAATCTTCCTCGATTCACCGCGTGACAAATCGCACCCGTCTGGGTGCGTGGTTCACGCCCCAACTGCTTGGCCTCCATGCGTTCGCTGTCGTGGCGATCATCGTGTGCGTTTTTATGGGGCTCTGGCAGTTGGGTGTCTACGATCAGCGGCAGCAGTCTGAACGCGCGGAACAGAACGACGTTCCGCGGGTGGCGCTTTCGGAAATCTGGAGCAAAGACGAGTTCCTTACGACACGTCAGAATCTTCGTCCGGTATCGGTCACGGGCGAGTTTCTGCCTGCGGATCAACAGTTTTGGGTCACTGGGAAAAAACATGACGGTCGTGAAGGCGTGTGGTTGGTTGCCCCGGTCGTTGTCGATGATTCGATCTTGATGGTGGCACGCGGCTGGACGCCGAAGATCACCGAATTTCCTGCAGTTCCCGACGGGATCGTCACGTTCGACGCGGTCCTGCGG
This sequence comes from uncultured Aeromicrobium sp., assembly GCA_937873005.1. Lineage (GTDB taxonomy): Bacteria > Actinomycetota > Actinomycetes > Propionibacteriales > Nocardioidaceae > Aeromicrobium. Next base: position 29,945 of record CALMUY010000243.1, on the reverse strand, counting down.
GCCAGCGAAGAGTCCGAATCGGCCTGGGATCCAGAGAGCCGCACCATCGGCGGGGTACGAGTTCCGGCGATGCTCAACGTGTTCGAAGGCGAACTGTGGTCTGGCTACGCCGAGTCGCAAGACCCCGCGATTTCGCAGGGTTTGACGCTCATCGAGCTACCCGAGAAGTCGGCATCATGGACCGCGGGTGGGCGTAACTTGGGTTATGGCCTGCAATGGTGGGCCTTTGTCGTTTTCATTCTGTTTATGTGGTGGCGGATGGCCACCGACATGGTTAACAACCAAAGAGAAAGTCAGGACCAGTGAAAGATCGTCTGCTGATCGCCTACCAAGTCATGGCCACGATTGTGGGCATCAACCTCATCTTGGTGATGTTGGGGATGCTGAAGTACGTCACGAATCCGTCGTCGTGGTGGAACGTCAACGCTGGGCTGTTCCTCTTCATTGACCAAATTCATGGCGTACTTTTCATGGTCTTGTGCGTTTTGGCCGCCAAACTTGGCCTTCGCCAAAAGTGGTCGTGGGGCTTCATCGTCAGCATCCTGCTGTTTGCGTGCATTCCCGTCCTGTCGTTCTGGAGTGAACGCCGCACGACCAAGCGCGTACAGGCAGACGCGGCGGCAGCGGCACAAGACGTCTAGCCCGCCTCAAAGCGCTGTGACTGTGCTCACGCACGAGAGTCGGGATCGAAGCTCCCGCCTTTATCTGCAGTCAATTTTCGGTAGACATAGGTGATGATGCCGGCGGTGAGCGCGATAATAAGAATGCGAGACATACCCTCACGGTAACGCGTTCTGTTTGGCTTGGCGTGGGAAGATAGACACAGTTTTGGAAGGAACTTACTGTGACCGTCTTGGCAACTCTGAACACTAATCGTGGCGACATCGTGATCGAACTCTTTGAGAATCATGCGCCTGCCACCGTAGAGAACTTCCTCGGCTTGGCCGAGGGAACAAAAGAATGGCGTAACCCCGCCTCCGGAGAAGTCTCGACGAGTCCTTTTTACGACGGATTGACGTTCCATCGGATCATCCCGAACTTCATGATCCAAGGCGGATGCCCGTTGGGTGATGGCCGTGGCGGGCCGGGCTACACCTTCGCAGACGAGTTTCACCCAGAACTTTCGTTCGATCGCCCTTACTTGTTGGCGATGGCGAATGCTGGCCCAGGCACGAACGGTTCGCAATTCTTCATCACCACAATCGCAACAGACTGGCTTAACCGAAAGCACACGATCTTCGGCGAAGTGAAAGATGAAGCGAGTCGCGCGATTGTCGATGCGATCGGCACTTCGCCCACCGATCATTTCGATCGTCCTGCCGAACCCGTCGTGATCAACTCGGTCACCATCACTCGCTAGGTTTCACGTGAGTACGCCGGCGGGTGGGCAGACGTGCTACTTGCACCCTGACCGCATCGCGCGGATCTCCTGTCAGCGTTGCCATCGGCCGATCTGCCCCGCTGACATGCGTGAAGCGTCCGTTGGTTTTCAGTGCCCACCCTGCGTGACGGCGGGTGCGAAGGCGCAACGTCAACCACGAACCGTGCTTGGCGGTCGAATTTCGTCCAATCCGCGCAGTGTCACGACGATCCTCATCGGGATCAACATTGCGGTGTATGTCCTGATGGTGTTCACCGGTGGCCTGTCGGGTGAGTTGGCACAAAACGGCGCAATGTGGGGCTTCGCAGTCGCCTACGGCGGGGAGTATTGGCGGCTTTTGACCGCGGCCTTCTTCCACAGCGGTCTCATGCACTTAGGGCTCAACATGCTTGGCCTTTATATGTTCGGGCCGGCCATCGAAGAGGCGCTTGGTCGTTCAAAATACCTCTTGACTTACTTGACGCTCGCGGTCTCATCATCTGTGTGGATCTATTGGCTTACGCCGCCCAATACTGACACTGTGGGTGCTTCGGGGGCGATCTTCGGCCTGTTCGGGCTCATCGCGGTATTCATGTATCGCACCAGGCAAGACATGTCCGGGATCCTCATCATGCTGGCGATCAATGCGGTTTTCAGTTTGCAGTCGGGGGTCAGTTGGCAAGGGCACCTGGGTGGATTCGTCACCGGTGTCGCCTTGGGGGCGGTGTTCGCCTACGCGCCACGCGATCGCCAAATCGCGATCCACAGGTTCGCGTTCATCGCGCTCTGGGTTGCGATCGTGGTGGCTACCGCGGTTCGGTCGAATCTGCTGTTGATTTACTGAGCAAGCCACGGTGTCGCGCCTGTGGATAAGTAAATGACATCCATGTAGTTATCCACATACTCATGCACAGCTGTGGAAAATTACATGTGTGTAACTTTCACTCCCACTTCATGGCGAAGCCAAAGGCCGCCACGATAAAGCCCATGCCAATAGCCAAATTCCAGTTGCCGAGATCTGAATACCAAGGAATGTGGACGCTGCCGTCGCTAATCGTGTAAAAAACCACAATCCACACCAGCCCGATAATGGCGGACGTCACCATGGCAGGAGCTGCCCACCGGTTTCCAACCCGCTGTGGTTTGGGACCATTTCCTTCAGGCTTCTTCTTGAACACGATCATTCCTTGCAAACAGCGACACTCGGTCGATAAAAATAGGTGTACTTCGTTAGCCTAGAGGGTAATTGTTTGCGATTGGAGGCACAGGTGCGTAAATGGCACGTATTTGCACTGTTGCTGTCCATCATGTGCGGATTCGCGTTCGTTGCCGCGGCGCTCACATCCCGAGGCTGGGACTTGCGCCCCACCGGCGGTGATCTTTCGAGCATCGTGTCTGAACGTGCCCGAAGTGCGCAACTTCGTCAAGAACAAGTGGCGAAACTCCAGCGTGACATCGAACGTCTCAATGCTCAGGCGGGCGACAAGAACGTCAAAGCGCAAACTGCTCGCATCAAAGAGTTCGCACCCGCGGCTGCCATGACTGCCGTGAAGGGCTCCGGAATCGAAGTCACCCTCGATGACGCGCCCCGCTTCGTCGAGGTTCCAGGTCTTGATCCGAACTTGCTCGTCGTGCACCAACAGGACATCCAAGCTGTCGTCAATGCAATGTGGAAAGGCGGAGCCGAAGCCATCACGATTCAAGGTCAACGATTGAGCGCCAACACCGGAATCAAGTGCGTAGGAAACACAGTGATCTTGAACGGTGTTCCGTATTCACCGCCGTACGTGATCGAAGCGATCGGTCCGCAGAATCGCATGTCAAATGCGCTGGCGTCTTCCCCGGAAGTCTCCACCTATATCGAATACGCCGATCGCTATGGACTCGTGTTCGAACAGCGGTTCCGTAGTTCGATCAAAGCTCCGAGCGCCGAGAACGTGAGCAAACTTTCGCACGCACGCGTTGTTAATTGAACGCCTGTCGAGCAACGAAGTCAACGGTCGAGAAGTTCACCTATCGCGTGTCAGTCGTCTTCGGGAAGTGACGGATCTGGCGGAGTAACGATTGGCCTGGCTACCGTCAAGGTGACTGAAGTTCCCGGTGCCACATTCGTTCCCTGTTGCGGGTTCTGGGCGATGACTTTACCGTCGGCTTCGAGCGACAGCGTGTCTTCCACGATCGAGAACTTCAGCCCAGCATCCGTAAGTGCTTTCTGGGCTTGCTCGAGGTTCATACCAACCACATTCGGCACCTGAACTTGACCTTCCGAAACGATCAACGTGATGGTCGAACCCATCGGAACACTCGAGCCAGCGGTGGGGTTCGAGTTCAGTACTTGATCCTTTGGTTCCGAACTCGCGATTGCGCGCTTCTTGACGACGAACCGGAATCGCTCGCCCTCCAACATTCTCTTGGCTTCGTCATATGACAAGTGCTGAAGCTCTGGCACTTCGACTCGTTCTGGGCCGGAACTCACGATCAAGTCGACTCGCGAACCAACCTCGACGTTCCGACCGGCACCTGGATCTGTCCCAATGACAAGACCCTGTTCGACGTCCATGGACGGCTGGGTGATGGTTTCGCCTACCAACAGCCCCTTGGACTCGATACGGTTCTTTGCCGTGGTGATGTCAGAGCCGGCGGCGATCGTCGGAACCGTGGTGGTTTCGGCAGGAGGGTCTTCCTGATTGAGAAACAGGACGAACCCGAGCATGGCCATGAGCGCCACGACGACCAAACCAATAGCCCACCACTTACCTTTGCCCGAGCCTGCGCTCTCCTCATCGTCATCGAGCGTGTCGACACCTAGGGTGTCAATCGCGGGCACAATTTGGGTTGCCGCGCCGCCACCGATGATGGGCACGGCCTGGGTGGGTGCGTCAACCGTTCCACCGTTGAGCGCCAGTTCGATATCACGACGCATGTCGGCGGCACTGGAATAACGTTGTTCAACGTCCTTCGCCAGCGCCTTGGAGACAATTCGATCCATCGCCAACGAGACATCGGGGTTGAGTTGCGAAGGCGGACGGGCTTCCTCGCGTACGTGCTGGTAGGCGACCGAGACGGGACTCTCGCCAACAAACGGCGGACGCCCGGTCAACAACTCAAACAAGACGCAACCGGTGGAGTAGATGTCGCTGCGCGCGTCAACCGTCTTGCCCCGCGCTTGTTCGGGCGAAAGATACTGGGCAGTGCCGATCACGGCGGCCGTTTGGGTCATTGCCGAAGACGTATCGGAAATGGCACGGGCGATGCCGAAATCCATCACCTTCACTTTGCCGTCGGACGTCAACATGATGTTGGCCGGCTTGATATCGCGGTGAATGATCCCGGCACGGTGGCTGTAGTCAAGGGCAGCAAGAATGTCGGCCGTGATGCTGAGCGCTCGTTCAGGCAAAATCCGGCGCCCGTCTCGCAGCACATCGCGCAACGTGCGTCCTTCAACAAGTTCCATCACGATGTACGGCAGGATGTTGCCGTGCGCATCGGGGGCCTCGCCCGTGTCGTAGACCGCGACAATCGACGGATGGTTCAGCGAGGCCGCCGACTGTGCTTCGCGCCGGAATCGCTCAAGGAACGTCTCGTCGGCCGCTAGATCAGCCCGAAGCTGTTTGATCGCTACGGGTCGACCTAAGCGCAAATCGCGTCCGCGACGAACTTCGGCCATGCCACCGCGGCCGAGAAGTTCGCCCATTTCGTAGCGATCGCCGAGTGGAACCATCGGGTTGTTTGCTTCGGTCATAGTGTCCAGTCTCCCAAATGCGGTGAAAAGGTCGTGGATGTCATCGCAATGCTGCCTCCATAACGGCCCGTGCAATAGGGCCTCCGAGGCGTCCGCCAGCGATATCGCCGGTGTCTTTTGTTGATTCAACAAGCACGGCTACGGCGACTTGTGGGTCGTTCGCCGGGGCAAAACTCACAAACCAAGCGTAGGCAGGGCGGTCAGGTGCCGATTGTGCTGTGCCGGTCTTGCCGGCCACCTTCACGCCACGAATCTTGGCCGGACGCCCCGTGCCAGAGTCAACCGTCGTGACCATCATCGCCGTGAGTTCGTCGGCGTCGGCTGGCGTCATGGCCTCAGCCAGTTCTTGTGGCACGATCTGTTCGATGATTTGAGTATTCGGCGCCCGCAGCGTGCGTACCAACTGGGGTTTCATGACAATCCCGTCATTGGCGATTCCGGCCGCCACCATCGCCATTTGGATTGGTGTGGCGCGAACTTCGAATTGGCCGATAGCGGACTGGGCCAACTGGGGGTCTTCGAGTTCTTTATCTTTGGCAGTGAAGTGACTGGCGTACGAGCCCAAGTCTGTCAAGGGCTTGCTCTCGAATCCGAAGGCCGTTGCTTTGTCGGCAAGCTTTTCTTGACCGACCTCTAGTCCGAGCCACCCGTACGACACGTTGCATGACACCGCGAGCGACTTCTCAAAAGTGATCCGGTTACCACCACATGAACCACCACCAGAATTCGTCAACGTGTAGTCGATTCCTGGGAAGGTGAGCTCGCGTCCAGCCTTCACCATCGACTTTCGACCTAAGCCCATGTCCTCAATTGCGGTGGCTGCCGTAATGAGTTTGAAGGTGGAGCCGGGCGGTAGCGCTGACCGGGTCGAGCGATTGAGCATCGGCTTCGATGCGTCTGCATTGAGGCGGGCCCATGCGGCTTGGACGGATTTGAGATCGTGGCTAGCCAATTCGTTCGGGTCGTACGTCGGTTGCGAAGCCATGGCCAGAATAGATCCGGTAGCCGGCTCAATCGCGACCACAGCCCCCATGCGCTTATTGCCCAGATCGGCCAGGCTCGCAGCCGCTGCCGCTTGAGCTTGGGGATTGATCGTGAGTTCGACGCTGCCGCCTTGTGGCTTCTTATTTGAAACTAGATCGACGAGGCGATTGACGAACAACCGATCATCGTTGCCCGACAGGACCGAATTGTACGTTTGTTCGATTCCTTCGCGACCGTAAATGTACGAGTAGTAGCCGGTGATGTCGGCATAAAGTTTTCCTTGCGGATACCGGCGTTGGAACGCCCACTGCGTGTCGACCGGAACCGATTCGGCAATGGGTTCGCCCGCAACAAGGATCGAGCCGCGTTCACGACTGAACTCCTCGTCAATTACGCGTCGGTTATCGGGACGTGCGTTGAGGTCGGTGGCTTGTACGACTTGAAGATGATTGATGCCGAGCAGCAATGACAAGAACAACAGGCCAAAGGTGATGGCAAGCGCGCGAATTGGCTTGTTCACTTGAGCTTCACCACCTGAGTTTCTTCGTCGGCCGAAAAATCGAGCACTTCAGGCGCGGGACGTCGAGTCTGGTGACTGATGATGAGCAGGAGCGCGATGATGGCCCAGTTCATCACGATAGACGAACCACCATGAGCCAAAAACGGAGTCGTCAGGCCAGTAAGCGGAATCAGGTGCGTGACACCGCCTGTCACTACGAAAACTTGAAACGCCATCGAGGCGGTCAAGCCAATAGCTAGGAGTTTGCCGAATGCGTCGCGGCAGGTGAGCGCGATGCGAATACCGCGCTCGACGATGAGCACGTAAATCATGATCACAGCCATCAGGCCGGTGAGCCCCAGTTCTTCACCAATTGATGTGAGGATGAAATCCGAAAAGCTGAATGGGGTCAACGTGGGTCGACCTTCGCCCCAGCCGCGTCCCAAGACGCCACCGTGTGCCATGCCATACAAAGCGTTGATGATTTGGAAGTTCTGGTCGGGGTTCGCCCATGGATCGAGCCAAGCAGAGACTCGCCGTTGTACGTGGGAGAAGTTCAAGTAGCCGAACCAGGCGCCCACTACGAACAGACCAGTGCCCACGAAAATCCAGCCGGGCCGTTCGGTTGCGACGTACAACACCACAACGAACAAGCCAAAGAACAACAGCGAGGAGCCGAGATCCCGTTGAAATACCAAGATGCCCAGGCTCAACAGCCAAGCCATCACAATCGGGCCGAGATCTCGCCCTCTGGGCCAGTCGATTCCAGCGAACCGCTTTCCGGCCAGTGCGAGAGCGTCACGCTTAACGACGAGATAGCCCGCGAAGAAAATGGCGAGCGAAATCTTGGCAGCTTCGCCCGGCTGGAAACTGAACGGACCGATATGGATCCATAGTCGAGCACCTCGGATTTCTTGGCCGACGACCGGCAAGAGCGGCATCAACAAGAGCGCGATCGCGATGAACCCGAACGTGTACGTGTATTTCTGCAGGATTCGGTGATCACGCACCACGGCCATCACAATGATGAACCCGGTAATGCCTACCACTGTCCATGTCATTTGAGAGGTCGCGAGGGAGCCGGCGGTTGCATTTTTGGCTTGGCGAGCTAGATCGATTCGGTGAATCATGGTGATGCCAATGCCGTTCAAGGTCACGACGAGTGGCAAAAGGATCGGATCGGCATAGGGGAGCAAGAACCGCACAGCAAAATGCGCGGCCAAGGCCACGGCGGAGAAAAGTACGGCAAAGGTGTACACACTTGCGGGCACCGTCTCGTTCACGGCGAGCTCGACCGAGATACGGGCTCCTACTGCTAACGCGATCGCAACGATCAGCATCGCCAACTCTGTGTTGCGACGCTTACGAGGTGCCCACGCTGGCGAACTCATGGGGTCGGCTCCGTTGGGCTCGGCGATGTGCTTCGAGTGGGGTTGGAGGTGGCGTTCGGAGAAGGACTTGCCGAGGGGCCGGTGAGATCGGGTAAATCGGCGCGATTGGCGGCTTCGGTTTCAAGGCCTTTCACGATTCGCTTGGCTTCGGCCATATCGGTCGCGGTAATTCCGCTCTCTACTCGCTGGCGGGAGAACGTGGACAACTGATCGACGCTGATACTCGTTGTTTGGGAGACGCTATGGAGGTCGAGACCGGGAACGTCGATATCAACACCACGATAAATCACCACAACGCCGTCGTTGGCGGCGATGAAGAACTGGCGTTGTGTCCAGTCGTAGGCAAATGCCGTCGCAGCGGCCGCACCAAGGATGACAACCGCAATAGCAAAGAAAACACGTAGCTTACGAAACTTCGGCTCAGGCAAGGGCGCGTATCGCAACTCTTCTGGATCGAGCAAGGGAACCGCTTCGTCACCGCCGGGGTGATCGACTTCGTCGAGGTCAACGTCATCGCTCATCGGCGCCTGGCCCGAATCACTGCCATTGAGTAAATCGAGACTTGGTTGAGGGTTCTCCACGGCCGAACCGGTTACTTGCGGACGCCCATCCGCACACGAAAGCTCGGCGTCTAGAGGTGCGTTCAACTCGACGAACTCGGCAATGACAACAGAAACATTGTCGTGACCGCCTGCAGCGAGCGCCTGAGAAACCAACTCAGCGGCGGCGGCGTCGACGGATTCGAGTCGTAACGCTTGGTCGATGATGTCGTCGTCGACCATGTCGCTCAAACCGTCACTGCACAGCAAGTAGCGATCGCCAACGGCTGGTTGCAGCCACGTGAATTCGGGGTCGAAATCATCGCGACCAAGAATTGCGCGAAGCAATAGGGAGCGTTGGGGGTGCACGCGGGCTTCGGCTCGAGTCAACCGGCCTTCGTCAATGAGGCTTTGCACGAAGGTGTGGTCGGTGCTGATTTGTGCGAGGCGGCCACCGCGGAACCGATACATTCGTGAATCGCCAATATGAGCGACTGCGAGTTTTTCGCCGTCCCACAACGTCGCATCGAGTGTCGTGCCCATGCCTTCGAACCGTGGTTGAGACCGGATCGCTTCGCCCACGCGGTGATTTGCCAAGGACACCGCGTCGGTAAGGGCGTCGAGTGCTGTGCCGTCCGTTTCGGGATCAAGATCACGGTCGATCTCGCGCAACGCTTCCATCGTGATTGCAGACGCTAGATCACCAGCGGCCGCACCGCCCATGCCGTCGGCAATGACGAGCAACCGAGGACTCGCGTATCCGGCGTCCTGGTTATTAGGTCGGCGCAGCCCCACATCGGTGAGGGCGACATAGCGATAGGTGAGCGCGGCCATCAGGGGCGCAGCTCCACGATGGTTTTCCCGAGCCGTACGGGCGTGCCGACGCCGATGGGTACGGGTGAAGAGACACGTTGGTTTCCGATGTAGGTGCCGTTAGTTGAACCCACGTCTTCGACGAACCACTGCTCGCCGTTCGTAGCGAACCGTGTGTGGCGCGTCGAGACGTAGTCGTCGTTGAGTCTGATGGCAGCGTCAGTGCCACGGCCAAGCAGGATCGGTTCGGTACCTAGTGGCACGCTTTGGCCTTGGTTCGGGCCGTCAATGACCACAAGATGGCGCGGTTTACCTCGCATCTTCTTGGACTTCTTGACTGGTTTCGGTTTTGCTGCCTTCTTGGCTTTTGCGGTCGCAGACTTCGCGCCGAACAGGTCGGTTCGGATTACTGAAACTGCCGACAGCACGAAAAGCCACAGCACAGCCAAATAGCCGAGCTTGATGGCGAGGAGAGTCAGTTCACTCATACAGTCTCCTCGGTGATCGAGACGGTGATGAGCGTGTTCCCAAGTCGAATCTGAGAGCCATTCGCGAGGGGGCTTTCGGGCACTCGGCGACCGTCGACGGTGATGCCATTGGTGGAACCGAGGTCCCTCACCAGCACGACGGATCCTTCTGTTCGTATTTCGGCGTGATTGCGCGAAATGCCCGGATCGTCGATCTTGAGGTCAGCGGTGGACCCGCGCCCGATCGTCAGCACGGAGGTGCTGACTGGGTGCCGCAGCCCGCCAATATCGAGCACGACGGCGGCACGTCGAATGGCTGTTTCGGTCATGGGTTGACCGGCCGCTGGCGAGACGGAAGCCGACGCCTTGCTGTGTACATGAAAGCGCCCCGTGTGCAGGGAGTCGTCTTCGGCGAAAGTGATCGAGATGTTTCCGGCGGGGGTGTAACGCTGTTCGGTGATGTGTTCGCTGATGAGCGTTCGCAGTTCTTGCGCGAGGGTGCTGCCGAACTGGTTGAGTCGGTCAAAGTCGGTCGTGGACAGTTCAATCGTGAAATCGTTGGGCACGAGGACGCGGTCACGACTCAAGATATTCGTGTTGTTGTCAATTTCGCGTTGCAGTGCGGCTGCGAGTTCGACTGGTTGTACTGCGCTGCGAAAAACACGAGCGAAAGCGCCCGTAACAGCGTTTTCGAGTCGCTGCTCGAAACGTTGCAATACGCCAGCCATCGTGTTCCCTTCGCGGCAGAATCTCAGTGCCGTGCCTTTTTGTGTCTAGTCGATCGTATCGGCACGGTGCCGTCGTGTGCAGTTTCTCGGTGCAGTGGCGAGAGAAATGTGTGGCCTTTGAGGGGAGGATCAGTGTTCGACTGATAGAGTTTCGACGTTATTGCGCACGTGGCGGAATGGTAGACGCGCTGGCTTCAGGTGCCAGTGTCCGCAAGGGCGTGGAGGTTCGAATCCTCTCGTGCGCACTCCCTGGTTCTTTATGGATGCCAATCCGAGTTTCAATCACCGCTTTCACAACCGGAAATTTCTTTGGTTCGGTGAGAATATGACGGTATGGCTGCAGATGTCGAAGCCCGCGATGGGTCGGAAATAGCGCCCAATCCGTTGCGCGATGCGCGCACTCAGTTAGCTGAGGCAATCGAGTTACTTGGGCTCAACGGCGGCATGTATGACGTGTTGGCAACGCCGCGTCGAGAAGTCACCGTATCGATTCCCTTGCGCCGCGACGACGGCACGATCGAGGTGTTGTGTGGCTATCGCGTGCAACACAATATGTCGCGGGGACCCACGAAGGGCGGTTTGCGATATAGCCCGGATGTGAATCTCGATGAAGTGCGTGCACTTGCGATGTGGATGACCTGGAAATGCGCACTCGTCGATATTCCCTATGGTGGCGCAAAGGGTGGAATTACGTTCGATCCGCGAAACTATTCAACCCAAGAGATCGAACGGGTCACGCGACGGTATACCAGCGAATTGATGCCGATTATCGGTCCGATGACAGACATTCCCGCGCCTGACATGGGAACTGACGAGCAGGTGATGTCATGGATTATGGATACGTATTCAGTGAATACGGGCTATACGGTTCCGGGTGTGGTGACTGGCAAGCCCGTCAATCTGGGTGGTTCGCTCGGGCGGGCCAATGCTACCTCGCGCGGAGTCGCCCATATTGCCTTGGCGGCGATGGCCTATCGCGGCTTTGATCCGAAACGCAGTTCTGTGGCTGTCCAAGGCTTCGGCAAAGTCGGTAGTGGTGCCGCGTTGTTCTTGTGGCAAGCGGGCGTCAAGGTTGTGGCGATCAGTGATCAATACGGTGCGATCGTCAACGATGCGGGCATTGATGTGTCTCAACTCAAACAGCATGTCGAGGTGACGGGCTCTGTGGTGGGCTTTGTAGGTGCAGAAGCGTTGGCTGAACGCGACGATTTGCTCTATGTGGAAGTCGATGTCTTGATTCCGGCCGCCACGGAAGGCGTTATTCATCAAGGGAACGCTGATCGAGTTCGGGCGAAGGTGATTGTGGAGGGTGCGAACGGACCCACCAGCACCGCCGCCGACCGGGCATTGGAATCGGCGGGAGTCTTCGTGGTGCCGGACATTCTTGCCAATGCGGGTGGCGTGATTGTGTCCTATTTTGAGTGGGTCCAGGCGAACCAGGCGTTCTGGTGGACTGAATCAGAGGTTGAAACGCGTCTGACTGAACGGATGGATCACGCCTGGAAGCGCGTGGTGGAATCGGCCGAGGTGCGCGGGGTGAACTTGCGCCAAGCCGCGACGGTTCTCGCGGTGGAGACGGTCGCGTCTGCTCATACCGAGCGGGGCTTGTACCCCTGCGTTGTGGGTCAGCTGGCTTTTGGTTGAGCGAGGTGGATGATTTCGGCTCGCTCTGCCTCGGTCAATCCGCCCCACACCCCGTAGGCCTCTTGCGCATTGAGGGCATGTTCACGGCAGCGTTCGAGTACCGGACATGAAGCGCAAATGCGTTTCGCGTTTTCTTCGCGTCGTTGTCGCTTGCGACCACGTTCGGCCTCGGGTGAGAAGAATACGGCTGCGTCTTCGCCCATGCACGAGCCGTGCCATTGCCATTCGTAGGACTCCAAGATTGGAGCCGGGAGTCGCTTGATGCTGACCATGCGAACCACCTCTTCTCATTGACTGTGATCTGAGTCACAGAAGTATTCGTGACTCGAACGTACTAGTTAGTGAGGCACTGAGGCAAGAGTTTGTTTCAGATGAGAAACAAGTTTCTTGTGGGAAGGCGTCGGCGTCGGCCGAACGAGCCTTGCGCGTAGGCTCGTTGGCATGAGCGAGAAGCACGTTGAACTTGAAATTGATGGCCCAATTGCGCGCGTTTGGTTGAACCGACCGGACAAACTGAACGGCATTACCTTCGAGATGCTCCAGCAACTAAAGGAAGCGGCGACCACGATCGATCGTAATCGTGACGTACGTGTCGTCTTCCTCGAAGGAAGAGGCGACTCGTTCAGCGCGGGACTCGATTTCGGGAAAGTCATGACCAACCCCAAAAAGGTCGGACTGTGGTTTATCCCCAATCTTTTCCGCGGCACCAACGGCTTCCAAGAGCCGCTGTGGGCGTGGCGCCGACTGGCGGTGCCCGTTATCGCCATCACTCGAGGCCACGTTTTTGGTGGCGGCATACAGTTGGCGCTCGCGGCCGACTTCCGATTCACAACTCCTGACTGCAAGTGGTCAGTCTTGGAAGCAAAGTGGGGACTCGTGCCCGATATGAGCGGCACGATTGCTCTGACGGATCAACTGCCTGGTGATCTCGCGAAACGCCTCGTCATGACCGCCGAGATTTTCGACGGCACGAAAGCCGTTGAGTACGGGGTCGCCACCGGTGTCAGTGAGCAGCCCGAAGTCCTCGCGATGGAATTGGCCGAGCAGTTGATGAAGCGTTCGCCGGATTCAATCGCGGCGTCCAAGGATTTGATGGATCGCGTTCGTCGAATGAGCGTTCGCCGGGCGTTTTCGCTTGAGCGGCGGCTTCAGTTCGCCATGTTGCGTTCGCCCAACACCAAGATCGCGCAAGCGGCTGGAAAGAAAGCGGCTGAACCGAAGTTCAGGTCGCGGACCTTCAACCGCTGACTTACGGTTGGCCGACTAGATGCCGGCTAGATGCCGAGACGGCGCAGTATCTCGTGGGCCGCAGGTAGCGCGCCGGGGTCTTGGTGACCTGTCGTGTCGTTGAAATAGAGTCCGTCCCCGATCAGTTGCACCGTTTGTGCCAACGCATGATCGTTGAGGTGCGCTTCTAATACGGAAAGCCATTGCGCGCGGACCGTGCCGAGTGCTTCGCTCGCAGGCTCGGAACGCTCATAGGCGATGCGGGCGGTCGCGATGAGTGCGCGATCGAATGCGCTCCCTGAATCAACGGATGTGTTCAGGTAATACGCAACGGGCCCTTCAGAGGCGACGCGCATGCGTTTGGTGTCTTCGTTTGCTTGCTCGATTAGTCGATCCAGCATGGCTTCGGTGAGGTCGTCTTTGGTGTGGAAGTGGTACAGCAGTCCGCCCTTTGAGGTGCCGGCATGGGCTGCCACGGCATCGAGCGTTGCAGCGCGGCTGCCGCCTTCGACCAAGAGCGTTTCAAATGAATCGAGCAAGCGGTCTCGAGTGCTGCGTTCAGCTGCCATGGGCTCACTCTAGTGAGTCTGCCGCCGGAATTTGAAACTGTACCGTCTGGACGGTACAGTAAGCGGGTGGCTACAACTCTTTACACTCAAACCAAAACCCGTCGCTGGTGGGCCCTTGCGGTACTGATGATTCCCGTACTTCTGGTCTCCATCGACAATCTCGTGTTGAGTTTTGCGCTGCCGCAGATCAGTCAAGATCTCACACCAACAGGCAACCAACTCTTGTGGCTCGTTGACGTCTACGCCCTGATGCTCGCAGGCCTACTCATTGCGATGGGCTCGTTGGGCGACCGCGTCGGCCGCCGTCGGCTCCTGCTCGTGGGCGCCACGGGTTTCGGCGCCGTCTCGGTGCTCGCTGCGTTCAGTTCTACGGCAACCCAGCTCATCGGAGCACGCGCACTCTTGGGCCTTTTCGGTGCGATGTTGATGCCGTCAACACTCTCCCTCATCCGAAACATCTTCACTGACGCGCGCGAACGCCGGATCGCTATCGCTACGTGGGCCGCGGGCTTCGCTGGAGGAGCCGCGTTGGGTCCGGTGCTCGGCGGTTGGCTCCTCGAACACTTCTGGTGGGGCTCGGTATTCCTCGTCAACGTGCCCCTGATCGCCCTGTTCTTGCCGCTCGCGATCTGGCTCTTGCCTGAATCACAAGACCCGAATCCAGGCCCATTCGATGTCGTTTCGATTCTCGGCTCGATGCTCGTCATGGTGTCGTTCGTCTTTGTCATCAAACACACTGCGAAAGCCGGAGTCGACAGTCTCACGCTCGCCTTGCTCATGGTGACCGTGGCATCGGGTGTTTGGTTCGTGCGCCGGCAACTCACCCGGCCAACGCCGATGGTCGACGTGACGCTTTTCAAGAACCCCGTGTTCAGCGGGGCGCTCGTTGCGAACGGGATGAGCCTGATGGCGATGACCGGGTTTATCTTCATGGGCACCCAGTTGCTGCAGCTTGTGCTCGGGCTGTCGCCCTTGCGTGCCGCAATGATTCTCGTTCCGGGTCTGGTGCTCTCGATGGTGGCCGGCTTCTGGGCGGTGCGTCTCGCTGACCGCTTCGATGTTCGGGTACTCGTGGCCGGCAGTTTCTTTGCGTCAGCATTTGGCTATGTCTTGGTTGCCTTCACCGGGCACCCGAATGCGGCCATCGTCATGGTGGCGTTTGCCATCCTCGGCGTTGGGATCGGGATCGCTGAAACATTGACCAACGACCTGATCTTGGGTTCCGTTCCCGCGCACAAGGCGGGGGCTGCCTCGGCGTTGTCGGAAACCGCATACGAAATCGGAGCCGTGTTGGGAGTAGCCCTCCTCGGCAGCGTCCTAACGACGGCCTACCGTCAGAACCTAGAGGTACCGGCGCTGATTCGCGAGAACGTGACTGGAAACGAGTTCGAGACTTTGGGCGGCACGCTCGACGTCGCGAGCAGTCTGGGCGGGGCGATGGAAGCCGCGCTCTCAAACTCGGCGATCGCCGCGTACGACGTGGGCGTCCAGTTGACCGCCGGTGTCGCTATTTTCCTTGCCATCGGTGCTGCGCTCGTGTCGTGGCGAACTCTCGCCCATCGCTGACGACGCTGCTCGTCATCGGGCAGGGGTGAGTGCATCGAGAACCAAGCGAGTAAGTAGTTTGCGCATGCCTGCTTGGTCGATGCGAGCACTGTGGGGTGTGGAGTTAATCAGGCCGAAAACGGCCTGAGCCCCGGCGCGTGCGGTGGCGCGATCCCAGTCGGCGCGTAGGGCACACAGCACGTCAACCCACATGTCGATGTAGTCGACTTGCAGGGCGCGAACGTCCCGTCGAGCAGCCTTGCTGAGGTTGGTCCATTCGCGCTCTTGAATGACGATGAATGCGGGCTCGTCAAGAGCAAACTGAACGTGCCAATCAACGAGTGAAGCCAGTGCCTCGGTCGGGTCGGTCGCGAGCGCTACCCGGCGTTGGCCTTCGGCGAGCAACTGAGAACTAATTGAGGTCAACGATGCGGCGAGAATCTCGTCTTTGCTGGAGAAGTGCTTGTAGAGAGCGGGCCCAGAAATGCCACATGCTTCACCGATGTGGTTGACCGAAACACCATGAAATCCGCGCTCAGCAAACAGCAACGACGCTTGGGCAAGGATCTGGTCGCGGCGTTTGCTCACGGCACGAGTCTAGCAAGCCAGGTTAATGCTTGCTAACCTAACGGGGTGGATCTGAAAACCTTGGTCAACGACCTTCGCGACCAACTCGCTACGACGAGGCAAGGTGGCAGCGAGGCATCTCGCGCCAGACACGTGGCGCGCGGAAAACTCCTCGTCCGCGACCGAATCGACCACCTCCTCGACCCTGGTTCGCCCTTTCTCGAAGTGGCACCCTTGGCTGCCCACGGGATGTACGACGGCCACGTTCCCGCAGCAGGCGTGGTCGCCGGAATCGGGTATGTGAATGGTCGCGCCTGCATGATCGTGGCCAACGATGCGACCGTCAAAGGCGGAACGTATTACCCGATCACGGTCAAAAAACATTTGCGTGCACAGACGATCGCCGCCGAACACAAACTCCCGTGCATTTATCTCGTCGATTCCGGTGGAGCGTTCTTGCCGATGCAAGACGAAGTATTTCCAGACCGAGAACACTTCGGTCGGATCTTTTTCAACCAAGCAAACATGTCCGCTCTAGGCATCGCACAGATTGCCGCCGTCATGGGTTCGTGCACAGCAGGTGGAGCCTACGTGCCGGCGATGAGTGACGAAAGCGTCATCGTTCGCGACCAAGGAACCATCTTCCTCGGCGGACCACCACTCGTGAAAGCAGCGACGGGCGAAGTCGTCACGGCCGAAGAGTTGGGCGGAGGACTCGTACACGCGACGAAGTCGGGGGTCGTCGATCACTTGGCCGACGACGACGAACACGCGCTTGAAATCGTGCGCTCCATCGTCGGAACGTTGAAGCCATCCACAATCAGTAGTCCTGAAGGCCCGGTGCTCGAACCTCGGCTCGACCCCAACTCGATTTATGACGTGGTGCCGACCGATACGCGCACCCCCTACGACGTGCGTGACGTGATTGCTCGCATTGTCGACGATTCGCGTCTGCATGAGTTCAAGCCGCTCTACGGGGATACCCTCGTATGCGGTTTCGCCCACATTTGGGGATACCCGGTTGCGATCGTTGCGAACAACGGCATCCTGTTCAGCGAATCCTCCGTCAAGGGGGCGCACTTCATCGAACTAGCGAACCAGCGGGGGATTCCACTCGTCTTCCTGCAAAACATCACCGGCTTCATGGTCGGAAAAGAATACGAGAACGGCGGGATCGCCAAAGACGGCGCGAAACTCGTGACGGCCGTGGCCACGAGCGTTGTCCCGAAATACACCGTCGTGATCGGCGGATCGTACGGGGCGGGGAACTATGGCATGTGTGGTCGCGCCTACGATCCACGCTTTCTCTGGATGTGGCCGAACGCCAAAATTTCGGTCATGGGCGGCGAACAAGCCGCGTCCGTACTAGCAACCGTCAAGGGCAAGTTCGACAGTCCAGAAGCCGAAGAAGATTTTAAGGCGCCTATCCGCGCGCAGTATGAAGCTCAAGGCTCTGCCTATTACTCGACCGCACGACTCTGGGACGACGGGATCATCGATCCTGCCGACACGCGCCGCGTACTTGGCATGGCGCTCAGCCTGTCGGCCAGCGAACCGGACCGTGACCCCAAGTTTGGAGTGTTCCGACTATGAGTAACGCACAATCGACCTCGGGCCATACCCGTCGGATCGCGAAAGTGCTGATCGCAAATCGCGGCGAAATCGCGCTACGCATCATGCGGACGTGCCAACAACGGGGCATTGGCACGGTGGCCGTGTATTCAGACGCCGACACGAACGCGCCATTCGTCACGACCGCAGATCAGGCCGTGCGGCTCGGTGACACGAATGCCACGTCGTACCTCGATGGCGCGGCCATCATCGCGGCCGCCCAAGAAACAGGGGCCAATGCCATTCACCCCGGTTATGGATTCTTGTCAGAAAATGCCCAGTTCGCGGCGGCGGTAGAAGAAGCGGGACTCACGTTCATCGGCCCCACCGCTGACGTCATCACGCAGATGGGCCGTAAAGACCACGCCCGGGACGTTGCGGTGCGTGCGGGCGTTCCAGTTACACCGCAATACGCGCGCGATTCGGTTCCAACCGATGCGTGGCCGGTTTTGGTCAAAGCGGCGGCTGGCGGTGGTGGGAAGGGAATGCACATCGCCCGCGACGCGAACGAACTCGAGTCGGCCCTGCAGCGAGCCGAACGCGAAGCGATTGCCGGATTCGGCGACGGCACCTTGCTTATCGAAAAGTACGTGCCTCAGGGTCGCCACATTGAAGTTCAAGTATTCGCCGACAGCCACGGCAATGTGGTCCACCTTTTTGAACGGGACTGCTCGGTGCAGCGAAGGCATCAGAAGGTCATCGAGGAGGCACCCGCGGCGGGGTTGTCCGAGGCTGCTCGGACTACGGTCCTGACTGCGGCCGTCGCCTTGTGCAAGGAAGTGGGCTACACGAACGCCGGCACGGTCGAGTTCCTCGTCGATGGTGACGACGCTTGGTTCCTCGAAATGAACACTCGGTTGCAAGTGGAACACCCCGTGACCGAAGAAATCACTGGGCTCGACCTCGTGGACTGGCAACTGCGGGCGGCTGCTGGGGACGTGCTCCCCAAGGCCCAACACGAGATTCGAGCGACCGGTCACGCGATCGAAGTGCGTGCTTACGCCGAAGACCCCTATCGTGACTTCCTGCCGCAAACTGGCCGGATTCGCCACCTCGAATGGCCGGGGAACCCGGTCCGGGTGGAGTCAGGAATCGAAGCCGGCGCCAACGTGACCACGGCGTTCGACCCCATGCTCGCGAAGATCATCGTGCATGCCAACGACCGAGCGGGGGCCATCGAAGCGATGCGTGCCGCGCTCGACCAGACCGCGATCTTGGGGCTGACCACGAATCTCGGTTTCGTGCATCGCGTGCTCGGCAGCCACGAGTTCGCCGCAGGCAGCGTGCACACGTCGTGGCTCGACACCCGCCCGGCGGGGATTTTCGACAAACCAGACTGCCCAGACATTGTGATGGACCAAGCGGCCCGCATCGCGATGCCACCGGCGACTGGCGGGTTGCCGACCGACGGCTGGCGCAGTTCGGGGCCGGCCCGCGCTCCGCAACTGCGACTTCATTGCGAGGGCGGTGAACCGGTGTGGACTGAACCAGCGGCTGAACCGACTAGTGGCGTCATTGGCGTGAGCGACGGTGTGCGCGTCTGGCTCGCCCACGAGGGACAACACTGGCTCGGAGCGTGAGCCGGCGGAATGCGTCGGGGTGTCCACCTCGCCGCCGAGGGCCCCGACGTACTCGCTCCCATGCCGGGCCTCCTGCTCATGGTCACTGCGATTGACGGGCAACATGTCGAGGCAGGTGACCGACTCGGAGTCATGGAAGCGATGAAAATGGAACTCGAACTCACGGCACCAATGACTGGCACCGTCGCTGTTCGAGTGGCCGAAGGCGCCCACGTGAGCATGGGTCAACTGTTGTTTGAAATCGAGGCCAGTGATGAGTGAATTGCCGCAGATTCATACGAAACAGGGATTGCCTGAGCGAGTTCGTATTTACGAGGTCGGGGCTCGCGACGGACTTCAAAACGAGAAAACCATCGTCGACCTCGAAACCAAAGTCGAGTTCATCGAACGACTCATCGCGGCCGGTCTTCCGATTGTGGAAGCCACGAGTTTCGTTCACCCCGAGTGGGTGCCGCAACTCGCCGACGCCGCGGACGTTGTCGCGCGACTGCCGCTCGACGGGCCGGTGCCGTTGCCGGTGCTCGTACCCAACGAGCGCGGGCTCGCGCGGGCGCTCGAGTCGGGCTGCCAACACATTGCGATCTTCGCAAGCGCCACTGAAACGTTCGCCCAGAAGAACCTCAACAGTAGTTTTTCCGCACAGTTCGACACGTTCAAACCCGTCGTCGATCAAGCGGTTCGCGCGGGTGTCGACGTGCGTGGTTATGTGTCGATGTGTTTTGGGGACCCGTGGGAAGGCCGCGTTGAACTTAATCGAGTGGTCGAGACCGGTCTACGCCTCTTTGACTTAGGCATCAGCGAATTGTCACTCGGGGACACGATCGGTGTAGGCACGCCGGGTCACGTTCACGAACTGATTGCGGCATTCGGTGACGCGGGTGTGAACAGCGACCGGCTCGCGCTGCATTTTCACGACACGTACGGACAGGCACTGGCCAACACGTATGCGGCTCTGGAAGCCTCCATCACGACGTTCGACTCCTCGGCGGGTGGACTCGGTGGCTGTCCTTATGCGAAAAGTGCCACCGGAAACCTGGCCACCGAAGATCTCGTGTGGATGCTCAACGGATTGGGTATCGAGCACGGTGTCAACCTCGATGTGCTCGTGTCAACGAGTACCTGGATGGCCGGAAAACTCGGCCGCCCGAGCCCATCTGCTGTTGTTAGGGCGCTAGGCGGCGTCAGCGCGTAGTCGAGTCAGGTTGACCCGGGACACGACGATCCAACAGTTCACTTTGGGCGTACTTGCCGACTAGGTATGTGGTGAAACCGTCGGCTCCAGCGCCAACGGCGCCACCAAGGAACGGAATCTTCTTGCCGGCCAACATGATGGCGCGGCGTCCGATCGTGCGGCCAACAAGTTCGCTCGTGACCGTCTTGGCAATCCGATCATCAAGTGACGGATCGTGAACGGGCGACGTGGCGATCGCCATCGGCGTAGAGGGGAGTTTCTTGTCCTCGATCATTTCCTGCACAGCCTCTTTGCCCAGCATGACCATCAGAATCGCATTGCGAACTCGAGCGTCTTCGAGGTTGTATCCGCGCAGCCAAGCGATGCTCGCCGCGAGGTGACATTGCACCATCGTCACGCCGACAACATTCGCTGGAACCGTGGCAGGTGCGATCGCGATGCCACCGAGATTCGTCACAAAACCTTGGACACCCGCAAGTGAAACGTGCGAAGTGATGATGGAAGAAACGGCCTTCTCAACCGAACCTCCGTGCGCAGCCAACCGTGCGCCAGCGTATTCGGCAACGGGCTGCAGCGGACCGATCCCGTCGATGGCCTTGTCCAACACCGCGCGAACGTAATTGGCGGCAACGCCCGGGATCAGGGCTGATGTCGTATCGGTGACCAACTTTTGTGACTTAACCATGTCTCTAAGGATAGGTATTGCTTTCAACGATAGACACAAGTTCGGGCCGTAACCCACCTAATGTGGGTTCTGTGAACCACAACGATGCGCGAACCTGGGGCACTTCGGCGTGGTTGCCGCATGCAGAAGCGTGGGTACGCGAGTGGGCGCGAGGCGCTGGAGTCGGATTGCTCAGTGAATTCATGTTGTATCGAAATCGACCGTGGTCCGCGCATTACACGCTCGAAAGCGACATGGGTCGGTTGTGGTTCAAAGCATCGTGTGGGCCACTGGGATTTGAACCGGCGTTGCAGACACGGATTGCCGCGTTCGCGCCGGAGTTGGTGCACGACCCGCTGGCCATCGACTCTGACCGGGGGTGGATGCTGACGCTCGACCAAGGCACACCAGTCGGCAACGATCACAACGGAACCTTGGTCGACTGGCTGACATTTGTGCTTCAGATTGTTTCGCTCCAGCAAGGACTCATGGGTCACCGCGAACGCGTGCTCGCTACGGGCATTCCCGATTGCTCCCCCAGCACCGTCGTCGATCGCTTTGATCGTCTCGTGGTGCTGCTGTCTCAATCGCCGCCGGATCACCCGTCGCACCTTTCTGACCTCGTTGTCGCCGAACTCGCCGCGGTTCGAGCCGATGTCGCACATGCGGTGGAAGTCTTGATGGATGGGCCGTTGGGGCCGTCGTGGCAACACGGCGATGCTCACCTGGGCAATGCATTCACGCGTGCCGATGGAGTTGCAGTATTCGATTTCGGCGACAGTCAGTGGGGGCACGTTCTTGAAACGCTTGTCGTCCCATATTCAATTCTGGAAACTGAGCATCCCGATTGGTGGAATCAAGTCGAATCGGCCTGGCGTCACGCGTGGGGACTCGACGAGGCTACGTTCAATGCCATGTGGGCAGCAGCGCGTCGGACGCAGGCGGTAAATCGGGCGGCAACGTGGCATGCCATCAACGAGTGCGTTTCGGCCGAACCGCACCACCGTTGGGCCGACCGTGCACGCCACCACCTGATGCGGACGCTTGATGTTTGACGCCGGGATTCCGTGTTCGAGCTCGTACGATTTCACGTCGTTCGAGTGGCCCGAGCGCGATCTCGTGTGTGGTGGAGCCGACCTGGAACCGGGCACGATCCTCGGTGCTTATCGGCAGGGTCTCTTTCCAATGCCGATCGAAGACGAACTTATGTGGTGGTCTCCAATCGAGCGGGGCATTCTGCGGCCCGGTGATCTCAAGATCAGTAAATCGCTCCAGCGTTCGCTGCGTGATTTTTCCTTTACGGTCGATACTGAGTTTGAAAATGTGATTGACCGGTGTGCTGATCCGAGGCGACCGGGTAGTTGGATTTCGGGCGAGATTAGAGCCGCCTACGTGACACTTCATGAAGCCGGCTGGGCGCACTCGATCGAAACGCGAGACGCGGACGGTCACCTCGTTGGTGGACTCTATGGCCTTGCGTTGGGATCGTTCTTTGCTGGAGAGTCGATGTTTCACGCGAAACGAGATGCCTCGAAGGCAGCGCTCGTTCACCTCGTAGACATCATGTCGGGTGCTGAAAATTGGCTCATTGACACCCAATGGTCGACTCCTCATCTTGCGAGTCTCGGCGTGACGTCCGTTTCTCGAATGACGTATCTGACCCTCATAAGCGAAATAATCCGGGTTTCCAGCGGATTTTCACCGTGAATTTTTACGACACGCCGCGATTCGGTGACATAAATTGCTAGTGCGTCCATAAACTGTCGCTTGTATCTGTTCGAACCATTCAGGAGAAGACTCGTGGCACTTTCACGCAACGACCTCGTCGCCGCGCTGGCTGAAAAGACCGGCAGCACCAAGAAGGAGGCCGACGACTTCCTCGCTGGCTTCGCCGACATCGTCATCGATGCCATCGCTAAGGGCGAAAAAGTATCGATTCCAGGTGTGCTTTCCGTAGAGCGCGTAGAACGTGCTGCACGTACGGGTCGCAACCCTGCAACCGGTGACACTATTGAAATCCCCGCTGGTTTCGGCGTTAAGGTGAGCGCTGGCTCACGCCTTAAGGCTGCAGCAAAAGACAGCTGAGTTCTGTTTTAACGAGACCCCCGTTTTGGCGTTAGCTGAGGCGGGGGTCTGGTTTTGAGACGCATGTGGCCAGAGTTACGCACATGACAGGAAACGATGCGTGTCTACAATGTGATGTAGGGCATACTTCTTTTTGAGAATGGCTTGCCCATGACTCTCTCGAATGGTTTAGTTGTGTCAAACCGTCAGGTATGACCGGAAAGTCAGGTCTTCGACCGAAGGAGGCACGGATGACAATCGTCGCCGATTCGATGCATCTCCCGTTTGTGTCCTCCACGCCCAGCATCGCGCGTACGAAGCTTGCCGCATTCCTCACCGTGAACCGTGTCGAGATCGATACGATCGATATCGCTCTCATCGTGCTCAGCGAAATGATCGCCAACGCAGTGTGTCACGGCACGCCTGACGCCAAGGGCATGATGGAAATCGGTTGGTCCCTTAACGGGGTCAAACTTGAACTTGAAGTCGCCGATGCCGGCGACTGCGGCGACTTAGTTCCGAAGCCGTTTGATGAAGACTCCACCAACGGGCGCGGTCTAGCCATCATCAGTCAGTTGTCACAAGACTGGAGCGTCGACCAAAGCGCCGGCACGCGCATTCGCGCCACCCTTCCTTTGAGCTGATCTTCTACCGAGGCAGCAACCGGGACTCGCTACGGTTGACCCATGGGCAAAAAGAGCAGGCGAATCAAACCGACCGCCAAAATCCCCGCAGTCATTCGTGCGTTCAACGGAATAGATCAAGAAGGCGACCTCATCGCGCTGCGCGAGTTCGTCACCTCCGCGACCGCAACGACCACGCTCAAGAGCGGCCGTACGCTGCGACTCGTCACGATGCTGCCGGGTAACGGCGTCGGTCTCGTGCGACCAGACGGCGAAATCTGGGTCGCTTTGCAAGTCCCACACAACAACGGGGACGTGAGCCGTGACCTAGCCCATGTCATTGAGCTTGCCGAGACGCTCGAACCGGGCGCTGTCGTCAAGATGACGACGCCGGTACCCGGAGCTCGACTCCAAGATCTCATTGCCGAAGGCGGCCAATTTCTTATCGAAAACCACGCTGATTTCAATTGGTGGTTGACTCCCGAGGAGGCAGATTCTGCCGACGCTCTAGCCGCCATGCGCACAGTCAACGACAACCTGTGGCAAAGCGAACGACTGGCGACGGTCGAATCTGCGTGGGTTACTGATATGGGCGATCACGTCTTCTTGCGTTGGGTCATGCCCTGGGCAGACGAAGACCGCCTGCTTGATGCGTTCTCGCGACTTAAAGCGGAAGGCCAAGACAAGATCATCGACGGAACCAAATTGATCGGCATGTTCCGCGCCCATGGAGTGCTCGTTCCCGTCTGGGAACTCGAAGGCGTTTCGGCTCGAGATGTGGCCGCAGCCACTCCCGCATTTCAGGAGAGCCTGCAATCGGCTCTCGCCATTGCTGAACCACTGACGAGTGCTCAACGGTCTGTACGACAGGAACTCATCAGCCGGCAAGTCACAATTCGGTGACATGAACGTCTCTGCGGACCTCGTCGTCGGCCCTGACCAGTTGGCACGCCCCATCTGGGCGGCCACGGATCCACTGCTGCGCGACTACTATGACACCGAGTGGGGAATGCCCGTCCGCGACGAAACCGGCGTCTACGAACGCCTCGTGCTTGAAGGCTTTCAAGCCGGGCTTGCCTGGGTGACGGTGCTGAGAAAGCGCGAGGCGTTTCGCGAAGTTTTCGCCGGATTCAATCCAGATGTTGTTGCGACGTTCGGCGACGCGGACGTCGAACGGCTTCTGGCCGACGACCGCATCATCCGTCATCGCGCGAAAATCATCGCCGCAATCACCAACGCTCGCGCAACAATCAAACTTCGGGGCGATGGGGGCCTCGCTGATTTCGTCTGGAGTTTCCAGCCCAAGACCACGCCGTCCCCAACACGGCTGGCCGACATTCCGACACAATCCCCAGAATCACTCGCGCTCGCTAAGGCGCTCAAGCAGCGGGGCTTTGCGTTTGTCGGGCCGACCACGATGTACGCGTTGATGGAAGCGATCGGAATCGTAAACACGCATCTGGCGGGATCGCATCGGCGTGATGCTGCGGGCGTGTGGCCGAAATAGGTTCTTGGGCAAACAGCGCCTAGGCTAAAACCGTGAACTGGAACGACTATGAAGCCGTACTGTTCGATCTGGACGGCGTACTCACTCCAACAGCTGAATTGCACCAGCGCGCTTGGTTCACGATGTTCACACAATTCTTCGCGGACTACCCCGAGATTGCCCCCTACAGCGAAGCCGACTATTTCGCCTATGTTGACGGCCGTCCTCGTTACGACGGAGTGGCCGCCATGCTGGCAGCGCGCGGACTTGAATGCGAGTGGGGAAACCCCAGTGATCCCCCGGCAGCGAAAACGGTGTGTGGCCTCGGGAACCGAAAGAACGCTCAGTTCGAAGAACTATTGGCGCGAGACGGAATTGCGCCCTATCCAGGCTCGCTCGCGCTGATCGAACACTTGCACGAACTCGGCACGCACATGGCGGTTGTATCCAGTTCACGCAACGCACCGGAAGTTTTGAGTATCGCGGGCATCGCCAACTACTTCCCGGTCGTGGTCGATGGGACGGTTGCCGAGATAAACGGCGTTCCGGGCAAGCCGGCTCCGGACATGTATCTGGCTGCGGCTTCGCGCTTGGGCGTCGAGCCGTCGCACGCGGTCGTGGTTGAAGATGCCGTCTCGGGGGTTCAGTCTGGCCGCGCTGGTGCGTTTGGGCTCGTACTCGGTGTGGACCGCGGTGCCGGCCACGAAGTTCTGAAAGCAAACGGGGCCGATCTTGTTGTCGATGACCTTGGGGACTTGCTATGAACTGGAACGACAAAACCACGACTCCCGATATGGATCGCACCAGGTGGCCCGCGGACGAATGGCGGCTCGTCGAAAAGTTTCCTGACGCCGATTCGCTTGGCACCACCGAGACGCTATTTGCGCTAGGCAACGGTTACCTCGGCATGCGTGGAAACGTTGAAGAAGGCCGTGATTCGCATTCGCACGGAACGTTCATCAACGGCTTCCACGAAACGTGGCCCATCACTCATGCTGAGGAAGCGTACGGGTTCGCACGCGTCGGCCAGACGATCGTGAACGTACCTGATGCCAAGATCGTGCGCCTCTACGTGGACGATGAGCCGCTGCTCCTCTCGGCGGCCGACATCATCGATTACGAGCGTTCGTTGGACTTCCGTGAAGGTATCTTGCGCAGGTCGATGATCTGGCAAACGCCGAGCGGAAAGCGGGTGCGCGTCAGCTCGAGCCGAATGGTGTCGTTCACCGAACGCCATTTGGCGGTCATGCACCTTGACGTAGAACTCCTTGATCATGCGGCGCCGATCTCGATCGCGTCGCTCGTGCTCAATCGCCAAGACGGAGAAGACGAATACCACGTTCCACACAAGGCAATGGGCGAAGGGCTCGACCCGCGTAAAGCGAATGCATTTGACCGGCGCGTGCTCGAGCCCCAGCATCAACGATTCGAATCCGAACGCGAGCGCGTGGAACTGGGATACCGCTGTGCCGAGAGCGGGATGACGCTCGCGGTCGTTGCTGACCACCAATTGGATACGAGCGATGAGTTCGCCGTTGAACACCACATCACCGATGACCTCGCCAAGGTGACGTACCGGATTGACGCTCATCCCGGAGTCCCGATCCGGCTCACCAAACTCGTCAGTTATCACACCTCTCGTGGGGTTCCCGTTCCCGAACTTCTCGACCGTTGCCGGCACACGCTCGAACGCTCGCATCGGGAAGGCGTGGAACGGTTGTACCGCGATCAGCAGGATTGGCTCGAAGCATTCTGGGACCGTTCAGACGTCGAGATCGCGAATGAACCAGAGATTCAGCAGGCTGTGCGGTGGAATCTGTTTCACATCGCGCAAGCAAGTATTCGGGCCGAAGGTTTCGGTATCGGTGCGAAAGGCGTGTCCGGTTCGGGATACAGCGGGCACTATTTTTGGGACACCGAAATCTATATGCTGCCGTTCCTCACCTACACGACGCCACAAGTCGCTAGGAACGCTTTGCGATTCCGGCACGCACTGCTACCGGCGGCCCGAAAACGCGCCGGCGAAGTCGCCGTAGGAGGCGCCCTTTTCCCGTGGCGCACGATTAACGGGGAGGAAGCCTCCGCCTACTATGCGGCTGGAACAGCCCAGTTCCATATCGATGCGGATGTCGCTTACGCGTTGAACCAATATGTGACTGCGACCAACGACCGTGACTTTGCGCGAACTGAGGGCGTTGAAATTTTGGTTGAAACCGCGCGAATGTGGGTCGACTTGGGCTTCTGGCGTGCCGAAGAAGACGGACAGTTCCATATTCACGGCGTCACTGGCCCGGACGAATACACGACTGTCGTGAACGACAACCTCTTCACCAACGTGATGGCGCGATTCAATCTCGAACGCGCGGCAGCGGCGGTTACCGACCTGCGTGACCACGACGCTGAGGCCTATGAACAACTCGTTTCTCGACTTGGGCTCGACGAGGACGAAGTCGACAGTTGGCGTAAGGCCGCCGCCGACATGGCGATCCCCTACGACGAACATATGGGGATCCACCCGCAAGACCAGCATTTCCTTGAACGCGAAGTGTGGGATCTGGAGGGCACTCCCGTTAGCAAACTCCCCTTGCTGCTGCACTACCACCCGCTGGTGATCTATCGACTTCAAGTGCTCAAGCAAACGGACGTGGTGTTGGCGATGTTGTTGCAGGGCGAACATTTCACGCTCGCGGAAAAGCGCGCCAATTTCGAGTATTACGACCCGATTACGACGGGCGATTCATCGCTGTCCGAAGTGGTCCAATCGATCATTGCCGCTGAAGTCGGCTATCAAGAACTTGCCTACCGCTACTTCCACGGTTCCCTCATGACCGACTTAGTTGATCGTCACAACAACACCTCCGAGGGCGTACACGTGGCTTCAGCGGGCGGCGTGTGGGGTGTACTCGTTCATGGATTTGGTGGATTCCGCGACAACGGCGGCACGTTCCGGTTCGACCCGCGACTTCCCGCGTCTTGGACCGAGTTGGCGTTCCGGCTCACATTCGCTGGAACCCGAGTTCGGGTGACGTTGCGTCGCGAGCACGTCTCGTTCGAGATTGAGCAGCGCGATGCTGATGCGACCGGAACTTTCTGGGACCGCATCGTCGACGTGCGCGGCCAAAAGGTCGAGATCGCCATTGATGAACCCACGGTCGTGCCACTCGCAGACCAAGGGCCGATCATTGATGGCACACCGCCGCCGGTGCCTGGCCGTCGTCGCGGGGACGGAACCATCATCAGTGCCGTTGTTCCCGGAACGTGGGCTCCACGTACAGGACCCTTCGCGAACCATTAATTCTTGGTTGATT
The DNA here is from genome assembly GCA_937873005.1 of uncultured Aeromicrobium sp. GTDB lineage: Bacteria > Actinomycetota > Actinomycetes > Propionibacteriales > Nocardioidaceae > Aeromicrobium. Next base: position 1,342 of record CALMUY010000243.1, on the reverse strand, counting down.
GACCGAATCCGACCTGACCGAAAATGCGAGCGAGCGGCAATATGCCGAGAATGAGCACCATCGGTACGGCGAATCCGATTCGCAAGTTCGCGGCACCGATCACACCAATCATGACCGCGCCCAAGAGCGCGCCGGCGTAGTTGAACTGGTTGAAGCGGGCGATCACGGTGTCGACCATTGCTTGCCGGGTGTCTTCGTCGACGTCGGCATGTGCCGAAGCGATCCGAGCAGCCGCTGAGAAACTCAACGGAGCGATCACGGCGACGCCTGTGCCGAGCAGGGTGAAACCGAGTACCGCGATCTGCCAACTCGGGGCGAATACCACGACGGCAAGTGCTACGACAGCCACGAGCGTACCGGCCTGAAGGATCAAGGTAGAACCGAACCGCGACACCAGATAGTCGCCTGCCAAGCGCACCGTGCCGCTAGCCAAAAGGTAAGGGAACGTGGCGAGTGCGACGAGAGTTGACGGGGCGTCGAAAACCTTGTCGAGATAGATCGGGCCCCACGTGAACGCAGCCGTATCGACCATATAGAACAGGATGAGCGCAACGCCAACCAACATGATCGGTCGCCACGGAATGCTGACCGAATCGAGACTCACGGGCATTCCCACTCGGCGAAGGAACGGTAGCAGCAGAGCCACCAGTGGGACGACGGCAACGACGGCAGAAAGCTCGAGCGGCTGCTTCGCGGTGAGCAAGGTGATGCCCGCGCCGATTACGCCGCCAAGCGTCCAGGCGCCATGGAAGGAAGGCAAGATCGGTCGTCCGTATCGGTGCTCAATAGCGACTGCTTGCATGTTCGTGGTTGCGTCGATCGTGCCAAGAGCGAGGCCGTAAACGGCCATCCCTGCGAAGAACACGATCGCTTCTGGCGCCAACGTGATGATCGGAATGGCGACCATTGCGCCGGCCAGACCAATCCGTAGGAGCGTGGCCGAGGAGAGCTTTTTCGCCAGCACTTCGGCCAAGACTGAGCCTGCCCCGGAGAGCAACACCATCATGAGCATGACGCCGGACAGTTCAAGTTCCAAAAGCTTCCAGCGTTTCGCGATTTCGGGCAAGTGCGTGGTCAACGTGATGAAGACGCCACCCTGAGTGGCGAACGCGAACGCGACCGCAAAGCGTGCACGCCTCGTGGTTGAGTCGATGTGAGAGCTCATTGTTTGATCATTCACCTCAGGGATGTGAACAGCGTGATTTGGTGAGCGAGCCGTGCAAGAAATTTGTTGCCAGAATAGTGCCCTCGGCTGCGCTCAACCTATTCGGAGACTGGCAGTGGCAACGGGACACGCACGAGCACGATGCCGGGGTTGACTTCGGCCGTGATGGTTTGGCTT
>CALMUY010000242.1 GCA_937873005.1 uncultured Aeromicrobium sp. | reverse complement strand
TCGACGGTGAGGCCGGTGTTCTCCTGGATGCAGGTCAGCGTCGCGGCCATCACGATGCCGGTTTTGACGCCGGGCACCTTGGCGATGGCTTCGCCGATCAGCAAAATGGCGCTCACTCGATCCTGTGTTGGTGCAGACAAGGCCGGCTGTGTGTTGGCGACGGTAAAGCCACCGGTCTTGCGGATAGCGGGCAATACTTCGCTGGTGACCCAGCGTTTGAAGCGCTTGGCAGCCTCCTTGGTGCTGCCGAGGATCAGGGCGTAGAGTCCCGATTCGTTGATGAAGTTGGCGCGCTGCGGGCGGCCGAGCGAATCGATGACCTCACGTTTCGTTAGGTCATCGGCATCAACGTGATCGGCAACGGCCTTGTGCGGGTTGGCGAACTCCAGCGCCGAGCACACATCATTGGCGTTGAACCACGGCAGACCCAGATCGTCGACCTGGACGCGCACGGCGTGCGCGTCGAACTGGAAGGGAATGATTGCGCTCATGGTCACTCCCCTGAGTCAATGGAAAGGGTGAAAGACGGCTTGCCGGCATCCACAGTGCGGGCAGCGGCGAATTGCTGTTGCAGCGCCGGTGGCCAGTTCGTGTAGCGGGATTCGGGAACCGAGAACTTGATGTCGAAGTAGTGCTCGACCTTGTCGCCGGAGGCCACGATGCGCGCAGCAAGCTCGCGTGCCATGTCCTGATCCCAGGACGTCTTCTTTGGCAGTTCAAACTTGATGCGCAGCACGCCATCACTGATGTGGGCGGTACCGAAATCGCGCCCGGACTCGCGCAGCGCAGCACGGGCCTGCTCGCCGTAGCACAGATCCAGCGCCGCTTCGAACTTGGTACGGGCCTTCTTGAGCCAGTCGATTGCCGCGTCGAGGTTTTTGTCGATCTCGTGTTTCTGCGCGGGCGGCAGTGCGGCCAGTTGGCTGACGGACATCTCGGCGATGTCGGCGGGGAAGATGGTCAGATCGCTCATGGCCACCCCCTCACTGGTACGCCCGAACCGAAGTCGAACAACGCGAGACGCGTCGTTCGAAGGCTTCGATGTCGGCAAGGGCGTAGGAGACCCTCGCCCCGAGTTTCATGAACGGGCAACCAAGC
>CALMUY010000241.1 GCA_937873005.1 uncultured Aeromicrobium sp. | reverse complement strand
GGCAGTTTGCGAACCGTCTTGACGAGCTTCGGCAGGGGAGTGGCACCTTCAGCGTCGCCCACCAAAATCGTGGTCACCGGAATCGTTTCGCCCACCATGCGCTCATGTTTTTTTGCTTCGGTGACGAGCAAGTTCTTCGTGCGCGAGAGGCTTTTGCCTTCGCCCACCAAGACCACACCAGCGCGACCAATCGCGCGATGCACAATGTCCTGGCTCTTGTTGACGCCTACACCCGGTGCAATCGTCCAACCGCGACCCAACATTTGGAGGACCGCAGCGGCCGCACCAATTTGGCCTTCAACTTGCGCAAACATCGCCTTCTCGGCGCGTCGCCCAAACAGAATCGTTGTCGCCAAAAATGCCGACAAGAGACTGGTTACCACCGTCGCAGTGATCGCGAGCCAACCCGTGCCGAGCAACCAAATCGACAAGCCCGCCACAACTGCAGCAACGACAATGAACGTCGCAAAAAGGATCAAACCGATACGGGGATCGTATTGCTTGGTCAGTTTGTATGCTTGGCGCATTTGCGCGATGCGTCCAGTGGGTGCAGCAGCGGGAGTTGACATGGTGACAAGTTTACGCCAGCGACTCGCGCACGTTTACCGCAGAGGCAACAGTCAGTTACTACGCGCTTCGACAGCCTGCTGATACAAGCGGCCGGCGCGATACGACGAGCGCACGAGCGGTCCAGACATGACGCCCAAGAAACCAATTTCGGTAGCTTCGTCATGCAGTTCGACGAACTCTTCGGGCTTGACCCAGCGGTCAACCGGATGCAAGAACGCGTTCGGGCGCAAGTACTGCGTGATCGTGATGAGGTCGCAGCCGGCATCATGCAAATCCTGCAGAGCCTGAGAGATCTCTTCGCGCGTTTCACCCATACCCAAAATGAGATTGCTCTTGGTGACGAGCCCGAACTCGCGTGCTTTCGTCAACACGTCGAGCGAACGCTCGTACCGGAACGCCGGACGAATCCGCTTGAAAATACGCGGCACGGTCTCTACGTTGTGGGCTAGCACTTCGGGCCGAGACTCAAAAACCTCTTGCAGGAGTTCGGGCACGCCATTGAAGTCGGGGATCAAGTTCTCGACGCCCGTATTCGGGTTGAGCTCGTGAATCTTACGGACCGTCTCGGCATACAGCCAAGCGCCACCGTCGGGCAAGTCATCGCGCGCAACACCTGTGATCGTCGCGTAACGCAACTGCATCGTCTGAACGCTCTCGGCCACACGCCGCGGTTCATCCATATCAAGGGCAACAGGTTTGCCAGTCGCGATCTGGCAGAAGTCACAACGGCGAGTGCATTCGTCGCCACCGATCAGGAACGTGGCTTCGCGGTCTTCCCAACATTCGTAAATGTTGGGGCAGCCTGCCTCTTGGCATACCGTGTGGAGGCCTTCGTTCTTGACCAGGCTCATCATGTCGCGATATTCGGGACCCATTTTTGCGCGTGTTTTGATCCACGACGGCTTCTTTTCGATGGGTGTCTCGGCGTTGCGAGCTTCTAGGCGCAATAACTTGCGACCCTCTGGTGCGACAGTCACAACTCCACCTTACGCGCGACACAAGCCCACGCTCCGGTCACGGTCGCTGCAGTGAGCATCGCGCTCACACACCCAACACAGGGACAGTCGGATGTTCGATGGTGTTGATGTCGGGGCTTGGCGTGTAGGGCTGCCATGCGAGCAGTTCGCACAGGTGCCGAGAAACGGGATCGATCGTCTCACTCACCGGCACATCACGCCCGAGTTCGAGACTCAAACTGGTCACGCCAGCATCGGCGATACCGCAAGGAAGGAACCTGTCATACCAGCCCATATCGACGTTGCAGTTGAGGCTGAAGCCGTGCATCGTGACACCACGCGAAACGCGAATCCCGATCGCGGCGATCTTGCGCTCGGGGCGGCCACTGCCTGCTGCCAGCCACACTCCCGAGCGGCCGTCAACGCGCCCAGTCTCGACCCCGAACTCGGCCAGCGCACGGATGAGCGCTTCTTCGACGCGGCGCACATAGTCAACCACCAGCACATGCGACGGAAGTTTCGTGATCGGATACCCGACGAGTTGGCCCGGCCCATGGAACGTGATCTTTCCGCCTCGGTCCACGTCCACGACAGGGGTGCCGTCTTGAGGTCGTTCGTGCGGTTCCGTGCGTTTGCCGGCGGTATAAACGGGCGGATGTTCCAGCAACAGGATCGTGTCATCAATGAGCCCGTCGGCACGTTGAGTGAGTAGGCGGCGCTGCCATTCCCATGCTTCGACATAGTCGATCGCGTTCGCGCCCAGCCGATCAGTGTTGAACTCCACCCTGTCAGCCTACGCCCGCCTCAGAACCACGCGCTTGTGGAATAAGCGCGACCGAATCGGTCGATATCGGGCACAGTGCAGGAGTGTTTGAACTTCTTCAGTATTTGGCCGTGTTGATAACGCGCACATCGCACCCCTGCGTCGTGTTGGATGCACTCGACGAGAACCGTGCTTTCGCCTATGCGTATTCAGCGCCGGCAATGCTGGCCGACATGTATGAGACGCCCGCGATTGCGCGAGCCGACGTGAAGCTTTTGTCCCGCTATCAAGAACGAGGCATCAGGGTTGTCGATCTGGAGATGGAACGGAACGACTGCACGGTGAAAGACGATGGGACGATTCACGTCACCGAGCGGTTACAGCGCGCTGAAGTTCTCTTAGCTGATGGTTCTCGTCGAGTTTTGCCGGCGGGGCAGTGGCAGCAGCTCCGTGTGAAGGTCACGTTTGATGAACGGTGGCGAATCGCCGAAACCGAACCGGTGGGTCAACGCGCTAGTCGTTGAGGGCGTTCTGCAGAGTTGCCTCGATGGTTGCGTCGTGGAATTTGAACCCAGACTCAAGGAGTGCTTGAGGTTCAAGTCGCAGCGACCCGAGAAGGTCGTCGGCGATTGATCCCAACACGAAACGCAACGCCCACGCGGGAACGGGGATGAACGCCGGTCGCTTGAGGGCGCGACCCAAAGCCCGCGTGAACTCGCGATTGGTGACCGGGTTCGGATTCGCCATGTTGACGGGCCCGTGAACGTCAGAGTTGATCAAGTGAACAGCAGCGCCCACCCAATCGCGCAGCGAAATGTGGGAGAAATATTGCCGACCAGAACCCAGGCGCCCACCCAGCCCGAACGAGAACGGCACTTTCATGATTTTCAGCGCCCCGCCTGCCCGGTTCAAGACGAGTGAGGTGCGCAAGAACACGACTCGCGCGCCCGCGTCGATCGCTTCCTGCGCGGCCGCCTCCCACGCGTGCGCGACGCCAGCGAGAAAACCCTGGCCCGCAGTGCTCGATTCGCGCAGGACGTCGCTGCCGCGATCCGTGCCGTACCAACTCATGCCCGACGCCGACAAGAACACTGGTGGATTAGCCGCAGCAGCGATCGCATCGGCGAGCGTCGCCGTGCATTCCACGCGTGAACGCAGAATCGCGTGCTTGCGTTTGGCCGTGCGAGGCCAAGCTGAAATGGGCGACCCCGAAAGGTTGATCACCACATCGCTGCGGGCGATCAAATCGTGATCCACGAGACCTCGACTCGGATCCCACTCTTCAGGTTTGACCGGATGAAGAGAACGGCGCAAAGCCACCACGAGGTGACCTTGCGCCGTTAACTCTGCAGTCAGGGCTGTGCCGAGGAAGCCAGAAGCACCCGCGACCACGATGAGCATGGCTAGCCCAATTCGCCTTCGAACTCGCCAGCCTCGAGGCGATGCTTGATCGCGCTCAAGAAGCGACCAGCGTCGGCTCCGTCCACGATGCGGTGATCGTACGTCAACGCCAACATCACCATGCTGCGAATCGCGATGCTGTCGCTACCGTTTTCGTCGGTCAGCACTGCTGCTCGCTTGACCACCGCGCCGGTGCCGAGGATGGCCACTTGTGGTTGGTTGATGATCGGCGTATCGAACAGGGCGCCGCGGCTGCCCGTGTTCGTCAACGTGAACGTGCCACCGCTTAGTTCATCCGGGTTGATCTTGTTCTCGCGAGTGCGGGTCGCAACATCGTTGATCTTGCGCGCCAAACCAGCAATGCTCAAATCGCCAGCGTCACGAATGACGGGAACGATCAAGCCGCGTTCGGTGTCGACGGCCACACCCAAGTGTTCGCCTTCGGGGTAGGTGACCGTGCCAGCTTCCATATCAAGCGCCGAGTTCACTTGCGGGAACGCCTTGAGTGCTTCGATAGCGGCCTTGGCGAAGAACGGCAGGTAGGTGAGTTTGACACCCTCACGCTCTGCGAACGCATCCTTGTGCGCGGCGCGCAGACGAGCAATCTCAGTGACGTCTGCTTCAACGACGGTGGTCAGCTGCGCAGAAATCGCGAGTGATTCGACCATGCGGTTGGCAATTGTCTTGCGCAAGCGAGAAAGATTCTCGGTCTTTCCGCGCAACGGCGACGGAGCCAGCGGGGCTACGGGAGCCGCGGCGGTAGCAGTGCTTGCTGCGGGTGCTGCAGGAGCAGCCTTCGCTGCATCGATGATGTCTTGCTTGCGGATGCGTCCGCCTACGCCCGTTCCCGTGACCGTAGCCAAATCGACGCCGTGCTGGCGAGCCAACTTGCGCACGATTGGCGTGATGTAACCGTCGCTCGAGTCACCAGCAGATGCTGCAGGTGCTGCTGGTGCCGAGGCAGCGGGTGCTGCTGGGGCAGGAGCAGGTTCGGGGTTAGGTGCCGGAGCCGGAATCTGAACAGCGACTTGCGGTGCAGGCTCAGGCACAGCTTCAACAACAGGCGCAGGTTCTGGTGCAGCAGGTGCTGGTGCGGCTGCGGGAGCACCGCCCGCTGCGCCAACGATGGCCAAAACAGCGCCAACCTCGACGGTTTCATCTTCGGCAGCGCGGATTTCGAGCAAGACGCCAGCGACCGGTGAAGGGATCTCGGTGTCGACTTTGTCGGTTGAGATTTCGAGTAGCGGTTCATCGACCTCGACGGTGTCGCCGACGTTCTTGAGCCACGTTGTGACGGTGCCTTCAGTGACTGATTCACCCAAGGCGGGCAAGGTGACCGGTGTGCCTTCACCGGCAGGTGCCGCTGCAGCAGGTGCAGCGACGGGTTCTGCAGCAGGCTCGGGCACAACCTCAGCTACCGGCTCAGGCGCGACAGGTTCTGGTGCAACTTCCGCCGCAGGAGCCTCCGCAACAGGAGCCGCGCCAGCGTCTCCACCAGACTCGCCAGCTTCGCCAACGACAGCCAAAACAGCGCCGACTTCGACGGTGTCGTCTTCGGCTGCGCGGATTTCGAGCAGGACGCCCGCTACCGGAGATGGGATCTCGGTGTCCACCTTGTCGGTCGAGATTTCGAGCAGCGGTTCATCGACCTCGACGGTGTCGCCGACGCTCTTGAGCCACATGGTGACTGTTCCCTCGGTGACTGATTCACCAAGAGCGGGAAGGGTGACATTCGTTGCCATGCTTGTCCTCAATCCGTTCAGCTGTGCGCGTGTAGGGGCTTACCGGCCAGAGCCAAAGCGGCTTCGCCGAGGGATTCATTTTGGGTCGGGTGTGCGTGGATGAACTGGGCCACGTCTTCGGGGTAGGCCTCCCAGTTCACGATCACTGATGCTTCGCCGATCTGCTCACCCATGCGCGCACCCAACATGTGAACACCCACAATGGGGCCGTCCTTCTGGCGAACCAACTTCACGAGACCGGCAGTGCCCAAAATTTGGCTCTTGCCGTTTCCGCCCAAGTTGTATTCGTAGGTGTCGACGTCGCCGAATTGTTCGCGAGCCTGAGCCTCGGTCAAACCAACCGATGCGACTTCAGGCTCGCAGTAGGTGACGCGCGGGATGCCTGAATCGCGGATCGGTTCTGGGTTCAAACCGGCGATCTCTTCGGCCACGAAAATACCGTGGGCAAAACCGCGGTGAGCCAACTGCAAACCGGGAACCAAGTCGCCGACGGCGAACACGCCAGGCACGTTCGTGCGCAGGCGCTCGTCGGTGGGGACCCAGCCGCGATCGACAGTCACGCCGGCATTCTCAAAGCCCATGCCTTCGCTGTTCGGGCCGCGACCCACGGCCACGAGCACCAAGTCGGTTTCGATGGTGTCGCCGTTCTCGAGTGTGACCACCGCGCCATCGTCGTTCTGGGTGACGCCGGTGAACTTCACGCCGGTCTTGAAGGCGATCTTGCGCTTGCGGAAAGCACGTTCAAGGCCCTTCGACAACACGGG
>CALMUY010000240.1 GCA_937873005.1 uncultured Aeromicrobium sp. | reverse complement strand
ACCGACCACCACCATCACCATCCACGAAGCCCGCCCCTACCTCACCAACAGGTGATATCATTTTCAATACTCGATATCAGTTGGAGGTGGTGGCGATGCCCGCGATCGTGGTCCGAAATCTCAGCGACGAAACCCATCGAGCGCTCAAGGCCCGTGCGAAAGCCCATGGCCACAGCACTGAAGCTGAAGTACGCCAGATCTTGAGCGATGCAGTTCTGCCTGAAGATCAGGTTGGCTTCGGAACCCAAATCGCCAATATCGCTGCAGAAGTCGGTGGATTCGACCTCGATTTCCAACGCGACACCAGTTCCACTGAACCGATCGATTTCACGTGATTGCTCTCGACACGAACGTCATTGCCGAACTCATACGCGCGCAACCTGCGCCCGCTGTCGTCGAATGGGTCAACCGACAATCAGCCGCGACCCTCTACCTCACCACGATGACCTTGGCCGAGATTCGGTTCGGCTTGGCAGCAATGCCTGAAGGCCAAAGAAAAGACGCACTCACCAACACGTTCGAGAACGGTATTCGTCCTCTTTTCACCGACCGGATTCTCACCTTCAACGAAGACGCATCACACGCCTACGTGAGACTACGTGCCGATGCCCGCAATAACGGCACGTCCATCGGCAACGCCGACGCGCTCATCGCAGCAACCGTTCGTGCACACGATTTCGCGATTGCGACTCGCGATACCGCGCCGTTCCTTACCGCAGGCCTCCGAGTGATCAATCCCTTTAGTCCATCCTGAACTCGACCGCTCGAGAACTAGCATGAAAACATGACCCACCACCTCTTCTCATACGGCACTCTGCGTCACCCGCACGTCCAAACTGAACTGTTCGGCGGCCCCGTACCCACCACCGAAGACTCACTGCCGGGCTGGCGTCTCGATTGGGTCACCATCACCGACCCAGACGTCCTCGCCACGAGCGGCGAAGACCGCCACCCGATCCTGCATCCCGGCTCCGCCGACGACCATGTCGCAGGCGTTGCGCTCGAAGTTACCGACGCGCAACTCGCCGCCGCCGACGCGTACGAAGTCGACGACTACGCCCGCACGCTCGTCACCCTCAACTCTGGGCACGAAGCGTGGGTGTATGTCGCTGCTGAACGCTGAAGCAGGTACCCCAGCAGTCCGCCCCGTACGTCAAAGCTCACGAATTCCATGTTTACTGGAACACATGAAAGCTACCTACATTTTTGGCGCCGGCGACATCCGCGTGATCGACGCACCCGACCCCAGCATCGTTCACCCCACCGATGCGATTGTGCGTGCGGTGCGGTCTTGCGTGTGCGGCTCAGATCTGCACTACTATCACGGCGAACGACCCAGCGAAACCGGTCGTCCGATCGGCCACGAGATGATCGCGGTAGTTGAAGAAGTCGGCGCCGAGGTGCGCACTGTGCAACCTGGCGACTTCGTGGTCGTGCCGTTCGCCTACAGCGACAACACCTGCCCGACCTGCCTCGACGGCTTCCAGACGTCCTGCCCACACGGCGGCTTTTATGGCAGTTTTGACCCCGGCGGGCTTCAAGCCGAATTTGCGCGCATCCCCTTGGCCGATGGCAGCCTCGTCAAGGTACCCGACGTTGATCCGGCGGCCGCAAGTGAAGAGTTGCTGGGCTCGCTGCTGACGCTCTCGGACGTGTATTTGACCGGACATCACGCTGCCTTCATGGCACAGGTTTCCGCCGGGCACACCGTCGCGGTGATCGGCGACGGTGCAGTCGGCCTGTCGGCCGTTTTGGCCGCGAAACAACTGGGCGCCGAACGCATCATCTTGCTCAGCCACCACGCAGACCGCGCCGAACTAGGCGTCGAATGGGGCGCCACCGACGTGGTGAGCGAACGCGGCGACGATGCAGTGGCTCGCGGGATGGAGTTGACCGGCGGCCAAGGCGCACACGCGGTACTTGAGGCTGTTGGCCACATGCCCGCCTACGAACAGTCCTATGGGATCGTGCGCGTCGGCGGCGTGATCTCACGCGTGGGCGTACCCCAATACGAGAAGGCACCGGTAGGATTCGGTTCGTTGTTCGGCAAGAACGCACGACTCGCTGGCGGGCCGGCGCCCGTACGCGCCTACCTCGAACCGGCGATCCGTCAGGTACTCGACGGCGACATCAACCCCGGGCGCGTGTTCACCAAGACGGTCGACCTCGCCGACATCTCCACGGCCTACGCCGACATGGATGCCCGCCGCGAACTCAAAGTGATGGTGCGCCCCTAGGTTCAGGCAACTGGCCCGCATGGGTTTTCCTTGAGTACCCTCAGCGCAGGAGCCCGAGGATGAAGCACCAGCAGATAGGGTTTCGGCTGTGAGCCGTATCAAGATTTGGGCATTGAGTTTCGTGACTGTGCTCACCGTTTCCGCGACAGTTTTCGCATTCATGCACTTCACTGGCAACCCCCGAAACACCAAGAGCCAGCAGGCGCATCCCTCCCCGCGTACACCTGCTGCCTGGGCATCCTCGACTCCAACGCCAAAGCCGACCCCC
>CALMUY010000239.1 GCA_937873005.1 uncultured Aeromicrobium sp. | reverse complement strand
CGATGAACTGGGCAAAGTCCATGTGCCAGTTCTCCATGTAGAAACACAGTGCGCCGAACTTTTTCCCGCCTCGGCTGACGGCACGCAAGGTGGAGTCGATGGTGTGCATGAACGGAATCGGACCGGTGCTGGTGGTGTTGTTGGAGCGGATGGGCGAGCCTTCGCTGCGCAGTTTCGTCACGGAAAGGCCGATCCCGCCCGTGCCCTTCGTGAGCCACATGACGTCACGAACGCTCTTGGCGATGTGTTCCATATCGTCTTCCATCTGCATCACGAAACAGTTGGACAGTTGAGCATAGGACGTGCCTGCGTTGACGAGCGTGGAACCGGCAGCCAAGTATTCGAGGCGGCTCATTTTGTCGTAGAACGCGATCGCGGCTCGCGTCGGTGCGTCGTGGTCGTCGCTCCAGAACTGTTCGTTGAGCGCCAAGCCCATGGCCACGCGCATCCAGAAGAACTGTGGGGTTTCGAGCGGAGTGCCGTCGGGGGCGACCGTCATGTAGCGGTTGCGCATGGTTCGTACGCCGATGTATTTCATGAGGTCGTCGCGGTCGGGATCGATCGCGGACCCGAGGGTTTCCAGATCGAACACTTCGGTGAGGCGAGTATCCAGCAGCCCATAGTTGACGCCGCGTTGGATGGAATCGACGAACGCCGGTCCACACATGGTGAGCACTTCGTCGCGGGTGACGCCTTCACCGAAGATTTTCTTGTACATGCTCTTCACGAGGAGGCGCGAGGCGATGGTGTCGAAAGCGGGATCGTCTTTCACATTTTGCAGCGCGACGGCGATAACGGCTTCGTCGAGTTGTTCGCTCGTGATGCCGTCGAACAAGGTGATCTCAAGTTCCGCGCGAAGTTGGGTGGCGCGAGTGACGGGGTCTGGCAGGCCGGCTGCGGCTTCTTCGATGGAACGAGCGATTTCGTAGCCGTCGTATGGGACTCGGCTGCCGTCGCGCTTGATAACGGAAATGGAGGACATCTGTTCACCCCTCGTGAACGAAGTAACGCCGTCCACGACCTCGAAACGAGGTGAACCACCAGTCTTCCCACGAGACCGCGGACGCCCACAGCCATTGGGGCTGCAGAGCACTGGCAGGTCTTCGGACTCGTGGGCGTCATGCGTGCGCATGTCCTAGTAGGCGTCGCTTCCCAGGCACGTTTTCTGGTGTGCCCAGTGCTGATGACACTGTTCGTTCCCACTCACCGCTGCGGGGCAGTCCCGGTATTTCACCGGATTCCCTCTTAGCAACTCTCCCGTTCGGGATCGCTGAACCAGCTGCAGGAACCACTATATACATAATTGAAAATTGCGCAACCCCCTACATCTAGTGGTTTGCGATGTAGGGGGTTGTCGCTGATAAGCGTCCGAAAATTTGACGCTTAGTCAGAGTTGCGTGCCCGTTCCACGCCCGCCTTGACGAGCGCAACAGGCAGCAACAACGTCGCGACCGCAGTGAACAACCACGTCAAAACGGTGGCGCCGACCCACGTCAATACCCCGCCCGTGATCACGAGCGAATCGCCGAAGAACGAAGCCAACAGCAAAGCCACGAACGTCGACAGAAGGCCAACACCGCCAAGGAAAGCCCGGGCGTTCTGGCTCACGACCTTCGCTATGAACGGAGTCAGGATCGACTGCGCAACCGCAAAAATTGCGACGGTAATCAGGTAGCCGTTCAACTGAACGGTGACGCCGTCAACAACGAGCGAGGTAACCCACAGTCCGATTGCAGCCGACGCTAAAAACACCAACGTACGAATAAGAAAACGAATCATAATGGCACCCCTTTGAGTGAATGATTAGTGAATCTTGCCGAAAGGGCTCACGCCAAGGCGCGAGCTTTAAGCGCTGCGAACTCTTCTTGGGTAATCGCACCTGAATCGAGCAACTGCTTAGCTTCTGCGATTTGCGAAGCCGGACTACTACCGGCCACTTCACGGATGTAAGCATCCGCGTTCTCCTTGGCCATGGCATGCGCCGCCACGGAACGCTCAGCCATGCCCTTACCTCGTGCAAGTACATAAACAATCGCAGTCAAGAACGGGATGAAGATCAACAAGACGATCCAGATCGCCTTGGCGAATCCACCCAAATCCTGATCGCGGAAGAGGTCAGATATGACGTTAAACATGACGAGAATCCACGCAAAGAGGATGAACACCTCGAGGATCCACAATGTCATTTGCCAAAATTCGGTCATTCGCGCGCGCTCCTTGTGCTAAAAATCTGTGAAATCTCAAGCGAGATTCACTTTCAGACTAACACCGGTAGGAAGAAGTGACCGGTTGAGCGGAGTAGGAATTTTGGCGATTCGGCGGTGACGTGCGGCACACGCTTTTCTCAGCGCAGGTGGGGCGTCGGCTACTTCACAAGATCTTGGTATTCGGGATTTTTCTCAACGAAACCGATAACGAACGGACAGATCGGGACTATCGAGAGTCCGCGAGCACGCAGGTCATCGAGCGCCCCACGAACCAGAATCTTGGCCAGCCCTTGCCCACTGAACTTTTCAAGCACGACTGTGTGCGGCATTTCGATCGCGCCGTCTTGAGCGATCGCATCTACATGGCCAGCGAACTCGCCGTCCACCGTGATCTCATAGCGTTCGCGATCGGCGTTGAAGACGACTTCGGTAGCCATGACTAGACCAAAACCTTCAGAACAGACGTGAAGAAACCCAACCCGTCAGTTCCCGGGCCAGTGAGATCGCTGATCGCATGCTCGGGGTGAGGCATGAGACCCACCACGTTGCCGCGTTCGTTCGTGATGCCAGCGATTTCGTTAACCGACCCGTTCGGGTTGACATCGGCGTATCGGAACACGACGCGACCTTCCCCCTCAAGCCGAGCCACGGTCTCGGCATCGGCAACGAATCCGCCTTCGCCGTTCTTCAACGGGATGGTGATTCGCTGTCCGACTTCGTAATCGGAGGTCCATGCAGTGGAATTGTTCTCGACGATCAGGTCTTGGTCGCGGCACAGGAACGTGCGGTGATCATTACGAATAAGGGCTCCGGGCAACAAATGCGATTCGCACAAGATTTGGAAGCCGTTACAAATACCGAGCACCGGCATGCCTGCCTGCGCTGACTCGATCACGCGCTCCATGATCGGCGCGAACCGAGCGATGGCGCCGCACCGCAAGTAGTCGCCGTAGGAGAACCCACCCGGCAATACGACTGCGTCGACGCCATGCAAATCGGCGTCCGCGTGCCACAGACCGACGCTCTTGGCGCCCGCTGCTTCGATTGCCGTGCGAGCGTCCCGGTCGTCTAGCGAACCGGGGAAAGTGACAACGCCAATCGTGCTCATGCGTCGACCCGCACCGTGAAGTCTTCGATCACAGGGTTCGACAAAAGAGTCTCGGCGATCTTGGTGACCTCAGCCAACGTCGCATCATCAGCAGACTCAACTTCGAGCTCGAACCGCTTTCCTTGCCGAACATCGCTCACGCCACCAAAGCCAAGGCGCGGCAGTGCACCCAATACGGCTTTGCCTTGCGGATCCAAAATCTCGGGCTTGGGCATGACATCAACGATGACGCGGACCACAGTGGGCTCCTGACTGAAGTTTGAGTACTGTCCCCACAGTCTATCTCGGGCCGGTACGGTAGCGGCATGAAGATCAGCGTCATCGGATGCGGCTACTTGGGAGCCGTACACGCAGCAAGCATGGCCGAACTCGGACACACCGTCGTTGGCATCGACACCGACCCGTGGAAGATCGAAAGCCTTTCGGCCGGCAAAGCACCATTCTTTGAACCAGGCCTGCCCGAATTGCTCCAAAGCACCGAGGAAACCGGCCGGTTGAAGTTCAGCACGAACATCGCGCAAGCGGCCGATTCCACGGTGCATTTCTTGTGCGTTGGAACGCCTCAAAAGACCGGCGAGCACGCAGCCGACATGCAATATGTCGAGGCGGGATTCGCCTCCATCTTGACCATCGTCAAACCAGGTGACGTGATCGTCGGTAAGTCCACCGTGCCCGTCGGTACGGCCGAGCGACTCGCTGAACGGCTGGCAGTGGCTGAGCCCGGAGCCACGCTGATTTGGAACCCCGAGTTTCTCCGTGAAGGCTTTGCCGTTCAAGACACGCTGCATCCAGATCGCCTCGTCTATGGCGTATTTGAAGGCCCCACGCGAGATCAAGCGATCGCCACTCTCGACGAGGTTTATGCTGCGATTTTGGCCGAAGGAACTCCTCGACTCCTGATGGATCCGGCCACCGCGCAACTCGTCAAAGTTGCCGCCAACTCGTTCTTGGCCACGAAGATTTCCTTCATTAACGCGATGGCCGAACTGTGTGAGCGCACTGGCGCTGACGTCACCTTGCTGGCCGACGCGATCGGCCTTGACGACCGCATCGGCCGCAAGTTCCTGAACGCTGGTCTTGGCTTCGGTGGCGGTTGTCTGCCGAAAGATATTCGCGCGTTCATGGCTCGCGCCGGTGAACTCGGCGCCGATCAGACGCTCAGTTTCCTGGCCGAAGTGGACGCGATCAACACCCGCCGCCGCGTACGCATGGTGGATCTCGCCCGTGAAGAACTCGGTGGCTCATTACATGGCCGGAAGGTAACCGTTTTGGGAGCGGCGTTCAAGCCGAACTCCGATGACATTCGCGACTCACCGGCGTTGAACGTGGCTGAACAGGTACGACTCCAAGGCGCGACAGTGAAGGTCAACGACCCGGCTGCGCTCGACAACGCTCGGGCCGCGTACCCGAACTTGCTCTATGTCGAGGACCTGAACGAAGCACTCGCTGGTGCTGAGATCGTCTTGCTCTTGACCGAATGGTCACAATACGTCGAACTTGATCCCAATGAGGTCGGCGAACTAGTTTCGCAACGGATCGTTGTCGACGGACGCAACGCACTCGAACCGGCCGAGTGGCGGGCTGCCGGTTGGCAATACCGCGCACTCGGCCGTCACTGAACTCGAGTTTTCTACGCGAACTGTTACGACAATTCCCGTTTGAGGATTTTGCCAGTAGCTGTCATTGGCAACGCATCCATGAACTCGATGATCCGCGGGTACTTGTACGAGGCAAATTGCGCTTTGCCCCATTCACGTAGTTCGTCCTCGGTAATCGTGGCTCCGGGTTCGCGAACGACCACCGCCTTGACCTCTTCGCCGTGCGAATCATGGGGTACACCGATCACTGCAACGAGCGAAACCTCTGGATGCGCCATGAGCACTTCTTCGAGTTCGCGCGGATACACGTTGTAGCCGCCGCGAATGATCAAATCCTTGCTGCGATCAACGATGAAGTAGTTGCCCGCGGCGTCTTTCTTGGCGAGATCTCCAGTACGGAACCATTCACCCTGGATCGCTTCAGCAGTTGCGGCTGGCCGGTTGTAATAGCCCTTCATGATGCCGTGGCCCTTGATTGCGATCTCACCAATAGCTTCGGGATCGTCTGGCACCTCGGTCCAGTCATCATTGATGAGTTTCATCTCAACGCCCTCAACCGGACGGCCGATCGAACCCACGACAGGGTCTTCGCCCCACACGGAGAACGAGGCAACCGGCGAAGTCTCGGACAGTCCGTAGCCCTCGAGAATCGTGACACCGAACTTCTCTTTGAACTGGCGGTGAATGTCCCCCGGCAATGCTGCGCCGCCGGAAACGGCCACTCTGACGTTGTCTGCGATAGCGGAAACGTCTCGACCGTCAGCCAACGTTTGCAACAGTCCCCAATACATGGTCGGCACGCCCGCAAAGAACGTCACATTTTCTTTGAGCATGAGACCGAGCGCGGCTTCTGCTTCAAACCGTGGCAACAGCACCATCGTTCCGCCGTACAACAGCGCCCCGTTCTGCACCACCGTCTGACCGAAGATGTGGAACAACGGCAACACCACGAGGTAGGTGTCTGGGTTCTCGGGGTCTGCGTTGAAGCACGACGTACCGAGTGACGCGTTCGCGATCAAGTTGCTATGACTAAGCTCGGCACCTTTGGGTTGACCGGTGGTGCCCGAGGTGTAAAGCACCACTGCAGTGTCGTCATCTGCCGTGGCAACGGTTTCAAATACGGGAGACTGTTCAGCCACAAGCGGCCCGTAGTATTCGGGAGCTTCCAGGGGCGCGGGCGCGGCCGAATCCAGCTTGATCAGGAAAAACTCAGTGCAGCCGTTAACTTGCCCGAAGCCTTCCCAGGCCACGTCACCGATCGGCAGATCGGCAGTGCCTTCGAAAGCAAAGTAGGCGACGGCATCAGAGTCATCGAGATGGTAGGCCACTTCGCGCGCAGTAAGCAGCACGTTTAGTGGAACTACCGTGGCGCCCGCTTTCAGGATGCCGAAGTAAATGATGGTGAAGTAGGGAACGTTCGGGATCGAGATCGCGACCTTGTCACCTGGTTTCACCCCTCGGGCTACCAAGAGATTTGCTACCTGGTTTGCCGCCCCATTGACCTGCGCATACGAAAGACGCAAGTCACCGAAGACGATGGCGGTACGGTCTGGATATTTGGCTACCGATCCTTCAAGGACGGATGCGAGGTTCCCCACGGTGACACTCTCCTAGATTGTTGTGACCTACGACACCTAACGGTATCGCTCATCAATCTAGTTGGGTACTACCAAGTTTCGCCCGTCAACCGTTCGTAGGCTTCGATATAGCGGGCCCGAGTGCGCTCGATCACGGCCTCGGGCAGCGCGGGAGGCTGCGTGTTCGAGGCCTTATCCCAACCCGATTCGGGTGAGGTGAGCCAGTTGCGCACGATTTGTTTATCGAAAGAGGGCTGCGCGCGCCCTGGTTCGTAGTCTTCTACCGGCCAGAACCTGGAGGAGTCGGGGGTCAAGACTTCGTCGGCGAGCACAATGACGCCATCGGCGCGACTACCGAACTCGAATTTTGTATCGGCAAGGATGATGCCTTGTTCGCGGGCGATTCCTTCGGCTAGTTCATAGATCGAGAGCGTGAGTTCGCGCAGTGCGGCGGCCGTCGGCTCGCCCACCGCGGTCTCAACGTCCGCGAACGTGATGTTTTCGTCGTGGTCGCCGAATTCGGCTTTTGAAGCGGGCGTAAAGATCGGTGCCGGGAGTTTCGAACCGTCGACGAGCCCAGCAGGTAAATCGATTCCGCACACGTGACCGGTTGCGCGGTAGTCGCTGAGGCCCGAGCCGGTGAGGTAGCCGCGCGCCACGCACTCGACCGGGAACATGTCGAGTGGTTCGACGATCAAGGCCCGACCGGCCACGATCTCTGGCACCTCGTCGCTGATGACGTGGTTGGGGATCACCGCTGCGAGTTGATCGAACCACCACAGGCTCATCCGGGTCAGGATCGCACCCTTTTCTGGGATAACGGGATCCAAGATGAAGTCATAGGCACTGATCCGGTCAGATGCAACCATGAGCAAGTTGCCGTCTTCGAGCGTGTAAAGGTCGCGGACTTTGCCCGAATGCAGGTGGGTGGCGCCGGGGATTTCCAGCGGTGCAGGAAGTTCGTTCACGGCTCCAGCCTAGTGCCCCGAGCGACCCGATGGCTCTGCAACCAGATCCGAGCCGCTCGAGTAGCTATCGGTCTAGAGGATGTCGCCGGGGCTGTAGTTCGCAGCCTCGGGGTTCTTGGCCGCGATAACGCCGATGCGCGCCACCACTCGATTCACTTGCGAGACCGCCGCACCCGTGAACTCGAGCGGCTCAGCGACGAGCGCCGCAAGATCATCTGCCGTCAAACCGAGACGCACATCGCCTGCGAGTCGGTCGAACAGATCGTTCTTGCTCGTGCCCTGCTCGCGCATTTCCAAAGCGACAGCCACCGCGTGTTCCTTGATCGCTTCGTGTGCTTCTTCGCGGCCAACACCGTGACGCACAGCCGCCATCAGCACTTTGGTAGTTGCCAAGAACGGCAGATACCGATCAAGTTCGCGCTGCACCACAGCCGGGAACACGCCAAACTCGTCGAGCACGGTCAAGAACGTCTCGAAGAGACCGTCCGCGGCATAGAAAGCGTCGGGAAGCGCTACCCGCCGCACGACTGAACAGGAAACGTCACCTTCGTTCCACTGGTCGCCAGCGAGTTCACCCAGCATCGACACGTAACCGCGAATGATGACTGCCAAGCCGTTGACACGCTCACAGGAACGAGTGTTCATCTTGTGGGGCATGGCGCTCGAACCGACCTGGCCGGCCTTGAAACCTTCGGTGACGAGTTCATTGCCCGCCATCAAACGCACCGTGGTGGCGAGGTTGCTGGGAGCGGCCACCAACTGCGCGAGCGCCGTGACCGCGTCGTAATCGAGGCTGCGGGGGTACACCTGTCCGACACTGTCGAAAGTGTGCTCGAAGCCCAAGTGCGCTGCGACGCGTTGCTCCAGTTCGAGCAGCTTGGCTTCATCACCGCCGAGCAGGTCGAGCATGTCTTGGCCGGTGCCCACCGGGCCCTTGATTCCGCGAATCCGGTAACGCTCGATGAGGTTGTCGACGCGTTCAAGCCCGGCCATCAGTTCATCAGCGACCGAGGCAAACCGCTTACCCATGGTGGTCGCTTGAGCCGCCACATTGTGGCTCCGGCCCGCCATCACCAGTTCGGCGTTTTCTGCTGCGAGTCGGCCCACGCGCACCAGCGCGGCGATCGCCCGGTTGCGCACCACGACCAACGAAGCGTGCACCTGCAGCTGTTCGACATTCTCGGTGAGGTCGCGGCTCGTCATTCCTTTGTGAATGTGTTCGCTGCCGGCGAGGGCCGCGAACTCTTCGATCCGGGCTTTCACGTCGTGGCGCGTAATCCGTTCACGGGCCGCAATCGATGCGAGATCAACTTGATCGATAACAGCCTCATAGGCTTCGATCACGCCGTCGGGGGTGTCGATCCCGAGGTCCTTTTGTGCCTTGAGCACCGCGATCCAGAGTTGGCGTTCCAACACGATCTTGTGTTCCGGTGACCAAATCGTGGCCAACTCGGCCGAGGCGTAACGCGAGGCGAGAACGTTGGGTGTGCTCACAGTTGAATCCTTTGTTGTTCAGCGGCTAAAGCAATGTCGGTTCGATGATGGGCGCCGTCGATACGGATGTGCCCGATGGCTTCGTACGCGCGAGCGCGAGCTTCGGCAAGGTCGGTTCCTTGCGCGGTCACTGCCAACACGCGGCCGCCAGCAGTGACGAGTTCGTCGGCGTCGTTGCGTGCGGTGCCTGCGTGAATCACGTCCACGCCTTCCACGGCGTTAGCGTCACGCAGGCCCTCGATTACGTCACCGGTGCGCGGTTGAGCCGGGTATCCCTGCGAGGAAACCACGACAGTGACGGCCGAACCTGGCTTCCACTCGGGGGCCTCGAAACTATCGAGCGTGCCGGTTGCCGCGCCCCACAGCAGGTCACCGATCGACGAATCGAGCAGCGCCATCAGGACTTGAGTTTCCGG
>CALMUY010000238.1 GCA_937873005.1 uncultured Aeromicrobium sp. | reverse complement strand
GGAACCACGAGCCACGAGCCTTCCGCGATTTCAGCCTCCAGTTGACCGGCGGACCAGCCCGCATATCCGGCATACAATCGCAAACAGGCGAAGTCACCAAACGACGGAACCGGACCGTCCAGATCAACAATCCCGATGCGCCCGTTGGCTGATTGCCAACCGGCCGGAGTCGTGCCTTCGCGAGCGATCCCGACCGCCATCGCCGATTGCGTGTCGACCGGTCCCCCGAGATAGAGGGTGCCCGGCCGGTCTACCGATTCGCTCCATTGCGGAAACAGTTCGTCAATATTCGGATCGAGCGGATAGTTGAGGATAATGCCGACCGCACCGTGCTCGTCCGAATCCAACAGGTAGATGACGCTGCGGAAAAACGGCTCACCCTCGATGACCGAGGTGGCCACGAGTAGTTGTCCGCGCAAGTTCGTCATAGAACCATTGTGCCGGGTTTGGTCTGTGCCGTCATTTAGACTTTGCGCATGACAGTCTCGGAGGCCAGTGAGTTCACTATTGACGAGTTAGCTCGGCGTGCCGGCATGACCGTTCGTAACGTTCGCGCCTACACCACGCGTGGCCTGATCGAGTCGCCACGCCTTGAAGGGCGCACAGGCTATTACAACGACAGTCACGTCAAACGCTTGACTCTCATCCGATCCCTTTTAGACCGAGGATTCACGCTCGCAGCGGTGGAGAACGCTTTGGGCGATTTCCCCAACACGGCAGCCGATTTGGCGATCGACCTAATCTCCCTAGTCGATTCGCCCGATACGGAAACCGAACCGCAACGGTTGACTCGCGTCGAGTTTGAACAACTCACGGGAACGACTCTCACGGATGCGGAACTGCAACGACTCGCCGACCTGGAGCTTGTCGAAGTTGAAGGCGATTCGCTTCTGCTTTTGGCCCCCGATGTGGTTCGGCCCGGCGCTGCGGCTATCGCGTTAGGCCTGTCAACCACCACGATTCTCGATATCGCGACGATGCAACGCCAACATTTGCGGAACATTGCCGCCGATGTTGTTCACCGGGTCAGCGAAGAAATCGTTCAACCGTTTATTGATGCAGGTCTTCCAGAATCGGAACAACTCGACATTCTGCAGAAGGTCGACGCCATGATCCCGATCGCTTGCCAATCAGTGTTGGGCATGTTCCGGGCAGAGTTGCGCAGCGCCATCGAAACCGAGATCGTCGACAAACTTCACGATTTGTCGAACGACGACACTCGTTCGAGTGCTTGATCGTCGCCTATTTGATCGTGGTTCGTGCGATGCCGTCGTTGACGAGCTCGATCCATGTTTTGCCGGCCGGCATCTTCAATTCTTGACCGTTCTCGTCTTTCAAGGTGATCGTTGAGGAGACGTCGGCTTTCGTCCAGGTGCCTGTCGTCACCGTGTTTCCGGCGAACAGTTCGAACTTGCCGCTGCCGGCGAAGTAGGTTTCAGGAACGGGATTACCGGCCGGGTCCCGATACCCAGCGTCGCGCTGTGGTGCGTGGATCACGATCAGGTTTTGGGCACCGAATTCGGGTTGGCTCGTGCCGTTGGTGCGCTTCCAAACGCCATTTGCGAACGCCCAACGTGTGGTGTGTTGACCCGAGAATCGCACATCAACCGCAGATGCTTTCTTAGGTTCGGGCGCCGAGGTTGATGGCGTGGCGCCAGGGGTTTCACTGGGTGCAGACGCAGTTGCGTGCGCTGCTGACGCCCAATCAAAATACGGACGCTGTGGGCCGTCTCCGTGGGCAGTTCCCGCGAGTGCCTTGAGGTCGAGGAGCACGTTGTAGGGGGCATGCCCGGGGCCGCGACGAAAACCGGTCGAGCCACTGTCTTGACTATGGATCTTGAGGTCGGCGTTGCGAATTCGAGTGATCGTTACTGCTGCGCCACCAGAGGCAGCGAGTTGCCCGTTGACGGGTTTCGCGATACCGATATCGGTGGCTCGCATCGAACGCACGTGGCCAACTTCGGCCGGCAAGTTCGTCCAATACAGAACGGCGAGCCGAGTGGTGCCGCCTTCTACCGTCTGTTCCACGACGAGATCTGCTTTGTCGATGCCTGTTTGCGGAGCAGACGCGCGAGTGTTGTCAATCTTGACCACGAACACGGGGTTGTCGGGTGCGCCTCGCTCGAGTGCGGTACCAGTCAGCGGGCTGACCTGCGAGATGCTGTCCTGATCTCCCACCTTCGGACCAGTCTTTTCTGCTTCTTTACTGCAGGCCGCCAGTGACAGCGTAAGAGTGGCAGCGATGACGAGGGCGCGAAGTTTCATAACTCCAGCATGACGCACGGCCGGTAGCGAATGTGGCACATGAGCACCAACCGTCACGTGTCACGGGAGGCGAGCACTTTCGATTCTTGCTGCCGCCGCGATCGCGTGCGCTGGCGCGATTTGGATTCCCCAACCACCCTGACCGACGAACCAGAAAAACCCTTCAGCAGTGTCGTCAAAACGGGCGATCGGGTCGCCGCCTGGCGCGAACGTGCGTTGGCCTGCCCACGCTGTACGCACGCTGCGCAGGTTGAGGGTCGTAGCGTCGTTGATCGCGTCGATCGCGCGCGCGATTTCGAGGTCGTTGGGTTTCGGGTCGCCGGGTTCTTGGAGGTCGGCGTCGACTGGCGAACACAACACTCCGTCGCCTTCGGGCTTGAGATAGAAGGTCTCGTCGACCGTGATGGTGAACGGAAAGTGTGGGACGGGTTCTTTGGGGACGGACTGGAAAATGCTGCGGCGCCGTGGCTCAAGACCCACCGGTTGGACACCGCAGGCTGTGGCCACGTGATCGCCCCACGCGCCCGCCGCGTTGACCAGCAACGGCGCGCTCAGGTCCCCGTTGGCGGTGCGGACGCGCCAGATGCCGTTGATGCGGGTCGCTTCGAGGAGAGCAGAGCGCGTGTTCACTACTCCCCCGCGGGCTTTGAACGCACGCAGATAACTGTGGTGGAGGCCTGCGACGTCGAGGTCGAGTGCGCGTTCGTCATATGCGGCCTCGTCGAACAGGCCGGGACGCAATAGTGGGTTGAGTTCAGTAATTTCGGCCGCGCCGATAAGGCTCACGCCGGTGGTTTTTGTGAGGTCACGCAAGTGTTGTTCGTGTCCTTCGGCGCCGAGCCACAAACACCCCATTGGCCGCGCGAGATCGCCGTCGGTTTCGATGGGCGGGTTGAGGAACCAATCAAGGCTCGCTTCGCTGAGCGTGCGCACTGCTGGCGGGCCGTATGAGTCGATCCAGGTGGCTGCGGATCGGCCGGTGGTTTGGCTACCGGGAGTGCTGTCTGCTTCGATCAGCAGCACCTCACGATGCGCCGCTAACTCGTATGCGATTGATGCGCCCGCTATTCCACCACCAACAACAATGACATCCATGCCTCATCATTGCGTGAGACACGCGATTTGGCTAGCGGGACGCGGTCCTGACGCACGGCAGATTGCTACCGACGGTTCACGTCGGGGCCTTCGTTTGAACGAGTGCTGGGGCCAAAGGCGATTCGGAACGCACGCGGAGCGAACGCAAGACCCACGAGCGTAATCGATGCGACCAAGTGCCCCCAGTAAGCATTCTGCACTCGGCCGGCGAGGCAGAAAAACACCCAAAATGCGAGGACCGTGACGCTCACTAATCGTGCGAATTTGGCATCGACCGATATCCAACCCAAGATTGCTAAGGGTAGGACGATCGCCGAAACCGCGAAGGGCAACACCCTTAATGGACCGCTGAACATGAACGCGTCAACGGCATGAGGCCAACCGCCAAAGACCATCCACGGTGGGC
>CALMUY010000237.1 GCA_937873005.1 uncultured Aeromicrobium sp. | reverse complement strand
ACGGTGTCTTGTGCGCTCATAGCGACCTCCTGAATTGCGTCTTACCCTGACGTTATCGTGTCGGGGTGTTACCGGCACGAGGAAGCGTTATCCCAACAGCCGATCGCCCCATGCTCTGGCTGACGTGTCCGTCAAACTCGCCACTTGGTCAACGATCACACGAGAGCGCGCGGCGTCGGATTGAGCCGCACGGAAATCTGCTGCGAGGTCAGCATCGAGGAACTGATCACCTGTGCTCAACAACAAGTTCGTCAGCAACCGCACGAGTTCACGTTGGTCAGCGAGCACAATCGTGCGATCGTCACGGCGAATCACATGATGTGCTGCGATCGCTTTCAAGACGGTGATTTCGTCCCACGTGTCTGACGGTGTCACGAGGTGCGCTTCGTGACGCACGAGCGGCCCAGGTCCGTAGGCATCGATCGTCGCAGCTTGCGCAGCCATCGCGAACCGGCCGATCAGTGCACTCGTCAGCGACTTGAGAACGGCGCTCGACTCGCGGCCACCATCGTGTGCTGCCCTCGGCCATTCAGGCATGTTTTGCAATCGCTCGAGAGCCGACCCTAGTCGGTCATCACTCAACGCGGGGTTGTACCAGTCACGTGCGGCTGCAAAAACAGCCGGAAGTTCGAGGTCGCCGACGAGCGAGAACCATCCACCCACGACGCCGTCTTCAACGTCGTGGACCGAATAGGCGATGTCGTCCGAGAGGTCCATGACTTGGCCTTCGATCGGCTGACCAATGCCGCCGACACCTTCGCGAATCCAGCGGAAAATGGGCGCATCGCCCTCGTAGTATCCGAACTTGTCGGGGCTCTTGGGCCCTTCGCCCCGAGCCCACGGATACTTAATACACGCGTCAAGTGTGGCTCGAGTCAGGTTCAAACCCGCGGGCGAACCCTGTGCGTCGAAGGTCTTGGCTTCTAACCTGGTCAGAAGTCGCAATGTTTGTGCGTTTCCTTCAAACCCACCAAAGTCGGCGGCGATTTCGTTAAGGACTGCCTCGCCGTTGTGCCCGAACGGCGGATGCCCGAGATCGTGGGACAACGCGGCAGAATCAACGATGTCAGGGTCGCATCCGAGCGCTTTGCCCAACTCTCGGGCCACTTGGGCAACTTCGAGAGAGTGCGTCAGCCTGTTGCGAACGAAGTCGTTGGCTCCCGCGCGTAGGACCTGGGTTTTTGCTGACAGCCTGCGGAGCGCCGCTGAATGCAAAATCCGGGCGCGATCACGTTCAAAGGCGGTGCGGCCGGGACGTTTGGCGGGCTCGAAAACAAGTCGCGCTTGCGCATGCTCATCGTAGGAAGAACTCATCACCTAGGAGACTACCGGCCGGTTCGGACGATTCCGGCCAATATCGAAAGGTGTGGTCTAGATCCCGATCGCTTCAGATACCTTCTTGGCGATCGTTCGGATTGATTTGGTGGGCGAAAGCCGCGACAGCGCATCAAAGGTGCGTGCGTCTTTTCCGATCATCACGCGGTATTTACCAGACGCAATCGCGTCGACGATGATCGCCCCGGCCTCCGTTACGTCCATCGGCTTCATGGCCGATTTCTTAATCTCTTCGGCACTCGCGTCTTTACCACCAGGCGTTTCTACCCCAGAGTTGCCGGTGATGTTGGTGGCGACAGCTCCCGGGAAAACGAGGCTCACGTTCACATTGGTTCCATCGAGCTCGGCATAGAGCGTGTCGGTGAACAGTCGAATTGCTCCCTTTGAGGAGCCGTAGGCTCCTTGCCCGGGGACTGGCAGCAGGGACCCCATCGAGGCGAAGTTCATGATCAGGGCTTCGGGGCGAGAAAGCAAGACCGGCAGGAACGCTTTCACGGGGTATACGGTGCCCCAATAGTTGACATTCATGACCTTCTCGATTTCCTCGATCTCGAGATCTTGGACCTTGGCGAAACGGTGAATAATCCCGGCGATGTTGATTAGACCATCGGCTGGTTGGCCGTGTATGGCTTCCACTTGGCCTGGCAGTGCCTCGACTGCCTCACGATCGGTGATCGACAGCACGTGCGAGGTGAACCGTTCGCTGTTCGCACCGGCGAGGTTCGAGGTTTCGGCTAAGGCTTCGGACGAGAGGTCAACACCAGCGACGCGGGCGCCTTTTGCTAGGAGTTGTAGTGCCGTTTCACGGGCCATGCCGTTTCCTGCACCGGTAATAACGAATAGTTTCCCTGCTATTTGCATGATGTACTTCCCCTAGTAAATCGAGCCAGAATCCCGAGCAGTTGTGCTTCATCATAGTTGACCTTGGGTCTGCGGGAAGGCTGACGAATGTATCGAAACGGCGTCGCTAAGTTAGTTGCCAAAACTCCCAGAGCAGGCCGCGATCGAGAGATGCTGCGCGGCAAACGTGCGAAACACATCAGAGGTAGGTTGGCCTGTTCCAAGCAAACGGATCAACTGAATGCGCTGGCGATCATCAGCACACCCAGTACGCCTACCGCGCAGTTCCCCGCGATCACGGTAATGCCGCGGGCCCTCCCACTTCCCCTCGAATGAACAATCGCGCCAACGAACACCAGCAACAACTGCCAGACAAACGATGCCATCGCGACACCCGCGACGAATATGATCATGCTTGCGGCTGTTCCCATGAGTTCCGAGAGCCCCATAACCGTAGCTGCGAAATACACCACGGTGCCAGGGTTGATCGCGGTGAGACCGAAAAATACCGCATAACGTTGGGCGGGACGCGCGCGAGTACGCAATGCATCAAAGCCACCGTCGGCATTGGACTGCCGCGCGCGGATCAGGTTCCATACCGCAATCGCAACTAGGATTGAGCCGCCAAGCACCCTCGGCCACGGCTCCCAACCTGAGATCACTGGTGACAGTGCTGCCCCACCTAAGACTGCGATCACGCAATACAACAGGTCCACAGAGGCCACCGCGGCGGCCGCAGGAATGCCACGCGCCCAGCCCAGGTTGGCGCCTTCCTGTATCAGGAGCACGCCGATTGACCCGAGCGGAACGACGAGCGCTAGACCAACAACCAGTCCGCTGCTGAATGCGGCAAGAGGATCCATTTTCTCAGCATCGCCGACGCTCAGCACCAATACGTCACTTCTTCTCCCACGCCCTGAGAGAATTCACCATATGGATGGTATTAGCGAACAAATTCTCAGCATTCTCCACACAAATGGCAGAGCTTCCTTCAGTGAGATTGGGCGCCAGGTGGGTTTGAGTACGAATGCAGTCGCGGCGCGAGTGCGACGCCTGGAGGCAACAGGCGTAATCATCGGTTACCGCGCAGTTCTAGGCACCGAAATACCCGAGCACGTCAACGGTATCGAGGCGTTTATCGATGTGCGCCTCACCCCCGAACGCGACTCAGAAGCATTTCTCACCTGGACCCGTAGCGTCCGGCAGATCATTGACGCAGTTCACGTCACGGGCCCTTATGACTACCTGCTCAGAATTCGCACCGCCGACACGGCCACCCTCGATCGACTGCTGCGACTACTCAAGCGAGAAGGTGGCGCCGCACAAACTCAGACGCGGCTCGCACTCCGACCCTTCGCCGCCTGAGCCAATTGCCGACGGATTTCCATCGCTTGCTAACTCTTGCGCTGGCAGCGCGGGCAGAAGAACGAGGACCGATTCATGAACGACGCGCGCCGAATCGCAGTGCCACAGCGACCACACGGTTGGCCTTCGCGTCCGTATGCATTCAGTTCCCGCGCGAAATACCCACTTTCGCCCTCGACGTTGACGTAAAGCGCATCAAACGACGTTCCACCTTGGTCAAGCGCCTCGGTCATGGCGGGTGTGGCCGGCGCGTGGAATCTTGCGGGCTGGGGAACCGGGCGCGGCCGCCTTCACGAAGGCAAGTCGCGCCCGGCACAAGGCTTCATCGGCATAAATGTTCCCGATGCCCGAAATGAGCGCTTGGTCGAGCAAGCAACGTTTCACCGAAACATCTTTGTTGCGCATTCGCTGAACGAGAGCAGAGTCGTCGAAAAGGGGGTCCAGCGGATCGAGCGCGATGTGAGAAATGGCCGAAGGCGGATTCGAGTCATCAAGAAATAGACCACCGAACAGCCGCTGATCAGCGAAAACAACCGAGGTACCCGAATCCAGTTCGCCAATGATTCGAGCATGACGGTGATGAGGCGCACCGTCATTCACCAGCACTTGTCCGCTCATGCCTAAGTGAACGACAACTGTCGAGTCATCGTCGAGAACCCACCACATGTACTTGCCACGCCGTTTAATATCGACGACGCGGCGCCCCGTGAGACGAGA
Organism: uncultured Aeromicrobium sp.; assembly: GCA_937873005.1. GTDB lineage: Bacteria > Actinomycetota > Actinomycetes > Propionibacteriales > Nocardioidaceae > Aeromicrobium. The sequence goes on along the minus strand of CALMUY010000237.1, from coordinate 3,077 downwards.
CACGAAATCGTCAGAACCACCCGATTGGCGTCGCAGAGACCGCGCGTCAAGCACGGAAATGCGCACGAAAGTCCGACCCACTAGGTGAGTTGCCAACCCCCGCCGAACAACTTCCACTTCGGGCAGTTCAGGCACGCGGTTCCTCAAGTTCGGCTGAGATCGCCCTCCAGGCGATTTCGGCCACCATCTGTTCGGCTTCTTTCTTGCTCCGCCCCGAGCCGCCTTCGTATCGAGTTTCCTTGAGTACGACGGCGGCCTCAAACGACCGAGCGTGATCGGGTCCAGAACCAGTGATGTCATAAACCGGCACACCAAGATTGTTTTCCGCAGAGATCTCTTGCAGCGATGTCTTCCAATCTAGACCCGCGCCCAACTCTGCAGCATTGGCGATCACTGGATCAAAAATCATGTGGATGACGTCCGAAGCGCGCTCGATGCCGAAATCCACATAGACAGCGCCAAGAAGCGCTTCCATCGTGTCGGACAAGATCGATGCTTTTTGGCGTCCGCCGGTTGCTTCCTCACCCTTGCCGAGCCGCACGTGCTCGCCGACGCCCAGAGATTCGGCCACCACTGCGAGCGACTTCGCGCTCACGACCGCGGCCCGCAACTTTGCGAGCTTGCCTTCCGGGAGCGTGGGGTGATTTCGAAACAGCGCATCGGTAACGACAAGGCCCAACACCGAGTCGCCAAGAAACTCAAGACGTTCGTTGTTGGGCACATTGCCGTTCTCGTACGCATAGGACCTATGCGTCAAGGCATGACGAAATAACTCGGGATCAATATCTGGAACCCCGAGAGTCTCCTGGAGTGTTTCCACCTCAGGCCTTATCTCGACGTGTTTGGTTCGATCTGCTTGGTCAGAGAACCTGACGGCGTTCGCCGCGAGGTCCGTACTGGCCACACTCAGCGCACGCGCGGTGGGGTACTACCTTCGCGTCACAAGCCGGATTCGCACATTCGACGGTGGCGACCTTCGTGGTCTTCCACGCCGAACGGCGGTGGCGTGTGTTGCTGCGCGACATCTTCCGCTTTGGGACTGCCACGGTTACTCCTCAGGTCGTTCGGTCAATTCAGTCAGCGCCGACCATCGTGGATCGATCGCTGGCCCGTGTGTGTGATCAGGGTCGTCCGCAAGGCGTGCACCACATTCGATGCACAATCCCGGACAGTCCTGACTACACAACGGGTTTTGCGGCAATTCTAGAACTACCGCATCCCGCAAGACGGGGTCGAGGTCGAGAATGTCGTCCTCTAGCGCCAATTCGTCCTCGTCTGGTTCGCCATATACGTACAGTTCTTGAAAGCGAACATCGAGTGGAAACTCGATCTCGTTCAAGCACCTGACGCATTCACCTTCAACAGTTGCTGAAGCCGAACCAGTAACCAAAACGCCTTCCATAACGCATTCGAGGCGAACCTCGAGCGCAATGGGCGAACCTTTTGGCACGGTGAGCACATCCAGACCGAGATCTGCGGGTGCGGGCACTTCGCGAGTAAACGACTTTTCAGTTCCCGGACGTCGACCCATCTCGTGGGTGTCGAACGTCAAAGGTCCCGTTTGCACGATTCACCCGTTTCATGAGCACAACAGAGTTCGGTCCAAAATTGGGCCGTCGACAAGTCTAGCGGTGAGCGCGCCGAATCGGAAATTGGCCCTCGTGCGGGGCACCTTCGCTCAGCGACCGAATCTGGCGTCGAGCGCGCGCAGCACATTCATCGGCACAAGGCCGGTGACTTCACCGCCGTGCTTTGCGACTTCTTTGATCAAGCTCGAAGCGATGAACGTGTAGTCCGGAGAGGTCGGAATAAAGACTGTGTCAACCCCGGTGAGGTTCCCGTTCATTTGGGCCATCTGCAGTTCGTAGTCAAAGTCAGAAACAGCGCGCAGACCCTTCACGATGGCATGAATCGAATTCTGTTCACAGAAATCGACTAGCAATCCGCTATAGGAATCCACGGTCACGTTCTTGACATTCTTGACAGATTCACGGATCAGTTCAATGCGCTCATCGATCGTAAACAGTCCTTGTTTTGCCTCATTGATGAGAACAACGACCGTGACCTGATCGAACAAAAACGAGGCGCGTTCGATGATGTCAAGGTGACCGTTAGTGATCGGATCAAAGGAACCTGGGCAAACGACGTGGGTCATGTCATCGACCGTACCAAATCTGAGTCTCTCCGTACTTCTTCTCGCGCAGTGGCTCAACCGGGTCGGGCCACGAGAAGCCAGAACGCGCTGAACGCTCCACCACGAAGAGCCCATCTGGCGAAACCAGCGGGTCGAGTGCCACGATCAATTCGGAAAGTTCGCTAGTGGGCACGTCGTAGGGCGGGTCAAGAAAAACAACGTCCCACAACGACTGGTCGCCACTACGTCCGCGAACGAAGGCGGCCGCGGTGGTTCGATGTACGCGCCCTCGGTTCGCGGCTCCGAGGGTCTTAATGTTGGCTAGGAGCGTCGTGCTCGCTTTGCTGTCCTTTTCCACGAAATCGGCAACCGCAGCCCCCCGAGACATCGCTTCGAGACCGAGCGCGCCCGTGCCTGCGTACGCGTCCAGAATACGTAAGCCGTTCAAGGAGCCGAAGTGCGATTCCAATGACGAGAACACCGCTTCGCCGGCTCCGGATAGTCGGTTTGTTCGGTCTCTTCCAACCGCTTCATCGCCACCCCGAGGTCAGCGGGCACATCCTCAGATCCAATCGCCGCCGTCGCGGCCTGGCGCGCGTCGGCAATGATCGCTTCGTCGCGCACTACCGACAGTAGCTTCAGGCTCGAACGAGCACCCGATTGGCGCGCACCGAGAACGTCCCCTTCGCGGCGAATTTCTACATCGAGCTTCGCGAGTTCGAATCCGTCAGTGGTACTCGCTACCGCTGCGAGTCGTTGTCGCGCTTCGGACTCAGGTGCCGCTTCGGTCAGCAACAAACACAAGCCTTGGTGGGCGCCACGCCCAACCCGCCCACGAAGCTGATGCAGCTGCGAGATCCCAAGCCGGTCCGCGTCGACGATCACCATAACGGTCGCGTTGGGCACATCCACGCCGACTTCAATCACCGTCGTTGCCACCAGT
>CALMUY010000236.1 GCA_937873005.1 uncultured Aeromicrobium sp. | reverse complement strand
CCGATCTCGAACGCCAACCACAGTCGTTTTGGCGTGTTCGTGAACGACGGCACCGGCTCCAAACTCAGCTACTACATGAAACTCGAAACCGGAGCAACATGGTGTCGCGTTGATGGCGATACCGGGGATGCCGTCGTGAAAGTGACACTGCGCAATGCTGCCCCAAAGAACGCCTCGTCGCTTCCCGACACGATCACAGGTAGCGGCTACTACGGCACTAAAAAGGGCCTAACGCGCAACTTGGCATACATCTATCTGCCGAAGGGCGCTGAAGTTCTCCTCACCGACACTGCCGGTGTTGGGACGCTCGGCGGGTTCAGTCGTTGCACCCACAATGGCCTCAATGTGCTGACGTGGGAGACGCTACTCGAGCCCGGTCAGACCGCCAGCACCACAATCCGTGTGCGCGGGCAGTGGACCCAAAATCTCGAAGTTCAATCCACACCCATCATCCCCGGCAACCACACCACCGTGCTCCCCACCTGCAACTAAACCCCTGCCCTTGCACGATGGCGCCCGACATTGCCCCTAGATCTGAGCCATACCAAAATCGGTCCGTAGGGGACTACCTCGCACACTTGGTGTGCATAAGTCCGCGGCAAGGTCAAAAACGTCGGTAGAATCGCTAGGTCAACCGAGCTCGAGGTGTGTGAATGATGGACGGCGACATCAACGTCTACTGCGATGAAAGCACTCACCTGCAAAACGATGGCCAGCCGTTCATGGTACTTGGTGCGGTTGTCTCACCGGTCGCACTCACGAAGCAAATCACCCATCGACTTGTCGAGCTGCGCGTTAAGCATGGGTTTCCACGCGATTTCGAAATTAAATGGAACAAAGTATCCGCAGGGAAGCTCGACTTCTATCTGGATGTTGTCGACTACTTCTTCGATGATGACGACCTTGAATTCCGAGCTGTCGTAGCAACCAAGAGCGGTCTTGACCACGCCAAGTTCGGCCAAAGTCACGATAGTTGGTACTACAAGATGATGTTCTATCTTGTTCGCAACGTTGTTTCTTCGACAGCTAAGTCACATATCTACCTCGATAAGAAAGACACGAGAGGTGGCATCAAGGTAGCGAAGCTACACGACGTGATCGCTAACTCCGTATACGACTTCGACCGTCGGAAGATCCGCCGCGTGCAAATTGTTGAATCGCATCACGTGGGGCTAATGCAATTGGCAGACCTACTTTTGGGTGCAGTGAATTACGCAAACCGCGGGCTCGAGACGAGCGATGCAAAGCTTCAGGTCGTTGAACGCATCCGAGAGCGGTCAGGGATTCAGCTCACACACTCAACTGTTCTTTCGGCAACAAAGTTCAATATCTTCTGCTGGCAACCCCACAGGACGAATCTGTGAGAGATCTACCTCTCGGCAAACGATTCGACCCCGCACGCACTTCGGAAACTGAGTATCTTGATGCGCTTTACCAGACCTTTCTGCGCGACTTGGTGAGGGGAAACCTCCATTGGAAGTCTCCTGCAATGAGGCTCAGTTTACGTAGGCAACCAGAGATCGACGGACGGCACGCGATCTTCTGGCATATCGTCAGTGGAGGGAGCGACGTTGAAGTCGATCGGGAACTAGACACCGAACGATGTATGAGACTCGGCTGGATACGCCCCATAATTCAACAGTTCAACAGTGACTTTCCGCGTGAGAAGTTGGTTCACTGGTGGGTCAGCCCCGACCCACGCTGGAGAGGACGACGGTACGGTCTAGCAACCGATGACTACGACTATGTTGTGTTCGTTGAGGAACGTCAAGCCTACGCACTGTTGATCTCTGCGTACTACGTCGACCGCCAACGACGCCGAGACAAATTTCGCGTCGAACACAATCACTTTTGGGAAAAGCAAGAACCGCCCGCGTGAGCGAACGGTTCCAGATACTCCTTCAACACATGGTTGATGAGCTGATATTCATGCTACCAGCGCTCGAGCCAACGGCAGCGCTCGGCCCATCGCCGGCCATTGCAGACGGGTAAGAAGATTATTCCACCTGCCTAAACAGTTGAGCCGCGTGTGCGGCCTCTTGAGGCGGCCGCAAAACCTCGACGTTCAAGCCACGCCCGTCATTCCCGACAACCACACCACGGCCGTGGCCGCCTGCAGCTAAACCCCTAACAACGCCAGCGGTATCACGTACACACCGCTGGGAGCGTGTAAGCGAACTCGGTGCCCGTCACGACCTCAGATCACGGGTGCTGAGGCGTCTGCAACGTTTCCATACCCGACTTTGCAACGGTTTCACACCCGACTTTGCAATACCCCAGAATGCCGAAACCGCACAGCACTCCCCGCACAAACAACAACCCCGGCCACCGCGAGCGCGGCGACCGGGGTTGAGTTACGTGTTACTGAAACGAGGCTCAGGCTTCGCTCTTCTTACGACGAGCAGCCAAGACGATGCCGCCACCGACGAGCAGCAG
>CALMUY010000235.1 GCA_937873005.1 uncultured Aeromicrobium sp. | reverse complement strand
GTGTGACTTATGGGTGGTTGGGTAAACACGAACGCTCGGCCAGTATCGAATCCGCAGGCCTCACATTGATGGGCGTACGGCTCTATAACCCCATCCGTGGAGCCTTCACCTCAGAAGACCCCATCGCCGGCGGCAATTCGACCGCGTATGTATACCCACAGGATCCCATCAATGACTACGACCTGAGCGGAGAGTCTTGTAAACGCTGCAAACTCGTGAGCGGAATCGCATTTGGGCTAACTATTGCATTGCAGGGCCTATGCTTTGTAGCGGCTGCATGGGCATTGCCACTGTGCCGAGGTGGGGCGGCTGGGGTCGTCGCCTCAGCAAGGTATCTCACAATGGAATTATGGGCCAAGAAGAAAAAATACAACAAATCCATGGGTGGCAAAGCAGCTATATCTGGTGTAAATGCTTTTCTTGCAGGCGCAATCTCGCCACGGATTCCCAAAATTAAAGGTGAATATCTCAAGTATGCAGTCAAGAATATTAGAGCGTTTGGGAAAGAAGCAGTGGCCTGGCTGAAACAACACCGGTATGAATCTGTTGCGACTGCGCTCCTAAAAGTCATCAACATGATGGTCGACAACATTATGGCGAGAGCGAAATGATGTCGGCACGTGTGTGGAAAAACATGGAAGTTCTCCCAAGCCCTTTCGATGGGCGACTGGCCGTCGAGCCAAATGAACGCGAAGCCGCTGTAGAGCAGGGTAGTTGGCTGTTTTATATTCGAGTTGCACGACGAGGTGAATTTGTGATCGACGCTTCGCCCCCAGATATATTTGGTGCACTGTTTTTACTATTTCTTAAAGTGGTTTTCGTTGACCTAATTAGGTGGTGGTTTAGTAAACAACCATTCAAAATTGTGATCATTAGGACCAAGTCCAAAAATGGGTTTCTTTGGAGGCGCGTGTATAAGCAGATGCTTCCACGTGCTGAAGATCCGGCTCCGTTGGTCGATGAGTTGCTGGCCCGCATTCTAGATGGCGAGTTTGATGGAGAGTCCTAGTTCTTTGGTCACGCCCGTGACTGAAGAAACAGACGCTGAGACGGGTGAAACCACCTGGATTCCGGGGACTCCCGTGCAGGATCAGCCGTGGTTGGCGTGGTCGCGTAGGTATGACATGGGTCTGCTGCACGTTTAGGTGACAGTGGTTTTGTCAGGCCGCAGGAGATTTGAAATGGTTGAAAAAAAGTCAAGAACAAAAATCGTATTTATCATTGCATCATCTTTCGGTGCTGCCATGTTAGGCCTCTTTACACTAATCGCTGTCTATGACTATTTTCTGCTGGGCGGAAATGATCCCCGGTGCAACGATCAAGGAATGTACGATTTGGCGAAGGTGGCTGATCGCCTCGAAATTGAGGGGATATCGGATCAAGAATTTGTGGGGTTTTCGGGATGCGATTCGGGAGGAGTGCCAACATTCGAAATCTACACGACACTCAACGAATCTGAAGCAGAGAAAACTTTGTCGGAGCGATGGGAGTGTAAAGAATTTACAAAAGCAAAGGATGTGCCCGGCCGAACCTTTAACTGCAGTGAGAATGGTCAGGAATTTGAACTCGAACTAGAAACTGGATCCGCCGTATGGAAGGGCGAGCGTTACATAACTATTTCATTCCCGCCGAGTTACAAGAACGCGCACTAGTGCATACAGATTTGCGCGCACCTCAAAATCAGAAGTGGCTCATGCCCAGCCGGACTCTCGTCGAATCCGACCCAGACACGGGTGAAACCACCTGGATTCCGGGGACTCCCGTGCAGGATCAGCCTTGGTTGGCTTGGGCTCGCCGGTATGACATTGCGGGTCGTGTGACAGCAGAGTGGAATGGTGCCGGCACCGCCTATGAAGGTATCCCTGGCGTCACAGACCCAAGCGATATTGAAGCACCCACAACAGGTCACGGGTTAGCAGCGGATAAACGCTATCTCTATGATTTCGCTGGCCGCCTCACGCGTGTCGATGACCGCACCGCCGCCAATACGGGGATCACACTTGACCCGGACACGGGTGGCGATCCGCAAGCACCGTGTGTGCGGCGTGAATACTCGTTTGATAAGAACGGGAACCGCACGAAACTGAAAACCTCATCTAGTACTGGCGGTAACTGTTTCTACGCCGGCCTCGATAGCGAAACCGATTTCACCTATGACGCTCTCGATCGGCCGCTCAAGGCTGCTGATGGCACCGATTACGAATATGAC
>CALMUY010000234.1 GCA_937873005.1 uncultured Aeromicrobium sp. | reverse complement strand
CCGATCCGGTTCGTGACCGCACGAGCAAGCAAATATGCATCAGCGAGAACGGCCAAACGTTGTGCGCGTGGCCCCAGAACCTTGCAGCACTCGAGGCCTCGGCTCCGGAGTTGACGCAGGTGGCCGAGAATCTGCGAACGGCCGGGTTGGATGTGCCGATGCGCATGGAGGAATCACGCAACAACGCAGGCTGGTCGTTTTACACAGACACCGTCGTGACAGAGGACACGATCCGCTCGTTTGCGACCTCGCTGATCATTGACGCGTATCCCGCTTGCCTCGAACACGAGAACGCGGTTCGGACCAGTAGTTACGAAAACGAAGTACTCGCGCTCGCATGGCTCGAAGTCGCGGCAGGTATCGAAATCGAATCGGCAATCGACTACAACCAGGTTGCTTCCGATGACTTAACAGCCATACTGGCCTTGCCCCAAGCTGAACAACTGGACTGGTTCGCAGGCCTGCACCGCGAACTCAACTCGTGCGAGTACGTCGAATGAGGCTGTGGTTTGCGGCAGTTCGGCCGTTTGCGCTGCTGCTCGTGGTGACTGTGTTGGGTTTGGGGCTCGGCCTCTTGCACGGACGCAAAGCGGCGGTTCCTAGTATTTCTCTGGGTACCCTCACCGAAGCGCCGCTCGTGGCAGTGTTCGCGCTCATCCCTGCGATCGGGATTGTGATGGGAGTTCAGCGCATTCCTGCGCAACTGCTGATCTTGAGTGTTCGACCCATTGGCCTTGCGGCGATCGTGTTGGTGGTTGCCGCTTTTGCCGTAGTGTTCGCTGGCGCGATGGTGACGTCCTCGTGGCACGGTGCGCTCGAAATTACGAGAAATGTGGTCGGCTTGTTCGGTATGGCAGTGCTTGGCCGTGCCGTGTTCGCCGAAGCGGGACAAGTGTTGTTTCCCGTGGCATTCCTGTTGTTGTGTTTCCTGTTCGGCCGCTCGCTCGGCGAACTCATGCCCAACACGTGGGCTTGGGCATTGCACGACGGGACGGCAGTGCCTGCGATAGGCCAAGCGCTCGTGTGGGGAGTGCTCGGCTTGGCGATAGTGCCTCGGCTGCCCGCATTCTCTCTGCGGCACGGGAGTTAAGTCAGGCGTCAGCAGGAGTCGATTTGCCGTTCGATAGCTGAGCAAGATCGCGGGTCTCCGACCGAGCGGTTCCGAGCGGAACTAGTTCAATGCGCGCTTCGAAACCCAGTTCGTGAAGGTACTCGGCGAAGGTATTCATGCGAACATTTCCGTCACCACGAAAAACCTGGTTGACCGCCGACTTTCGAATGCCCAGCTTTGCAGCCACATCAGTCTGAGTCATACCGCTCTCTTCAAGTGCCGCATGAAGTGCTTTCAAAGCCGCATAGCGCAATCGCCCTGCCGCCAAACGACGCAAACCGTCTGGCTGGGAGGCCACATGCTCGTAAACGCTCATTGTTTGCTGTCCTCTCGAATGATCGCAAGACCTCGGTCGATTTCTTTTAACGGTGTCTTTTGTGATGCTTTGAGAAACCCGTGAGTCACACGAATACGCCCACACGTTCCTAGCTTGTTGTAATAGAAAGGAAGGCGAACATTTCCGGCCTTGATTTCCCAGAGTTCGTCTTTCAAATGGTTAAGTTCCCTCGGCACAGCCAACGTGCCGGTTGACGCAAAATCTTCAAGCCGCATCAAAATATCGATGAGTTGTTCTTGCGCCTTTTTCTTTCGATTGAGTGAAACTAGAAAGTCCCTACTGGGTGATTCGCCGCTACGATCCAACGCTGCTTCGATCGCATAAAAGATCCCTTCCTCCAGCACACACCGGCCACAGCTATGGCACGCAATCAACGGTACAGTCAAAACTGTACTCCTGTTCTTTGTATTTGCAAACTCGCCCATCGCTCTGGCTCGCAGGTCAAGGTTCAATTCTAGTAACCCCCACCGACACGACAGCTTTATCCACAGGGCAAATCACAGTGGAAACGCGGAGTCACGGCCTTGTGCGCCCGC
>CALMUY010000233.1 GCA_937873005.1 uncultured Aeromicrobium sp. | reverse complement strand
TGGTCTCGTTGGTGATGTCGTTGACGGGCGTCCAGAAGCAGTTTTCGACATTATTGAAGCCGGCCGGATCCTAGTGGTTTCCACTGTCGCTCCCGACGAAAACGGTCAAGTTCTGAACGTAAACGCAGACATTGCCGCGGGTGCTTTGGCGGCTGCGCTAGGCGCCGAAAAACTCCTCGTGCTCACCGACGTTGAAGGCTTGTACGCGAACTGGCCCGATCCCACGGACGTCATCGGCGAAATCAGCCCTGAGGCACTCGAAGAACTCTTGCCTGGCTTATCGAGCGGCATGATTCCCAAGATGAATGCGTGCCTTGATGCGATCCGCGGGGGAGTGAAACGAGCGACTGTTGTCGATGGTCGCGAATCGCACTCGGTGCTGCTCGAAATTTTCACCGATGAAGGCGTCGGCACGCAGGTCTTACCTGGTGCGCAAACTCGAATCCGCACTGCACGCAGTTCAAACGACAAGGTCGACTCATGACCGGGATCGTGGCACACACGCGCGCACCACGGGCTAGCTCTGCCGAGTATCTTGAACGGTATAAGGCTTCGGTCATGAACACCTTCGGTGAACCGCAACGTGTGCTCGTTCGAGGCGAGGGCTCACGCGTTTGGGATGCTGACGGAAACTCTTACCTCGACTTACTTGCCGGCATTGCAGTCAATGCCTTGGGTCACGCACACCCGGCGCTCACCGAATCAGTAACGACACAAATGCAGACGCTTGGTCACGTCAGCAACTTTTTCGCGACGGAGCCGCAAATTGTGCTGGCTGAACGACTCTTGGCGATCGCGCGGGCATCGGGGGACGGACACGTTTTCTTCACCAACTCGGGCGCCGAAGCGAACGAAGCCGCCTTCAAAGTCACACGCAAAACCGGGCGAAAAAAGATCCTCGTGCTTGAGGGTAGTTTCCACGGGCGAACGATGGGCGCGTTGGCACTGACCTCGAAAGCCGCGTATCGGGAACCTTTCGAGCCATTGCCTGGCGAAGTCGAATGGCTGGAGTTTGGCGATCTCGATGCGCTGACGAACGCGATCGACGAGACTGTCGCTGCTGTCTTGATTGAGCCGATCCAAGGTGAAGCAGGCGTCCGTGTCGTGTCCGATGAGTATCTGCAGAAGGCGCGCGCGTTGACGACAGCGAACGGGACGTTGCTATGGCTTGACGAAGTGCAAACCGGAATCGGCCGTACGGGTGCTTGGTTTGATCACTTCAGGGCCGGCATCAAACCTGACCTCATCACAGTGGCGAAGGGCCTCGGCGGCGGTTTCCCCGTTGGCGCTTGCATTGGATTGGGTACGGCCGGAGAACTCCTCGCGCCGGGCAACCATGGAACCACGTTCGGTGGGAATCCGCTCGCTGCTGCAGCTGCCAACGCAGTCTTGTCTGTAATTGAGGCGGACGGGCTCCTTGCGCGAGCCAACGAACTCTCGGCCGTCATTCGAGCGGGACTGCTTGCCCATCCGAATGTCGTTGACGTCACGGGAAGAGGGCTCCTTTTGGGCATTGTCCTTTCTGAACCCGTCGCAGCAAAGGTTCAGATGGCGCTCCTTGACGCAGGCGTCATCGTGAACGCGCCGACTCCCGACCGCATTCGGCTCGCGCCTCCGTTGACGCTCACGGACGACGAAGCAAACGCGGCAATCGCGACAATAAGCACTGTAATTTCGGAGGTATTCGCATGAGGCACTTTTTGAGGGATGATGATTTGAGCCCGGCGGAGCAAGCCGAAGTGCTTGAGTTAGCGGCGGCAATGAAAACCGAGCCTTATGCACGTAAACCGTTGGCCGGCCCCCAGACTGTCGCCATTATTTTTGACAAGTCGTCCACTCGCACACGCGTTTCGTTCTGTGTGGGAGTTGCCGACTTGGGGGGCAACCCACTCGTGATGGAAACATCTTCGACTCAAGCCGGGCGAGGCGAACCCATTAGCGATACGGCTCGAGTTCTGGGTCGGATGACGAGTGCGATCGTGTGGCGTACCTATGAGCATTCGAATCTGGAAAGCATGGCCGAATATGCGGGTGTGCCAGTCATCAATTCTTTGTCGGACGACTTTCATCCCTGCCAAATCTTGGCCGACTGGTTAACCATCAAGGAACACAAAGGCGCTTTGGCTGGCTTGACGGTTGCCTATGTTGGCGATGGCGCCAACAACATGGGTCAGTCGTACATTTTGGGCGGTGCGACCGCGGGCATGCATATGCGTATCGGTGCTCCCGAAGGTTATTGGCCGGCCCCGCAAATTGTTGACGATGCGCGGCGAATCGCCAGTGAGACGGGCGGCAGCGTCACCTTGACACCAGACCCCATTGAGGCAGCACGTGAGGCAGATGTCGTCATAACTGACACGTGGGTTTCGATGGGCCAAGAAGATGAAAAAGCCGAACGCATCGCGTTGTTTGGCGACTATTCAGTCGACGCAGCCTTGATGGCTGAGGCCAAGCAAGATGCCATTGTGTTGCATTGCCTTCCGGCCTATCGCGGACTAGAAATTTCTGCTGACGTGTTGGACGGACCCCAGAGTGTTGTCTGGGATGAAGCCGAAAACCGACTGCACGCACAAAAGGCGATACTGGCATGGCTCCTCGACAATTAATCCCGGCGACGAAGCCAGCGCGGCAGCAACTCATTGTTGAGTTACTGAGTACCCAAACCGTGCATTCTCAGGGCGAACTTGTGGAAATTCTTGAACGCAGGGGAGTCTCGGCCACGCCGTCCACGGTTTCGCGTGATTTAGATGAGCTTGATGCCGTTCGAGTTCGAGGTGCTGACGGTGCACTGGTCTACGCGGTTCCGGCCGACGGCCCGAATGCAGGTGCTCACGCTGGCACAGGCGCACAAGCACAACAGAAGTTGGCGCGCGTGTTGCGGGATTTGCTCATTTCCGCCGAAGCGTCCGCGAACCTCGTTGTACTTCGGACCCCGCCAGGCGCCGCCCAATTCCTCGCGTCGGCTTTAGACCAAACGAATCTGCCCGATGTGCTGGGTACCATCGCGGGTGATGACACAATTTTGATAATTTCTCGGGATCCGGCCGGTGGATCCGACCTAGCCAACGACCTCGCTCAACGTGCCCGTAAGGTGCCAAAAGATGACTGATAACGAAGACACCCGACTATGGGGCGGACGGTTCGCCTCAGGCCCCTCGCCAGAACTCACCGCGCTTTCGCGGTCAACGCATTTCGATTGGCGATTGGCTCCGTACGATTTGGCCGGCTCACGGGCACATGCCAAAGTCCTCCATGCGGCAGGCTTGCTCACTGAGGCGGACCTGGACGCGCTCATCGCTGGAATCGACGAACTCGAAAACGATGTGCGCGCCGGATCGTTCCTCCCGCAACCTGCAGACGAGGACGTTCACACAGCCCTTGAACGTGGTCTGCTTGAACGGCTTGGCCTCGAACTTGGCGGGCGACTCCGCGCAGGACGTTCGCGCAATGACCAGGCCGCGACGTTGTTCCGCGCCTATTTGCGTGATCACGGTCGGCAGATTTCAGTCCTAGTGCGCGAACTGATCGAAGCCATCGCGGGCCAAGCCGAACGGCATCTCAATGCGCCTATGCCGGGCCGTACACACCTACAGCACGCGCAGCCGGTGTTGCTTTCGCACCACTTGCTGGCCCACGCTTGGCCGCTGGTTCGCGATCTGGACCGGTTGGCCGAGTGGGACGCACGCGTCGCTGCTGAGTCGCCCTACGGTTCGGGCGCGCTCGCAGGTTCGTCACTTGGGTTGGATCCCGAAGCGGTTGCCGCCGACTTGGGCTTCACCGGCTCGGCTGCCAACTCCATTGATGGCACGGCTTCACGAGACTTCGTTGCTGAGTTCGCCTTTGTCTCAGCGCAAATTGGCGTCGATGTTTCACGTCTGGCCGAGGAAGTCATTTTGTGGAACACGAAAGAGTTCGATTTCGTGCGCCTCCATGACGGCTATTCGACTGGGTCGAGCATCATGCCGCAAAAGAAGAATCCCGATATTGCCGAACTTGCGCGCGGTAAGGCAGGTCGATTGATTGGAAATCTCAGCGGTCTCCTCGCAACGCTCAAGGCACTTCCGTTGGCATACAACCGCGACTTGCAAGAAGACAAAGAACCCGTTTTCGACTCAATCGACACGCTCGAAGTTCTGTTGCCGGCCTTCTCCGGAATGATCGCAACGATGCAGTTCAACACGGAGCGCATGGCTGAGTTGGCTCCGCAGGGGTTCGCTCTCGCAACAGACATCGCCGAGTGGCTTGTTCGCGAAGGCGTCCCGTTCCGGGATGCGCACGAGATCTCAGGCGCTTGCGTTCAAACCTGCGAGCGTCGTGGAATCGAACTGTGGGACCTCAGCGATGAGGACTTCGCTGCAATTTCTGAGCATCTGGTTCCAACGGCCGACGGTCGCACGGTTCGTGAGGTGTTGACGGTTAAAGGCTCGATTGGTTCACGGTCGGGGCGTGGCGGTACCGCACCAGCGCGAGTCACTGAGCAACTAGCGGAGTTGCGTAGCCGGATCTGAGTTACCAGCGATTGCGGGCTTCTTCTGTCCAACCGACGAGCCCATCGAGCGTGTAGCGGTTGCCGTCGTTATCGGCCGCCCAACCGGTCCACGTGCCGAATGCTTGATGGATTCGAGTTCCGATCACGCCGAGCTCGGTGACTGCCCTACGGCGATGGAACGGAGTGAGGACCGCATCTAGCTGCGGCCCGTGCACACGCCACGGCGCAGCGGCATCGGCGAGGTCGTATTCCCACGTGAGTTCTTCCGGCCAGTAGTGGAGTCGCCCGTTGACGAACAGGCCGTTCTCGGTTGCGCCAGTACCGTCGGTCCACTTTCCACCGACTTGCAGGCCAAGTGCGACGCCATCGACGGATACGCCGTTTCCGGTACCCCAGTTCCAGGTCATCCGGTATGGCCAAGTGCCGCGGCCGCGATCGAGTACGGCGAACGCGTTGCTCAATTCGATGGTTTGGCCAGCGATCGTTACCGTACCGGTGGCGGGACGGTTCAAGTCTTTAAGTGTGTACTGAAACTGTTTCGTGTTCCATGGGACGACGACGCCTAACGAGTCGCTGCCCACGCCCACGTTCACATCGAGTTCAAAGTTCTTCGCTGAGGCCTGAAGTCTCGTTCCGGTATTTGAATCTGTGAAACGCAACGGACCTGCGGTAGCCGTCATGGGTGGAAGTTCGTCGGACAGTCGCTGCCGGGTGGGACCGATGCCGACTCTGGATCGGACGGTCTCAGTATTGCTGCTTCGGTCGAGTACATAGATGTCCATGAGATGCGCATAACTCAGATCGGCGAGGGTTAATCCGATGAAGTACTCATCGCTCCACACGCCCCAATACTCCCAGCGCTTCGTGCGTCCGGGTGAACGTAAATTATTGCTGCGGTGCAGCGGAGTTCGCGTCCACCCGACCGAATCAGGGTTCAGACGAGAGTTCACGACGAGTTCGACAGGCTCAGTAATCTCCGGTTGCATACGATGCAGCCTAACGGCGGTTTACGTTACTTGTCGCTCGCTACGCTCGGAGATGTGAACGATGTTGTGGCACGTGCACAGGACTTACTCGGACGAACGTTCCGTGCGCACGGCGTTACCGCAGTGATTACTGAAGTTGAGGCGTACGGCGGAATAACTGATCCGGCCTCGCACGCCTTTGTGCGCACGCCACGGTCCGAGATCATGTATGGACCGTCCGGACGCCTGTACGTGTATCGCATCCACGGTCATCATGCAGCAAACATCGTGACGGGTCCGCAAGAGATCGCTGCTGCAGTCTTGCTGCGCGGTGCCCGGATCGTCGATGGTCTCGACCTTGCCTATCAGCGACGCGGACTTGTTCCAGAACACCAGTTGGCGCGCGGGCCCGGCAATCTTGCCAAAGCCTTAGGCATCACGATGGCTGATCGTGGATCGGACGTGACGGAAGGACCGGCAATCATGCTGGGGGAGCGGGCGATTGCCACGGAGCCACTCACCGGTCCGCGCGTCGGGGTCAGGCGGGCTGCTGACCGTCCGTGGCGTCTGTGGCTGCCAGGCGAGCCGTCCGTCTCGGTGTATCGGCGTCATCCCAAAGCCGAGGGTGAATCAGATCCAGCGTCTGATTGGCTTTATCAGACTTAGAGTCCATGAAATGGCGACGGTAATCACGCAGGTGACCAAAAATAAGACTGGCAGGCCCACAGGTGGTTGCTCTCGCGCGAGCGGACCTAGGGGAGTTGCGACATTCAAGATGTGTAGCACCAGCGCGTGTGAAAGGTATATGCGAAAACTCAGTTCTGATAGTTTCTGCACGATTGGCAATGCAGGAGCGGGGCCACGCTCTTTCGTCGCGAACCAGGCGAAGACGCCAATTGAATACAAAAGGACGGGAAGATTTAGATTGTCGTAGGCATACCAGACATCTGGCGCATCACGGCGTTCGGCGAACCAGGTCGCAGTGAAGGTCCAGCTGAGTCCGACTACGGCCATCAGAACCCAAAGCCATTGGGGAACCTGCAGTTGCTCGCGGTAATGCGATAAAGCAAAGCCAAGTACGAACAAACCGAGATATCCGGCAGGCATGTAGGCGAATGGTTCCGCGTAGATCTTGGGAAAATCGGTACCCCAGAAGAATGCTCCAAATCGGAACGAAAGATCGGAAACCAGCCACAGGGTCAGTAGCCACACGATGAGCCTCTGGCGTCGGGGTTCGCTCAGCTCAACGATCGGACGAAGTAACGGCACCACGAGGTAGATGCCTAGAATCGCGTAGACAAACCACAGATGGTAGGCAGCAGGGCCAGTTAACAAGCCAAGAATGATTTCTGTGGGGGGTCTATTGGCAATATTGAGTAGTTGACCCGTCAGGCCGCGTAGTTCATTGGCCGCCAAAACGATGTTGGCGATGGCAATTACTGCGATCCACGTGATTGTTGGGCGCGCTACTTTCCAGAATTGTGTTTTCAGGATGAAATTGCGTTTGGGTTTGAGGAGCAGTGCGCCGGAGGCCATGAAAAAACAATTGACTGCAAAGCGTCCTAGGGAGTCGGCCGCGTTGCCGACGTTGAACGCTGAAATGAGGCCAGGGTTGGAGTGACGCCACGCGATTACAACGATTGCTCCGGTGTGAAGCAAAACAACTCCGAAGGTCGCGATGACTCGCAAATAGTCGAGTTCGTACCGTCTGCTCGTCTCGACGTTTTCCATAGGTTGAACCCTAGTCGAGCGGGATTTCTCCCTCGGGATTTTCGGCGGGGACTTGACACACGCCGTTGTCGCAAATCGGTGCTTCGCCGCCCACAATTTCCATATCGGTATGTGGAGGGACTTGCGGGCCTTGGATCATTGCGCTGAACTTGCTCGTGCGATCGCATCAGCGAATACAGAGGGTGGTTGGGCTCCTGCGACACCCACACGCCCTTCGAATACGAAAAAGGGAACGCCGCTGATCCCCATCTCCCTGGCACGGTCTATGTCGGCAGTGACGTCCTCGCTGAAGCGGCCGTCTTCGAGCGCTGCCCGAAGTTCACCGGTGTCCAAACCGACTTCTGTACCCAATTCGATGAGCTCGTCGATACGACCCACATGGCGGCCTTGTTCAAAGTAAGCCGACAAGAGACGCTCTTTGAGTTCGCCCTGTAGTCCGTGCGACTTCGCAAAATGCAGTGCTTCGTGGGCTTTGCGTGTGTTTGTGTGTTGTAATGCCGAAAAATCGTATTTGAGACCTTCGTCGGCAGCGATCTGAGTCACTTGATCAAGCATCTGATGGACTTGCTCGGCTGGCATTCCTTTGTGCTTGACGAGGAAGTCGACTTCGCTTCCCTCGAAATCGGTCGGCGTGTCTGGCGCCAATTCGAAACTGTGGTACTCAATCTCGACCTCGTGATCGGTCTGTGCGAGGGCTGCCTCGAGTCGACGCTTGCCGATGAAACACCAAGGGCACGCAATATCGGACCAAATATCAATTTTGATGGATGCCATACCTAGGTTCAACTCACACTCGGCGTAGTTTATTTCCGCACAGCAGACACGGTAACCTCAAGACATGACGATCGCCGCAGCATTTCGACCAGACGACTTTGGGCACGCAGCAGTTCGCTGGGCGGCAGCCGAAGCTGCTGCCAATAAGGAAAAGTTGGTCATCATCACGGTGGCCGAAATCGATCCTGAGTTCGAGACAGCTGAACCGGTCGACCTGACCGAATACACCGAGCGCTTCGAACTCGAGGGCATCGATTACGAGATTCGCTCAGCGGCGTCCTTGTCGGTCTCTGATGTTGTTATCGACGAAGCGGTCGATGCGGGCGCGGAACGTCTCGTAATCGGCATTCGTAAGCGGACTCCGGTCGGCAAGATGCTGATGGGGCGCGTCACACAGATGATCCTGCTGGATGCTCCAATGCCAGTTATTGCCGTCAAGCCCTAGTTGTTTTCGGTCGTGCAGGGGATCTCTTCTGGCGCCTCATCTCCTCGGCTAAGCCATGTAGCGATCCGGGCCGTGGGCTCGTCTCGATAACCTTGAGTGCATGACTCATGTGATTGATGACCTGCTCGCGCGCAACCTCATTGCGCATTCAACCGACCTCGACGCACTGCGCGACGAAATGTCTGCAGGCCCGATCACGTTCTATGTAGGTTTTGATCCAACGGCTCCAAGCATTCACGTCGGAAATCTGTTGCAGTTGATTACGGCGCGCCGTCTGCAATTGGCCGGGCACAAACCCTTGTTGTTGGTCGGTGGATCCACGGGTCTCATTGGCGATCCCAAGCAGTCCGGCGAACGCGTCATGAACTCCAAAGAGACCGTTGCCACGTGGGTTGAGCGTATTGCTTCCCAAGTTTCAAAGTTCGTGTCCTTCGAAGGCGACAACGCTGCGCGGATCGTCAACAACCTTGACTGGACCGGGCCCATGTCCGTGGTCGACTTCTTGCGCGACATCGGCAAACATTTTCCGATCAACCGGATGCTCGCGCGTGATGTCGTCGCCTCGCGCCTCGAGTCCGGCATCAGCTACACGGAATTCAGTTACATCCTTTTGCAGTCGATGGACTTCCTCGAACTCAATCGCAGGTACGGAGCCGTATTGCAGACCGGCGGCAGCGACCAGTGGGGCAACCTCACTGGGGGAGTGGAACTCATTCGGCGTGCCGACGGAAACAAAGCGCATGCGTTCGCGACTCCGTTGATCACGAAGGCCGATGGTACGAAGTTCGGAAAGACTGAGACAGGCACGATTTGGCTCGATCCCTCCATGATGAGTCCTTACGCCTTCTACCAGCGTTGGATCCAAGCAGAAGACGAGATGGTGGGCGAGTACCTCAAACAGTTCACCTTCGTGCCACTTGACGAGATAGAAGCGCTCATGGCTGAGCACAACGAGCGCCCAGGTGCGCGTATCGCGCAACGACGACTGGCTGGTGAGTTGACAACGTTCGTCCATGGCGAGTCAGAGCTGTCAGCAGCGATTGCTGCTTCTCAAGCACTTTTCGGTCAGGCAGAACTCGACCAAGTTCCGGCCGAGACGATCGCGGCGGCTTTGCGTGAAACAGGAGCAGTTGATGTGCAACAAGGCACTTCACTCGTTGACTCGCTCGTGGCGTGTGGACTCGTCAATTCCAAGTCCAATGCTCGGCGTGCAATCGCTGATGGCGGTGCCTACGTCAATAACGAGCGTGCAAGCGAGCCAGACATGGTGCTTACTTCGATGCACACCATTGCGGGCGAATGGGTCGTGCTGAGAAAGGGAAAACGCGGCGTGTCGGGGATTCGGCTCACCTAAACCCCTGAAATTACAGTACTTTTGCAGTGTGTGACGCGGGACACGTACCCCCCAGTTTGCATGCTCCAAACAGGTCGTGTAATGTTCTATTTGTTGCACCGAGAGGCGCAGCAGCCCCAACCGAAACGGTTAACGCCAGGAACTCTTAAGAGGGCCGGAAACTAGCCGCAGATAACACGGGGAACACCATAACCGACCCGGACTTGTTCCAGTGAAAACGGTGGTGTAAGTTAGACGAATCGCCCTGAGAGCCGATCCCTAGCGGGAAGAGCTTGAGGTGTGCGTCTGATCCTTGAGAACTCAACAGTGTGCAAATAGTCGACGAATTAAAATCAGTACCCCGACTTTCGACATCGTATCGATCTGTTTCCTTGTGAAGCAGTATTGACCGCGTGTCGTCTGTAGGGACAATTCCGACAAATTGACTGTCAGCAGTCAGTTCGTCAGGAATCAACTCAAGTTGTTGACCAGGCTTCGGTCTGGGAAATTTTCAACGGAGAGTTTGATCCTGGCTCAGGACGAACGCTGGCGGCGTGCTTAACAC
>CALMUY010000232.1 GCA_937873005.1 uncultured Aeromicrobium sp. | reverse complement strand
AGAACAGCAAGTACACGAGCAACAGTCATGGGCATATCTTATCGACACGTAGTCTTGAACTGTGTCTACCCCAAGTTGGATGGAATCTGAGTGGTTCGAACTGCTGATTGACCGCCCCGCGAAGATCGTGCTCACGATCGCGTTGGCACTGGTAGTTCGCTGGCTTGTACACCGCGTCATCGACCGTGCCGTGAAGCCAAGCAGTCTGGGCAAAGTACCCGGAGCGCTCGCCGCATCGCGCGCTGTCAACGCGCTTGCAGATTCAACCGCTGCCACCGCCGAGCGGCGCGAGACTCGAGCCAAAACGGTTGGCAGTTTGCTCAAAAGCGTCGCTTCCATCACGATCTTCGCCATCGCCGTCACCATGATGCTCGAGATACTCGGGCTACCGATCGGTCCGCTTCTGACGGGTGCGGGCGTACTTGGTGTCGCGCTTGGTTTCGGTGCACAATCACTCGTCAAAGATTTTGTTTCGGGCATCTTCATGCTGCTGGAAGACCAATACGGTGTCGGCGACTCGATCGATGTGGGGCCAGCCAGTGGCACCGTGGAATCTGTCGGTTTGAGGGTCACTCAACTGCGCGATTCCTCGGGCACCGTTTGGTATGTGCGCAACGGCGAGATTTTGCGCGTCGGCAACCATTCTCAACAGTGGTCCAAAGCAGTCCTTGACGTCACCGTCACCAATCCCGCTGATCTCGAGCGAGCGCAACAGATTCTGAGCGAGCAAGTTGCCGCCGTCACTGCCGACCCCTTGTATGCAGAGCTGGTAATCGATAAGCCAGAAGTGTTCGGCCTCGAACGCTACGACTCCAGCGGCGCAGTCTTGCGCTCCGTGATCAAAACCAAAGCCAGGCAACACTCCAAAGTGAACCGGGCACTTCACAGTCGCGTGTTGCGTGCGTTCGCCCAAGAAAACATCACCATCACCTCAATCGAATCCCCAGGAGTATCGCGATGAGCACGCCCGCAGAGCAAACCTTTTTTGAAGCGATCGGTGGCCGCGCCACCATCGAACTGATCGTTGAGGTGTTCTATCAAGGCGTTGCCACCGACGACGTGCTCAAGGACATGTATCCCGAGGAAGACCTCGGCCCGGCGGCCGACCGGCTTTCGAAGTTCCTCGAACAGTATTGGGGCGGATCCACTGAATACTCCCAGCATCGCGGCCACCCCCGGCTGCGCATGCGCCACGACCCGTATGTGGTCGATGCTGACGCACGCGACCGTTGGCTCAAGCACTTCCGTGCTGGCTTAGACGCGGCACGCCTCGAACCCGAACTCGATGCCGAGTTTTGGGCTTATGTGACTCGCGCTGCCGAGTTCATGATCAACGCACACGGCTGACAGCAAGACAAAGCAGGGTTCAGTCGATCATCAGCGCGCGAAGGCGTTCGCGTTGGTCCTCGTTGAGTTTTGCCGAACGTTGAGTGTCGGCGTCAAAGGCCACCATCACCGTTTCAGCCACTGCCAGCACCTCGCCGCCTTTGCACAACTGGGCCCGAATCGAGAATGACGAGCCGCCCACCGCCTTAACCCAGGTTTGAGTTTCGAGGGGCTCTGACTGCCAGCGCAGGGGTGTGATGACGCGGACGTCCGAGCGCGCGATCACGATCGACGGGATCTTGGCTTCGCGCATCGTGGTGTTCATGTAAAGCACGCGTGCTTCTTGGAACAGTTCGAACATGCGTGCCGTGTTGATTTGGCGACGGTCGTCCAGATCGCTGTAGCGGAGCATCAACTGGCCAATCGGGGCGTCAGGTTCAACCCGTGCGTTTTCTGGGGCTGCATCGAATCGTGAGGTGACGATGGCGGCGGGATG
>CALMUY010000231.1 GCA_937873005.1 uncultured Aeromicrobium sp. | reverse complement strand
ATCGGCGTCTTGACGAAGGACAAGCCTGCGGCGGCAAACGCATTCAATAAAAAAGCCGGCATTACCTATCCGAGCATCGTCGACGAGGACGGCAGTCTCCAGTTGGCGTTTGCTAAGTCGTTGCCATCGCAAGCCATTCCCACCACGTGGATCATCGACCGCAACGGCAAAGTCGCTGCGCGCATCATTGACGACAAGCTCACGGCCAAGACTTTGACCGACATCATCGACTGGACGAAGAAGAGCACTCCGTGATCGCGCTCGATTCGGGTGCCTGGTTCTACGAAACGGTCACATCTGGTTCTTTTCTCTTGGCCGCCGTTGTTGCATTGTTTGCTGGTCTCATTTCGTTCTTTTCCCCATGCGTCGTGCCGCTCCTGCCCGGGTACCTTTCCTATGTTTCGGGCGTGAGCGTTGAAGATCTCGAACACAGCGGACGCAGTCGAATCGTGACCGGTTCGGTGCTGTTCGTGCTGGGCTTCAGTGCAGTTTTCGTTACGGGCGGGGCACTATTTGGTTCCGTCGGGCAACAACTGGGCCCCTACCAGCGGCACATTTCACTCGTCGCGGGAGCATTGCTCGTGATCATGGGTCTAGCGTTCCTTGGCGTTTTTCGATTCATGCAACGTGACGTGCGCATCCACTCATTCACCGGCACCGGACTCGCGATGGCACCCGTGCTTGGACTCGTGTTCGGCATCGGCTGGACGCCCTGCATCGGCCCGACGCTTTCGGCAGTGTTGATCTTGGCAAACAACGAAGGAACCGCCGCTCGTGGTGCGCTGCTCACGTTCGCGTATTGCGTCGGTCTGGGCCTGCCGTTCATTCTCGCGGCGTTTTCCTACCGGAAGTTCGTGACAGCCAGCAGTTGGCTTAGGCGACATCAACGGGGCGTCATGATCGCTGGCGGTGTCATGCTGATAGTCACCGGAATCATGCTGATGACCGGATGGTGGACTGACGTGACGATCGCGATGCAGCAATGGATCAGTCAATTCGAGGTGATCGTGTGAGCAGCACACAGTCGAAGCAAGCAAACGCACTGAGCCCCCGCGAGTTCGCTCGATGGATGTGGCGCCAATTGACCTCGATGCGCACGGCGCTCCTGCTGTTGTTGCTGCTCGCGGTGGCGGCCGTGCCGGGCTCGTTCATTCCGCAACGAAGCGTGGATTTCCGTGCCGTTGATGCGTACTTCGTCAACAACCCGAAACTTGCCCCGATTTTGGACAAACTCGGCATGTTTAACGTATTCAGTACGCCGTGGTTCAGTGCGATTTACATCCTGCTGATGGTGTCGCTCGTCGGCTGCATTCTGCCGCGCATCAGCGTGTATGCCAAGGCACTGCAGGCCCGCCCGCCGAAGGTCCCGAAGAACTTGTCGCGATTGCCTGCCTTTATTGAGTTCGAGACTGAGGCGAGCCCGACGCAGGTGGTTGAAGCCGCTCGTGCCGTGCTCGGTCGGGCACGGGTCGACGTGGTGACCTCAGATGATGGCGTCGAACTGAGTGCCGAGAAGGGGTACTTGCGCGAAGCGGGAAACCTGCTCTTTCACGTCAGCATCGTGGTCGTGTTGATTGGTGTTGCCATCGGCTCCTTGTGGGGGTATCGAGGTGCGGTGATCGTAACCGAAGGTGACGGATTTTCAAATGCGTTATCGAACTTCGACGAGTTTGGTTCGGGTGCCCTCTTTGATCCGGAATCGCTTGTCGGCTTCACCATGAAACTTGACTCGCTCGACGCACAATTTCACGTGACCGGACCGCAACGCGGATCACCGAAACTATTCCGGGCGAACGGGACGATCAAAACGTCTCAAGACGCAGATTTTGAAGACTTCGCGATCGAAGTGAACAAGCCACTTGAGTTCGACGGGGCCGGAGTTTTCCTCGTCGGCCAAGGGTATGCGCCCGTCATCCGGGTAACGGATCCAAACGGTGATGTCGTTTTCGATGCGGCGGTGCCGTTCTTACCAATGGATTCGAGTTACACGTCCACCGGTGTTGTCAAGGTGCCGGATGCTGCCGGCGAACAGATGGGTTTCCAAGGGTTTTTCCTGCCGTCGTCATACATTCCAGGCCCAGATAAGCCGTCCGTGTCGATCTTTCCGGCGCCGTTGAACCCGCGCATCGGAATGAACCTGTGGGTGGGGGACTTGGGACTCGACAATGGTCAAGCGCAATCGGTGTTCACGCTCAACACCTCAAACCTGACTCAAGTGAAAGACGCGAACGACCCGGAAAAGAATTTCCGAATCGACTTGGGTGTGGGTGAAAAGGCCGAGTTGCCGAACGGCGGAACGTTTGAGTTCGTGGAGTTGCGCAAATTTGGTCGATTCCAGATCGCCGATACTCCCATGATGTGGCTGCCTCTGTTGGGCGTGTGCCTCGCAGTCGTGGGATTGATGGGCTCGCTCATCGTGCGCCCGCGCCGCACCTGGATTCGCGCCAGGCGCGTCGGTTCGCGTACCGTGGTGGAGGTCGCCGCGCTCGACCGAGTCCCGCGCGACGACCTGCCGGCAGATTTGGGCGATTTTCTCGAACAAGTGCAAGGCGAACTTGAAAGCGAACAGATGGGTAAGGCATGACAGTCGAACAGATTTCACAGGCATCGAACTTCGCGGCTGGTGCCGCGCTCGTGGTCTTGTTTCTAGCTTTCGTTGTGCATCTTTCCGAATGGTATGTCGCGATTCGTGCGCCAAAACTCGTCGCAGTGGGCGCCGAAACGGCGCCGACTGAATCTGCGGATGAACCGGAGTTCACAACGGCAGACCGACTCGCCGGCGTCGGCATCTCATTGACCGTGCTCGGCACGATCTTGATGGTTGTCGCGACGGTCACCCGTGGCATCGCGGCTGAGCGGGTACCGCTGGGCAACATGTATGAGTTCGGGTTGTCGGGCACCACGGTGGCGCTCGTCGTTTATCTGGCGATGGTCAAGACCTCGCGTGTTCAATGGCTCGCTGTGCCGGCGCTCGCGGTCTCGCTCCTCGTTTTGAGTCTTTCGCTGTCGACGTACGTGCCGGCCGGACCGCTCGTGCCATCGCTTGACACGTTCTGGAAGTACATCCACGTGTCGTCCGTCATTTTGGCTGCCGGTTTTTTCATGGTGGGGGCCGCGGCCAGCGCTCTCTACCTTGTCAAGAACAAGTCCGAAGCTAAAGGCTCGACCAACGGACTCATGGCCCGTTTCCCGGTCAGCGGGAAGATCGACCAGATCGCCTTCGCGGCAACCGCCATCGGTTTCCCGCTCTGGACGTTCGGCACGCTCATCACCGGACCAATTTGGGCGCACTACGCGTGGGGCCGCTACTGGGCGTGGGATCCGAAAGAAGTCTGGGCTCTCATCACGTGGATCGTCTATGCGGGTTATTTGCACGCGCGCGTTACGGCCGGCTGGAAGGGGCAGCGCGCCGCGTGGATCGGCATTGTTGGCTTCTTGACGTTCCTCTTCAGTTACTACATCGTGAACATCCTGTCGAGCGAGTTTGGCA
>CALMUY010000230.1 GCA_937873005.1 uncultured Aeromicrobium sp. | reverse complement strand
TGGCGAGCATCGGGGTTTCGATGATGCCCGGCGCGATCGTATTGACCCGAATGCCATATTGCGCCAAATCGCGAGCCGCCGGCAGCGTCATGCCTACCACTCCACCCTTGCTGGCCGAGTACGCGATTTGGCCGACTTGCCCGTCATAGGCAGCGATTGAGGCCGTGTTCACGATGACGCCTCGCTGACCGTGTTCGAGTTCTTCGGTTTGTGCGATCGCTTCAGCCGCGATCGCCATGACGGTGAACGTGCCGACGAGATTGATCTGCACGACTTTGCTGAACAGGTCAAGGTCGTGGACGCCCTTGCGCCCCAGAATGCGCGCAGACGGGCCAATGCCTGCGCAATTCACGACGGTGCGCAACGGTCCTGCTTCGGCAGCAGCGGAAACTGCAGCGCGAACTTGGTCACCGTTAGTTACGTCGGTAGGCACATAGGTGACGCCCTCAACGGCCGGGGCCGCTTCGATTGCGGCGGGCAGGTCGAGCGCGAAAACACTCGCACCTTGCTCAGCGAGTGCTTGCGCTGTTGCGGCGCCCAGACCGGATGCTCCGCCCGTCACGATTGCGGAGGTGTCGTCGAGTTTCATGTTTCAGCCCTTCTTTTTCAGGTCGCGGCCGATAACAAGCCGTTGAATCTGATTGGTTCCTTCAAAAATCTGCATTACTTTGGTTTCGCGCATGAAGCGTTCTACCGGGAAGTCTTTTGTGTAGCCCGCGCCACCGAGAACTTGGACGGCGTCGGTCGTCACTTTCATGGCGTTGTCGGTTGCGACGAGTTTTGCGATCGAGGCTTGCCGACCGAACGGTCTGCCAGCATCTTTCAAACGTGCTGCCGCGAGGTAGGTGGCGCGAGCAGACTCGGTCGCGGCGGCCATGTCGGCCAACAAGAACGAGACACCCTGGTGGTCAATGATCGGCACCCCAAAAGCTTCACGCTCACGCGCGTACGCCACCGCCGCATCGAGGGCGGCTTGCGCCACACCCGTGGCCACCGCGGCGATTCCGAGTCGGCCCGAGTCGAGTCCGGCCAACGCAATCGAGAGGCCTTGCCCTTCGGCGCCGAGCCTGCGTTCAACCGGAACCCGCACGTTATCGAACAGCATGGTGGCGGTGGTCGAACTCATCAGACCCATCTTGTCTTCAGGCGTGTCGGCCGTGAGTCCCGGCGAGTCGGCTGGAACGAGGAAGCACGTAATTCCGGCCTCGGCCACGGCCATGACTTTGTAATAGTCGGCTTGGCCACCGTGTGTGGTCCAGGCTTTCGCGCCGTTGATCACGTAGTCGTTGCCGTCGCGTTTCGCGGTGGTGCGCATCGCCGCCGGGTCTGAGCCCGCGTGCGCTTCGGACAGGCAATAGGCGCCGAGAAGTTCGCCACCGAGCATGTCGGGCAACCATTGCTGCTTTTGCTCGTCCGTGCCGGCAAAGTCGAGCCCGAAACAGCTCAAGACGTGAACGCTCGTACCCACACCGACTGCGGCCCAAGCACGGCCAATTTCTTCGACAACCTGGAGGTAGACCTCGTACGGTTGTCCCCCGCCGCCGAACTCCTCGCCGTAGGGCAAACCCAAAAGCCCTGCCCTGCCGAGGGTGCGAAAGGTTTCACGCGGGAATACCCCGTTACGATCTGCCTGGTCAACGACGGGCCGCAGTTCATTGTCGGCGAACCGTCGGGTGAGATCAATGAGGTCGTAGGCCTCTTGACTGGGCAGCAAACGGTCAACCATGGAAACTCCGAATGTTGAGAATGAGACGACGTGCGCGTGATCATTCTGGCAAACGCGGGCGCCATCAGGCCAGTGCCGCACCAATCTTGCCCAACATCTGAGGCCCAGCATGCGAGATTAAACTTAGGCTAACCTAACTCAATCGAATAGGGTCGTTGCATGGACTTCGTTCGAGCCATCCGTAGCACACTCATTCGCTTCATCTCGATTGGCACCAACTCAGGAGCACACCATGGCTAAACGCGGATATCAAGGAACCATCTTGCGCCTCCTCGGCGCACGCGACCACCTCGCAACCGTGGTGAGCACCGAATTGCGTGCACCGCACTTCCTACGCATCGTGTTCGCATCTGACTCGCTGCTCGGCACGATCGACACCGGACCAGCCTCCTGGCTTCGCTTCTGGTTTCCCGATCCTTCCGGGCGCAAAATTTGAGCCCCAACGCGCCTACACAATCGTCGAAGCAGCCCCCGCGACCGGCGAGTTCGCAATCGACTTTGTCCTCCATGAGCCAGCCGGGCCGGCATCGCATTGGGCCAGCAACGCCCACATTGGTGATTCGATTGCACTCACCTCGCTCGGTTCAACAACGTTTGAACTCCCCGAGGCCTTACCAGCTGGCTATCTCCTCGCAGGCGACGCGGCGTCAATTCCCGCGCTCGCTGCGATTGTCACGACGATCCCCGCCCCGATACCGATCGAGTTGTATCTCGAAGAGCACGACGCACTCGACGGGCAGATCCCCTTCCCCAAACACCCCAACATGAATGTCCATTGGGTCACCCGCACGAGTGCGTCCGCACTCGCCGAGGCGATCGAAACCCGCAATTGGGACGGCTGGCGCGCGTGGGCCTGTCTCGAGATGGCGACACTGCGTGCGCTGCGCCCCCGACTCAAGAACGATTTCGGATTCGCGAAAGCCGACAGATTCGTGCATGCTTATTGGCGACTCACCCGCGCGATGGGCAAAGAACGATCGTCAGCCAACGAGGACTAGTCGCGACCTGCGTCTGGTCCGAGACGCCTGATTTCGTAAGCGAGCCACTGCCAAATGATCGGCGCCGAATCCTCGGTGTAATGCAAGCCGTCGTCATAGAGCGCTTTGCCGTTGACGCTGTCGTAGTACCTATCACCGTCGCACAGAACCGAATACTGGTCGAACACAGCGACGTCGTTATCTTGCGCCCATTCGGCGATCAACTCTTTGAGATTGCGCGTCAACTCCATGCTATTTGACCGGGTGACGGACGGAATGTTCCCAAAATCAGGGCGTTCGTGACAAGCCATATTGACGATGGCGACTTTACGCGCGCCGGCCTCGAGTGACTTTTCTTTGAACTCCGCCAAGATTCCGCGCACAACATCGTCATGCTCAGGCGTGCCTGGTCCGTAGGCCTGCCCATCTACATAAAAATCTCCGAGCAGTCGCGTGTGTAAAAGCAAGACGACAAGCGGATCGTTCCGTATCTCAATTGCTTCTTGCCAACTCTTGCGGAACTCAATGCACGCCTCACGGTCAGGGCCTTCACCCTCAGCTTTCACCGCTTCGCGCAAGTAGGTCGTGCAGCCGACTGATGCAGACGAGTACACGTATAAGTCAGGCGTCTCGTTCACGAGTCCCCGTTCGGCCAACCCCACCGCCGTGGACGCGCCAACCAGCACAACAGTCTGTCGCGGAACGATATCGGGGAGACTGTCTCGATCTTTGCCGTAATAGGGATCTGCCGGCACACGAACCGTGACGCTGTCGCTACCTGCTGGCCCGTTAGAAACGTAGAGCAAGCCAGAACCGGCGAGCACGGAAACGACACTGGCGATCGCCAGTACCTTCCCGCCCTGCGGGCGGTACTTGACGAAGGCAGGCAAGCCGTGTTGATGGATTGGTCGTTCCACGAGTCGGTGGCTCAGTGTTGAGATGACGATGGTGACGACGACGGCCGCAATCTGGCGACTCA
>CALMUY010000229.1 GCA_937873005.1 uncultured Aeromicrobium sp. | reverse complement strand
GCGGTGGCAGTAGTACTGCTGAACTTTCCGCTCCGAAAGGGGCGGATTTTTATCGAGCCCCTGATGATCTGAGCGAATTCGGGCCGGGCGAACTCATCTGGGCGCGCGACTACGACGGTCCACACGCGATCGACGGGGCAAAAAACTCACTCATTTTGTATACCCAAAAGGCTCACGACAGCGCGAAACTCGTCGGAGTTTCGGGCATCGTTTCCGTCCCTGAAGGCGACGCTCCCGAAGGTGGCTGGCCGGTGGTGAGTTGGGCACACGGTTCTACGGGGATGGCCGATCGCTGCGCTCCCTCACGGGATACCGCAGGCGTTAGGCACACGTTGCCCAACGAGCTTTTCGTTGAGACCTGGATCGACAAGGGTTACGCCGTTGTACGTTCAGATTTCGAAGGCCTGGGCACGCCCGGCCCCCACCCCTACCTGATTGGTCCGTCTGCAGGTCGGTCGGTGCTCGGCATCGTCACCGCCGCTCAAGACCTTGACCCCGATGTGGGTAACGACGTTGTTCTGGTTGGTCACTCGCAAGGCGGGCACGCTGCTTTGTGGGGCGCGTCCATGGCCGACGCTGTTCAAGAACTTGATGTCAAGGGCGTCGTATCGTTCGCGCCGCCAACTCACCTTTCGGGCGCCTTAGATGCAGTTCTCGGTGGTATGGCAGATGCGCCTTCTGGAATCATCGCCGTCGTCCTGCGTGGACTCGAAATTGGACATCCCAACGATGTCGACCCCGAGGCGGTACTCCTGCCCACTGGCCTTGAGCCGTATGCGCGAATTGATGAAGCATGTTGGGGCGAAATCTTCGGGCCCGACTACTTTGGGAATGTCTCAATTGACGAGTTCGGGGATCAAGATGCGGATCTCACCTTATTCAAAGGCAAACTGAACGCGAATGATCCATCGTTCCGCACGTACGCGATGCCCATACTTTTGGCGCAAGGCGAACGAGACACGACAATTCCTTCGATCATGACGAACTTCTTGGCCGAGGAAGTCGAAGCGAACGGCAACGACGTGACATACATGATCTATCCGAAGGCCGATCATAATTCGGTACTGCTGGAGTCGCAAAAGGTGGCGCACGAGTTTATTGACAGTGCTTTTGCAGGGAACTAGGCCAAGGCAAAAGCTATTGCGACATGCCGTTTTCGGTACACAATTCACCGAGTTGGGCAGCGGCTCCCGTGCGCAGGTGATCAAAGTAAGTAACGGCTCGCTCGCGATCCCAGGTGACGCGCAGGTCGCGAATCGGCACGGTGCAATTGAGGCCGTTGCCTGACATCGCACGGCTCAACGCGAGCGCAAAGCGGCCAAACTCGAGCATCGAAACGTTCTCGCTCAACGCGATCGAACTGGCCGCAGAGTTGTTCACTCGAGCCCAACGAACAGGGTTGATGAACGTTTCCTTCGCGAGCACCTCGGTGCCGATGCCTCCGATCACTTCACGTTGTGCTTGGCCACGGGCAATATCGCCAGTTGCATGTGATTTTCGGTTGCGCGAATAAGCGAGAGCGGTCGTGCCGTCCACGACTTGGCACCCGGCCTTGATGTCGAGTTTGGAATCCTTGTCGTTCATATCGCGTTCGGGACACACCTGGATGCCACCGACTGCATCAACAACATTGACGAGCCCGTCGAACCCAATCTGCACGAACCCGTCGATGCGCAAGCCGGTTTCTTGTTCGAGGGTCTGAACCAGCAATGGTGGACCGCCGTACGCAAACGCCGCGTTAACTTTCGTGCGACCATGCCCGGGAATATCGACGAGGGAATCACGTGGGATTGAGGTGAGAACCGTTGGACCAGACCCGAATGTGAGAAGCAGCAGCGTGTCGGTGCGCCCTCGAGACCGATCGCTCGGACGTTCGTCGGTGCCAGCAAGAACGAACGTGGTTGTGGCGCTGGGCTCGGGGCGTCCCGCGCCAGGGTTGGCGTCGACGCGGGTGATGTTCTGCCACGCGGACAGCGGAACCGCAACCATAAAGAGCAGCCAACCGACAATCAGTAACGTCACAATGCGGAAGAGGCCGCGCCCGCGGTGCTTCTTCTTAGGTTTGGCGGGGGCGGTGGGGGTGGCGTCGCGCCCCGACGTGTGGCGACTAGACGTCTTGGTCGCTTGCGAACTAGGTGGCGGCAGGTTGGGAGGCGGCAAATGATCCGCCTGAGCGCGTGTGTTTTGGCTGGCAGAATCGCCTCGAGACGGCTTTTCGTAAAGCCAATCGAAATCGCCGGAGTCAGACCCTGTTGCCATGGTGTGACCGTACCTGACGGCACCACACCCACCGTGAAACTTCGAGGTGTTTCGGCGCGTCTAGCCGGTCATCGTTGGAGGCGCGATTCATACTGGATTCGGCCAGCGGAGTTCCGACCGTTGAGGAAAAGATGACACGTGTGAATCACAGCGCCCTCGGTGGCAGCTACCACAATCCTGAGGACGCTTCGTCCCGGATTCAGTTCCGGCGCGCCATCGTTCTCGTGCTGATGAGCCTCGTCATTCCGGGGTCGGCCCAACTTGTTCAAGGAAACCGCCGCTTTGGGCTCATGGCACTTCGCGTGTGGATGGCGAGCGTCGCTGTTGTCGGATTCTTGTTCATGTTGTCCGTGTTTGCTCGTTCGCTGTTCCTGTCGCTCGTTATGAACCCGGTCATTCTGACTTTGGGGCAGTGGGTCCTTATCGCTTTGGCCATCGGTTGGGCGTACGTCCTCTTTGACGCATGGCGTTTGGGCCGTCCGCTCGAACAAAAGAGCGCGCACCGGATTGCGGGTACAGCCGTCGGGACCGTCTCCATTTTGGGCATGGCTGGGACGCTCATTTTTGCCTCGCATGCCGTCGCGGTTGTGAACGACGTGAGTAGTGACGTCTTTGTCAGCGGAGCCGTCAGCAAGCCGCACGACGGCCGATACAACATTCTTTTGCTGGGCACTGACTCCGGAAAAGACCGAACCGGAATGCGCCCAGACTCGATCAATATCGCGAGCGTGGACGCCGATACGGGCCGCGCCGTGCTGATCGGTCTTCCTCGCAATCTGCAAAAGGTCCCGTTCCCCGAGGGCTCGGTCATGAACCAAGAATTCCCGAACGGTTTCGATTGTGAAGGCTGCTATCTCAACGCGGTAAACACGTGGGCCCACGATCACGCAGACCGTTTTGATGAAGACGATCCGGGCATTCACGCCACGATGGAAGTCGTGGAAGAAGTCACCGGGTTGAGTTTGAACTACTACGCCCTCGTCAATATGAAAGGGTTCTCGAAGTTGGTGGACTCTGTGGGTGGGGTCCGGATTAACGTGCGCGAACGTACGGCGATCGGCGGAATCGGTTCACCGATTCGCGGGTGGATCGAACCCGGCGAACAACAACTGACAGGCGATCAGGCGCTCTGGTACGCCCGTTCGCGCGTCATGAACGATGACTGGTCGCGGATGGGGCGGCAAAAGTGCGTGCTCAACGCCATGGTTCAGCAATTGAATCCGCAAAAGGTGCTGCTCAACATGAGCGACATCGCGAAGTCAGGTTCGGCGATGATCAGTACCGATATTCCGCGCCAAGACATGAGCGTCTTCGTAGATTTGGCCCTCGACACGCGCAAACAACCGGTGTCGTCGGTGTCCGTTGTGCCACCTGTCATCAATACGGCTGATCCGGATTATGCCAAGGTGCGCCGCCTGATTTCGACCGCAATCGAAGAGTCTGAAGCGATCGGCACACCGCGGGCGAACCTCGAAACTGCGACACTTAAGCCTGTCGACGATTCGCCCGAGGTCAAAGACCCCAAGAAGGTCAACCAAAGCAAGAACCTCGACACCGTGTGTTGATCACGCCTCGGCTGCCCGACGGCAGTTTGGCGCAGTCGTGGAGAATAGCCTCTTGGGAATGTCGAGAACCGGAGAAAAAACGTGAGTCGAATGAAGAAGCCTCAGCGGGTTGCCGCTCAAGGTGGGCTTCGTCGCGGACTCGCGTTGATCGGTGGTTCCATCCTGTGGCCAGGTACACCGCAATTCATGGCAGGACGACGTGGCCTCGGCGCTACCGTGATGAGCCTCGTTGTGGCGCTGTGGGTCGTTTTGGGCGTCTTGTGGTTCACATATCGGCCGTCTCGCGCAGATTTGATCAATCTGGCAACCAATAGTGGTTTCTTAGGCGTTGGTCGTTGGGTCATGTTGGCTCTCGTCCTCGCATGGTTGCTGCTCTTTATCGATGCATGGCGACTTGCGCTGATTCCACACATGGGGTTTTTGCGCAAATTCACGGTCTCCGTACTCTGCGTCGCGCTGGTAGCGGGCGTCACCACCGGTGGCTATCTCGCATGGAATACGGCAACCGCGTCAAAAGTGGTGGTGGATAGGGTTTTCACGGCCACCGAGGAGAAGCCCCCGCTCAATGGGCGGTACAACATTCTGTTGATCGGCGCCGATTCTGGCAAGGGTCGCATGGGCCTGCGCCCGGACTCGATGAACATCGTCAGCATCGACTCGAACTCTGGTGCCGCGGTGATGATCTCGTTACCGCGTAACTTGCAGAAAGTGCCGTTTGCGGAAGGCTCTCCCATGCGAGAGGTGTATCCGTATGGCTTCAACTGCGGCACTGAGTGTTTGCTGAACGCTGTCCATACGTACGCCTCGAATCGCACGGACCTGTATCCCGATAGTGACGATCCAGGCATGGACGCAACCTTTGACGCGATCGAAGGTGTAACCGGGCTGTCAATCAACTACCACATCATTGTCAACATGAAGGGCTTCTCGAAGCTCGTTGATGCCATTGGTGGAGTCGAGATGACAATCAAGGAGCCGATCCCAATGTTCGGCAAGGACGATTCGTGGAAGAACGAATACATCCAGCCCGGAACCCAAAAGCTCAACGGAAAACAAGCGTTGTGGTACGGGCGAAGCCGCTACGGAGCCGACGACTACGACCGAATGGGCCGGCAAAAGTGTCTCCTGCGGGCAATCGCGAATCAGGCGAGCCCGCAGACTATTCTGCTGAAGGCATCGGGCATTGCCGACAGTTCAGCAGACATGCTTTCAACAGATATTCCGGCATCCGAACTGGGCGCTTTTGGCGACTTGGCGATCAAGGCCCGGACTCAGCCGATTGCCACGATCTCGATTGTTCCGCCCCAGTACTCGACCGCCGACCCGAACTTTGATCAGATCCGTCAAGATATCGCGGCGCTCATCGCAAAGAGTGAGCGAGAAGCCGTGTTGCGGTCACGTACGCAGTCCACGCCGAGCACCAACTCCACGCAGCCGACGCCGAGCACCCCGACACCCACGGAAACGACAGGCACATCGAACAACACGGACGATCTCGACGCTGTTTGCTGACCTCGTCTGACGGCAGCATCGCGGCGATTCCACCTATCGGTGCGAGGGGACGGGTCAGCTGCTTGCTTCGTAGGCGGCGATGACTTCCTCCGGATCGCCATCCATCTTCATTTCGCCTTTTTCAATCCAGATCACGCGATTGCAGGTGTCACGGATTGAACTCATGGAGTGACTAACAAGGAATACGGTTCCCGCGTTGTCACGAATTTCGCGAATGCGGTTCTCGCTGCGCGTGCGGAATGCGCGGTCTCCTACCGCGAGGGCTTCGTCAACGATGAGGATTTCGTGATCGCGAATCGTGGCGATAGCGAACTTCAAACGCGCCGTCATGCCCGACGAATAGGTGCGCATAGGCATATCGATGAATTTGCGAATACCAGCAAAATCAACGATATCGTCGTAGAGGCCTTCAATTTCTGCTTTGGTGAAGCCGAGCGCGAGACCACCAAGGATCACGTTGCGCGAACCCGAGAGATCTTTGATGAGGGCAGCGCCCACGCCGAGCATGCTGGGCCGCGACGACGCCCAAATGTTGCCCTTGCTGACGGGCGTGAGACCAGTGATGGCGCGCATCAATGTGGACTTACCGGAGCCGTTTGAGCCGATGATGCCGATGGAATCGTTCTCGTACGCGGTAAACGAAACGCCCTTGAGCGCGTGCACCGTTTGCATGGTGCGGCGACGAGAAAAGATCGACTGTTTCGTGTTCGCAGCCGTAGCTTTCTTACCCGTGGCGAGAACCTTGTATTCGACGTGGACGTTGTCAACTACGACAACGGGACGCCGGTCAGAAGACGCGACCATAACGCTCCTCCGCTCGCCAGAAGAAGACCGAACCGATCACAAGCAGCCCAATCGACCAGGCACCCGTGATCCACCACAAGGTGGGATCCATCGTGTATAGCGGATCTGAGTTCAACAGGATGCTCCTGCCGAGAGTCAAGATCGCGTACACGGGTTGGTATTGAACAATCTCGAGCAGTTCAGGATGATCGGCAAACCGCACATCAAAACTGAAGAAGATGCCGGTCGTATAAAAAACGAACCGAGTGAGGAACGGGATCAAGTTGGCCAAGTCTCGAACATGGACGGTCAGCCGAGCCACGATGAACACCATGCCGAGGCAAAAAATGTAGAACAGCGCGAGTAGCGGGATAAGAAGCAGCCACTCAAGTTGTGGGCGGTGCCCCATCACCACGAGAGCGATGATGAGCAGCACCATCGTCGGTACGAGTTGGAAGAACTTCTGAGTTACGACCGAAATCGGCAGCGACATGCGGGGAAACGACAGACTTTGCACGAGAGCCGAGTTGGACGTGATGGATTTTGAGCCGGCACCGAGGCTGCCGGAAAAGAACTCGAACAGAAAGACGCCAATGAGCAAGAACTCGATGAAAAAAGGCGTATCGGCGTGGCTCTTCATCAGAATGCCGAAGACCAAGCCGAACACGAGTGCGTTGAGAATGGGCTTGAGAAGCACCCAGCCAACGCCGAGTCGGTTGCGCTGGTTTTCAGCTTCGATGCGATATCGAGCGAGCGAGACGATGAAGTCGCGACGCTGGAACACGTCTCGCATGTAGGAGAAGTATGGTGGGCGCCCACCAACCCGCGAGAGACCTTGGGCCTCTAGCTGGGATGCGTCTACGGGCATAGGGTGTTGTTCCTCTGCGGTTGGGCCTGTCCTTGTCGAGCACCGACACAAGCGAAATTCGGCGACGGATTGATTCTAGAGCACATGGCTCAGCTCGTGCGTTTGAACCAGCATCAAGCGATTTCGTCGCCCACGTGATAGATCTCGGCGTTCTCTTGGCGTGCGATTGTTTCGATCGCATCCCGGTTGGCGTTGCGTACCGAAACGAGCGATCCGCCAGAACTGATTGCGGCGATGAGGGCTCGGGCGTCGGTCAAGATGTCGGTATCTGCGAGCAGTAGTCGGTTGGCTGCCGACGTGAGGGTTGCTAACGCTGATTCATGGGTCGACGACTTTCCGGCTAGGTCCCATGCGAGGTCGGTCTGAGTCGGCCCAAAGAACGGTTCATAGTGGTCGGGGTGTCCGAGAACTTCGATTCCAATGTCGAGAAACCCTTCAGGTGCGGTCGGGAAACGCATTCCAAACGGGGCAAGCGCGGTAGCGAGTTTGATGCCTTCTGTAGCGTCGAGGTCGGGGCCAGTTAGTCCGATCTCGCAGTCATGGTCGGCCACGACTGCTCCAACATTCCAACTCGACAGCAGCCAGACAAATCGGAGCCAGTGGGCTGGCAAGCCGAGTCGAATGCGAGTGCCAACTTCCACATCGAGGTCGTCGACGAGGAAATTCGAAACTTTGGCGACCCAGTTGGCCATCGTGATTCCACTGAGTTCAGTTCGTTCTGAGGTCGCAACGTCGTAGAACGTGACCAATGGGGCAGGTGTTGCTGGAGCTATTCCAGCTAATGTTTTCGTCATCAGATCCAGCATATCTGTCATCAAAGTCACGGCAACACGCCGAAGAAATGCACAAAAATCTGATTTCGACTTGACGTGAGGTAGTCAGAGGGACTGTAATTACATGCATGTCATTCGTAGGTTGGATTGAGGGCGACGACCCGGAACTCATGTGGCAAGAGCGCTCCCTGTGTGCGCAAACGGACCCGGAATCTTTCTTCCCCGAAAAGGGCGGCTCCACGCGTGAAGCCAAGAAGGTTTGCCAAACGTGTCCAGTAAAGACCGAATGCTTAGAGTACGCACTCGCGCATGATGAGCGCTTTGGTATTTGGGGCGGCATGTCTGAACGCGAGCGCCGCAAACTCAAGAAGCGCGCGTGACGCTACGGCGATTGCTGCGAGGTAGCCGACACCAACTAGGCTGACTCCCATGGTGGAGGAGAATCTCGACGGCGAACCGCTGTGGATGGAGAACCCGCCGACAGTTGCTGCAATCGTCGTTGCGCACCGTGCGGAACGATGGCTTCCGACCGTTCTTGAATCCCACGCCCGTCTTGATTTCAAACCTGACACGTGGATTGCCGTCCACGACGGAACCGACGCAAGAACAACAGAAATTCTCACTGAGCACTTTCATTCTTCACAAATAATTGCGGTCAAGCCTGGCCTCGGCTTCGGCGAGAAAGTCGCCGCCGCTACTGCTTCCCTTCCACAAGCCGACTGGTACTGGCTGCTTCATGACGACGTCATCGTCGGGCCGGGAACCCTGACTGGACTTCTCAACGAGGCAACCTCGAGTGACGACATCGGCGCAGTAGGTCCCAAGATTCGAGAGTGGCCGTCGTTGCGGCGCCTTCTTGAGGTGGGCGTCACCATCACCGGAACAGGTCACCGTGAAACCGGGCTGGAACCCGGCGAACCAGATGCGGGGCAATACGACCGCCCTCGCGATGTGCTGGCAGTCGGAACTGCGGGAATGCTTGTCCGAGGGAGCGTGTGGCGAGCACTTGGCGGACTCGACCCGAACTTGCCACTTTTTGGCGACGACATCGATTTTGGTTGGCGGCTCAACCGTGCTGGATGGCGCGTGCGAACGGCACCGGAATCGATTGTTTTCCATGCTGAAGCGAGCCGCTCGCTACGCCGAAATCGTCGCGGGGGAGTGCGGCCGCGTGTGGGCGAGCGACGCGCCGCAGGTCTGTATACGGTTCTAGCGAATGAGAGCTCGAAACGAGTTTTCTTCGTGTGGTTGAGGCTCTTTTTCGGCAGCCTGATTCGGTCGCTCGGGTTCCTGATCGGCAAGGACTTCCGTGCCTTTCAACGCGAGTTGGCTGCTGTACTCACCGTGTTTTTCGCGCCCAAGAAGCTGCGCGAAGCGCGAGCCGCGCGAAAACCGTTTGTTGAACGCACCTCGAAAGAACTGGCGCACTTGCGTCCGTCGTTCTGGCACCCCTACTTGCATGGGCTTGAGATTGCCCGAGCTGGCCTCATCAACATCATCAAGCCGGAAGAGACACCCATCATTGGACACCGTGCCGTTGGCATGACGCTCGATGAACGTGACCTACTCATGCCCGAACAACCCGCACCCATGTGGCGCAGATGGCCGTGGCTCACTGTGGTTGTTTTGTTGGGAGCAGCTGCGATCATCTCGGGTCGATCACTACCCCCAGGCAGGCTCTATTCGTCGGTACTGCTGGGTGCTCCTAGCAGTGTGTTCGACTGGTGGGCATTGATAGTCTCGCGTGCCCATGATGTCGGTGTAGGAAGCGTCGACTGGCCGACGACGGCAGTGATTCCAATGGCGATGGCAAGCAACGTCGTGTGGTTTAGCCCCGGCTTGACCACGTGGATTCTCCTGATTTTTGCGGTTCCACTCGCGGCGATGACCGCGCACCGCTTTGGTCGTCAACTCACCGACGACCGCATACCGCGCATGATTTGGGCAATTTCGTACGGCCTCTTGGTGGCGACCTCAGGAGCCGTAGCTGGCGGGCGACTGGGAACGGTTGTCGCGCTCATCCTCGTTCCCGTGATCGCCAGTTCGTTGTGGCGACTTGTTGAAGAACCACGCCTCGTCAAGGTTGCGCAAACAGCATTTGTCATTGCGGTGGCCGCCGCGTTTGCGCCGATCATGTGGTGGATCTGTCTCGTCGTGCTTGGTGTGTTGGCATGGCGATGGGCGACTTTGCGCAAACACTTCGCCATCGTCATGGTGGTGGCGTCGGTGCTGCTTGGCCCGGCTATGTGGACGCGCGTGCTCGCAGGGGCGCGAGTTTGGTGGGAAGCCGGGACGCCGGTGGCCGTAAACCCGTCGGTGGTCGACGTGGCATTCGGTTTGGGCGGAACCGAGGGCCAGGCTCCTTGGTGGGTCATGATTTCCGTGCTGATCGTCGGCGTCATTGCACTCGTGCCACGCGAGACTCGTTGGTCGGTCACCATCGCCTGGATTTTTGCCACCGTCATGTTGGCGTTCGCGCTCGTTGCGTCGGCAGTTTCGTTCACGCCGTCTTCGCGGGTTCCCGAGGTATCGGCTTGGGGCGGATTGCCTGCTGCCTTGTGGTTGGCAGGGCTGCTGACTGCCGCACTGTTCGCTGCGCCGGCCGTGCGCATGCGTCGCTATCGGCAATACACGCGGCTCGCGTTTGCGTTGATCCTCATCTTCCCGATCCTCGGTCTCGGTTGGTTCATGGGCCGCGGCATCGCCGATCCGCTCACGGATGTGGCGCCGCCCGCTATTCCCGCGTACCTCACGGATGCGCAGATCACCACGCTCGTCCTGACTGGCGATCTCAATGAAGGCATCGTCGCGCAAGTCGTCAACAAGATGGACGGCGTATTTGGAACCGAAAGTATGGGACCGAACGATGCCCGAACACAAGAGCTCAAATTGCTCGTCGAGTCGTTGCTTTCTGGCCCGACAGTTGAGGATGTCGAGGCGCTTGGCGACTTGGGTATAGGTGCAATCTATTCACCCCGAGTTGACGCAAACACAGAACGACGCATGGACGCGGTTCCGGGGCTTTCGCCGGCGGGCACCGATACGGCCCAGTCGCGTGTCTGGATGGTGACCGCAGACGTCGCCAGCGAGCCCGTTGACCGGTCGACGATACTGCGACCGCTGCTCGGGTTTGTTTGGTTGCTCGTGTGGCTTATCGTGACGGTGTTGGCGTTGCCGTTCGCCCATACGGTGACCGAGGAGGAGGAACAATGAGTCGTTCCCGAACCCCGGAAAAGGCAGCCGGAAGTTTTCTCTCGAGGATCACCTGGCGATCACCGTTCTGGCTGCCAGTCCTCGCCATCGTGATGGTGCTCTTGGCTTTGATTCCCGGCGAATCGACACCCGATGAGACAGTCGGAAAACCTAGAGACGTCGCCACCAACCTCGCGACGTTAGCGTGTCCTGTTCACGATGAATTGAGCCTGATGGTGGGGCAAATTGAGGCGGGGTCAGCGGCCGAGGCGCGCTCGATCCCGGCGGGCACCCTTGATTCTGCATGGTCGAACCCGAAAATCTGGCGCACCGGCAAGGTCAGTGGGGACGCGCTCGTGGTTTCGCAGACGGGCGAAGGAGCCGGCCCGGTCGGATACGTGGCCGGGACAGCGCGCAAAAGTATCGGCTCGGGATTGATCGTGAGCCGTTGTCCGGAGCTTTTGGACGAGGGCTGGATCGTTGGTATGGCCGATCAAGGTAAATCGAACATCACCTTGGCGAACCTAGGCACGGCTCAGGCAGTTGTGGACGTTTATTGGTATTCGCAAATCGGCCCGGTTGAAGACACCGAATCGATCGGCGTTGTGATCGAGCCAGGTGCGACTAAGACGCTGCGAATTGGCTCTAGCGTACCGACCGAGCACGTCGTGGGGGCCCAGATTGTGCGCCGGCGTCAACAGGTTTCCGCCATTGGAATAAGCGCAGACAAGGCAGGGCAAGGAACCGAACTCGTCTTGCCCCAAATCGAATTAGGCCGGTCGCTCGTCTTTGCTGGTCTGCCAGATAAAGGCACGATGTCAGTGTCGATTCTCAACCCTCACGAGGAGACGGTTCGGGTCAAACTTCGTGGCATCCGGTCCGGTGGCGCCTTCGACATCGAAGGTCTGACCGACGTTGCGATCAAGCCGCAGTCGACTCTCAAGATTGATGTGCCGAGCAAAGCGAAACTCAATGGGCAAGCAATACAAGCCGTCGCTGACCAGCGCGTCGCCGCGACGGTGACGGTGTCGACCGCGAAAGATATTGCGCTCTTGTCGCCAGCAGTCGAACTGAAAAGGCCGAGTGCCGTGCCAGTTTCCTTAGCGGGTAAGAACTTCACCTTGACGGTTGTCGCGCCCCAAGACGGGGGATCGGTCGCTCTCGAAGGTGTGGACGCGAACATGAAAGTCGTGGCTAGGAAGAACATTTCGGTTCCGGCTGGAAGCGCTATGCAAGTTGATCTGAAGAAAGAACTCAAAGGTGCAGTTGCCGTTGTTTTGAAGGCAGACGGATCGATATTTGCGGGTGCGTGGTCACGGTCGGGTGACCTCATCGGCGGCACGCCGCTCGCGCCGGCGCCAGTGTTCATCCAAGTCCCAGCAGTCGCGGTTCGCTAAATCCACATCATCGAGTCTGAAACACTGATTTCAGCGTGGGGCACTAGCGCTCGGGGAGTAGGTCTTCGGGATCGATGTTGAGTACCTCAGCGACGCGCTGAGCGAGAACCTCGGCGACGAGCGCTACGGTCGCTTCGGTGCTTTGAGCGCGTTGCGTGATCGGAAGTCGGTACATCACGATCGTGTGGGTATTGCCTCGCGAATTGAGGATGCTCGCAGGGACCGGGTCGGTCCATGTTTCCGGCAAGAGCGGCGCGTTTTCAACAGCGACCTCAACGGCAACTCCCGCGCGAGAAATTGCGGGTGACATGGCGTTCAGTGCGCCGATGACAATCGCTTCGAACTCGCGCCTTCGGCGACGATTTATTGGGAGTGCTGACGGGGACAGCGGGCCAGGCAGCGACAGCGGTCCACGCAAGGAGCGGCCTCTGCGGTTACGCGAATGACCGGTGCGTTCACCGTAAATCTCGCCCGGGCTGCTGACCATACGGTGAGCCTACTGGCCAGCGCTTGGGATCGGCGATAACCTCGCCTCG
The DNA here is from genome assembly GCA_937873005.1 of uncultured Aeromicrobium sp. Lineage (GTDB taxonomy): Bacteria > Actinomycetota > Actinomycetes > Propionibacteriales > Nocardioidaceae > Aeromicrobium. Next base: position 4,598 of record CALMUY010000229.1, on the reverse strand, counting down.
TGGGAACTCAGCGTCGTTGTTCGAGAGTCGGCTGCGCAGAAAGCGCAGTCGCGACGCTGACGTATGTGTACGCCGACCAAGTCGCGGTGCTTGGCCCGATCGCAACGTATGCCGAACCGCACACGTATGACTTGTGCCCGACTCATGCCGAGCGGCTTTCTGCTCCTCAAGGGTGGAGTGTCTTGCGCTTGGCTCCGCGCTTTGAAGAACCAGAACCGACAGAAGACGATTTGCTGGCTTTGGCCGATGCTGTGCGCGAAGCAGGTCGACCAAAAGCGTCGTCTGAGTCAGTTTCGAACCCGCCACTACGACTTGTCCCAGAAGACCCGACTACGGTAGTCCCATGAACCTTGATCCCGGTCTACTTGAGATTCTTGTGTGCCCGCAATGCCGTTCGGGCCTGTTCCTTGATGTAGATGCTGAAGAGCTCGTGTGTAACGGTTGCCAGCTTGCCTACCCAGTGCGTCGCAATATCCCCGTGATGCTTGTAGACGAGGCCCGTTCGCTCAACGGTAATAACTGAGATGGCGACTGAAGGCGGCACTAAGGCCGTTGTTGCTGCACTTTTGGCAAATACGGGTATCGCGATCACAAAGTTTGTGGCGTTCTTGTTGACTGGTTTTTCGTCAATGTTGGCCGAATCAATCCACTCGGTCGCTGATGCCGGTAACCAAGCGCTTCTTCTCGTGGGAAGTAAACAGTCGAAACGCGAAGCCACGCCGGAGCACCCGTTCGGCTTCGGGCGGGACCGCTACATTTACGCCTTCGTTGTCGCCATCGTGCTGTTCAGCGTTGGTGGTCTCTATTCCTTGTATGAGGCCTATCACAAGTTCCACGAAATTCAATTGGGTCACGGCATGGACGTGTTCGATAGCAAGTGGCGCTATGTTCCCGTTATCGTGCTTCTGATCGCGATCGTTCTCGAATCGCTTTCGTTCAGGACCGCCATTATTGAAGGAAACAAAGACCGTGGGAAAAAGGGCTGGTGGACCTACATCAAGGAGGCGAAAGCTCCCGAACTGCCGGTTATCTTGCTTGAGGACCTCGCCGCTCTTTTGGGCTTGGTCTTCGCGTTGGCCGCGGTGAGCTTGACCCTCATCACCAAGAATCCACTGTTCGATATCGCCGGAACCGCCCTGATTGGTGCGCTACTTGTCTCGGTGGCTGTCGTTTTGGCCATCGAAACGAAAAGTTTGCTTATCGGTGAGGCTGCTTCGCCGGAGGCGAACGCGCGCATCAGGACTGCGCTTGAATCGACCGACGGTGTCGAGCGCGTGATCCACCTTAAGACGCTGCACACGGCACCTGAGGAACTACTCGTTGCGGTGAAGATCGCTATCGATGGCGCCGACTCCGGCGCTGATGTGGCTCGCATCATCGATGCCGCTGAGAGGTCCATGCGTCAAGCCGAGCCGATGGCCGTTCAGGTGTTTATTGAACCGGATATCTATCGCGCGGAATATCAAGCTCAACGCTGACCGGCTTTGCCGAGGCGAGTAACCGATTGGGATGCACGACGGTCGGCGATGCGAGGTCACGTGGGACTTTGAATTTCTTTGCATAGTCTGCACCGCTTGACCAGATTCGGTCTCGGTTCCACTAGGCTTGATCAAGATTTCTTATGGACGATATGACAGTTTCCCCCGAGCCTCAGGCCGCTGCGCCAGACGAGTTGTACGACGCGCTTTCAGCGTTGGCCGCAGCTGTGGCAACTGTGCCTTTCGTGTTGGAAATTCCAGGGATTGAAGAAGCACGTGCAGCGCAGCGCGTGGTTACCGATCAACTGTCTGATTACGTCCTGCCGCGGCTGGAAAACCTTGACGCGCCGCTGCTTGTCGTCGTGGGCGGATCGACGGGTTCGGGTAAGTCCACACTAGTTAATTCAATCGTCGGCAAGCGCGTCACCGAGACCGGTGTCCTTCGTCCAACGACTCGCACCCCTGTTCTTGTTCACCATCCGGCCGATACCGAATGGTTTACCAAAGGGTCATTGCTCCCCGATTTTGTTCGCACGGGGTCAAATAGCCGACGTGCCAACACAGTCCGCCAGATTGCGTGTTCGCAATTGTGGCCGGGCGTGGCGGTGTTGGATGCTCCTGACTTCGACTCGATTGATGAGTCAAACCGCGAGATGGCAGAACAGCTTTTGGCGGCGGCTGATTTGTGGTTGTTTGTCACCTCGGCGGCGCGCTATGCCGACAACGTTCCGTGGGAACATTTGCGCAAAGCTGCCGAACGTCATGCTTCGATTGCAGTCGTCCTAGATCGAACGTCGCCCGAAGGGATGCGTCAGGTTCGCCGTCACTTGGCTCAGATGTTGACCGAACACGGTCTATCGAATGTCGCCTTGTTCTCGGTACCCGGAACCACCCCGAACGCCCAAGGCGTACTGCCGGCCGCCGATGTTGCCCAAATTGTGATGTGGTTGCGGCAAATGGCGGCAGACTCGCAGGCTCGGCGCGAAATCGTTTTGTCCACCCTTCAGGGCGCGATCGTGCACGATATCGATGCGGCCCGGCGATTGGCGGGCGATCTTGACCGGCAGATCGTGGCCGCTGATCAACTTTTTGAAGACGTTCGAAGGGTGTATGCCGAAAGCCTTGACACGGTGCTCGCCCAAGCCAGCGATGGCACGATGTTGCGTGGAGAAGTGTTGGCGCGTTGGCAAGAGTACGTCGGTTCGGGGGAAATTTTCCGAAGCCTCGAAGCCAAAGTCGGCACGATTCGCGACAGGCTTTTTGTTAAGCGCAAGAGCACAGTGGAAGCCGAAGACGTCGAACACGCGGCCACCACGGGATTGCATTTGCTCATCTTGGATCAGGCGGAACGTGCAGCCGAGGCTTCAGCCCGAACGTGGGCGCAACAGTCCGCCGGTCGAGCCCTGCTCGAATCTCATCGTGGCCTCGACCGCGCCTCACGCGATGTGCGGATTCGGGCCGAGCGAATTGCACGCGAATGGCGCGAGGCCGTCTTCGAACTTGTCAGTCAAGAAGGCGCTGGCCGCAAAACGAAAGCAAAGGTTTTGTCATATGGCGTCAACGCGACGGGCGTTGCGTTGATGGTCGTGGTTTTCGCAGGCACGGCGGGTCTCACGGGTGTCGAGATCGGGATTGCTGGCGGCACTGCGGTCGCGGGACAAAAACTCCTCGAAGCCGTGTTTGGTGATCAAGCGATGCGTGAACTCGCGAAGGCTGCCCGTGAAGATCTACGGATGCGCATTTCTGACTTGTTCGAGTCTGAAGCGATGCGCTATCTCGACTTGCTGCCCAACCCGGAGGAACTCCGGCATTCGGCGTGGGAGATCGATCGCGCTATCGAAGAACTAGATGAAGGCGAACCAGCCTCGGAGAGGCTGTCATGACCGACTTAGACCATCGCCTTGGCGCACTAGAAGCGGCGATGACCGCGGCCCGAGACCGGCTCGATACCGACGTTCTTGAAAGCGCTAGTGAAGTGTTTGAGCACGCCAACGCTCGACTTCGGCTCGCTCCCGATCACACGGTCGTCGTGCTTGGCGGTTCTACAGGCTCCGGTAAATCGTCTCTGTTCAACAACATTTCCGGTCTTGAGATCGCCGATGTCGGTTATTTGCGTCCTACGACGGCCGAAGCGCTCGCATGCGCGTGGGGGCCAGGCGGTGCTACCGATCTTCTCGATTGGATGGGTGTCCTTCGACGGAATCAGATCTCACGGCGTAGTCACCTCGATGTCATGGATCGCCATACAGACTTCGAAGGTTTGGTTCTGGTTGATCTGCCTGACCACGACTCGGTTGTGGTTGACAATAAGTTGGTTGTTGATCGTCTGGTTGCGCACACGGACTTGTTCGTGTGGGTGCTCGATCCGCAGAAGTACGCCGATGCTGCGATTCACGAACAGTACCTAGAACCGCTGTCGACTCACCGCGAAACAACGCTTGTTGTGCTCAACCAAATTGATCGCTTAAGCACACAAGATCAAGAGATAGCGCTCGCCGATTTGCGGCGAATCTTGGACGCCGAAGGCCTTTACGAGGTGCCAATTTTGGCTACCTCCACGGTCACCGGCCAAGGCATTGTGGAGTTGCGGCGCGAAATCCGCGAACGGATCGCATCGAAAGAAACTGCCTCGGCACGACTCGTGGGTGACGTTCGGGCTGCTGCTGCCTCGCTCGTGGAAGCTGGCGGAGACCACGTGGCGCCGGGCGTGCAGCCCGGACACCGAGACAAGCTCGTTGAGATTTTCGGTGTGTGTATCGGCATCGACCAGATGGCAGACGCTGTCGAAGATTCCATGTTGAGGCGCGCCGCGGTTGCGACTGATTGGCCACTCATTGGTTGGATCGGTCGGATTAGGCGAGATCCTTTGAAGGCGATCGGTCTTGGTCGTTCGGTTCGCGATGTGCTCGCACCAGACATGTTGATGACTCCCTCAGTTCAGCGTTCTCGTGCTGAACTAGCTTTGCGCGAAGTTGCTGAGGCTTCCGTGTCTGGTCTTTCGCGGCCCTGGCGGTCCGCCATTCTGGACCAAGTGACGGGTCTGGGCGCGCGAGACGTCATCGACGAACTCGATCGCTCGATTTCTGACATCGATCCTGGCGTGGATCACCGCCGCTGGTG
>CALMUY010000228.1 GCA_937873005.1 uncultured Aeromicrobium sp. | reverse complement strand
GTAGTTTTGACATACTAATCTGATGACGTGTACGTGAAAATCTGTGGAATCGACTCTGATGCTAGCGCGCTAATCGCGATCGAAGCGGGTGCTGACGCCATCGGAGTAGTCATGAATCAGACGAGCGAGCGCCGCCTCGACTTCAAGACTGCTGAACGGATCATTCGATCAGTTTCGAATGCAGTCGATACCGTCCTCGTAGTCAACGACATGACGGCTCACGAAGCAGCACACACCGCGAACAGACTCGGCGTAACTGCTCTACAACTTCACGGGCCAAAATACACATCGTCGGACTTCACCGAAGCGATCTCGATTCACCCTGTCGTTTGGCGAGCAACGTCACTCAGTCACAGCTCAAATGTCACAACCGGTGCGTTCGGCGAACAAGCACTCCTCCTTGACTCGCATTCCGCAGGCTCGGGCAAACGCTGGGATCTAACCCCACTCAAAAATAATCCCCCACAAGGAAAATGGTTGATCGCGGGTGGACTCAACCCGGAAAATGTTTCAGAAGTAATCAACACAATCAGGCCTTGGGGCGTTGATGTCTCTAGTGGGGTCGAATCAAGTCCTGGGATCAAAGACCACCGACTAATCATTGAATTCGTCAATGCAGCTCGAAAAACTCCAAAGTAGAGACACTATCGAATAAATCTTTGGGACCGCTCATGCCCGAGCAGCCTAGGAAGGCCTGCAAAAATGACCAAAGCGGCCACGCTGAAAACTGGTGCAGCAAGTGCCATTGCGAGTGGCACTACCCAATATCGCCGCTTCAAAGCCGCCCAAAAAGTAAGTACAACAGCCACCGGGATCCGGATTAGCGGAGGGAGAAATACCCCTCCGACGTTTTCGTCAGTCAAGCCAAAATGAGTGAACAAGAATTTAAACCAGTCGACCCACCCAACAGGATCAAATGCGAAGGAAACTCCGACCACGAATATCGTCGCTGCAATCGAAATTCCAAGCTGCCGCCACTCTCTTCGCGCTAGGAACCAAATTGGTCCAATCGCTGGCGAAATCTTAGTAATGAGCGGGAAGACCCATAGCCATGGTTGTCGCAGACCAAACGCCACAACCAGCGCAAAGATCCAATTGATGTTTCCGGTCAGAATCTCGGGAAGACACATGACCCAGTACGGCACAGCTAGTCGCCACCCCAAAGGCCAAAGCAGAAAAGCAAAAGTCAATGCGGCGAAAGACATCCATATCGCTAAGAACACTGGCCAATCGAAGACGGCGATCGGCCGAATCATTTGAAGGAAAAGGGGGCTATACAGGTAGGCATCATATGTGGCAGGAGCGCCCGTATATAACGGCCCTCGCGCGGCGAGCCAGTAGGCGTGTGCATCAACGCCAACACCCATTTTCGTTACGAACCACCAAGAAAGATAGATCCCGAAGCCAGCCCCCAGCCATGGCAAGTCCGACTTGAGACGTTCCCTAACGTTGACGTCGCCCATTTGCAGTTCTTCCATTCAATCCTCGGAAAATCATAGTTACGGTCTGAGCCGGAGCCAGTTCCCTAGTTTCACTACGCTAGGTTTTTGCGAACGTTTCTACGGCGGAAGCCGTCCGATTGTGGTGATCAAAACAATCCATGAGCCTTGAGAAACGAGCAGGACGATACTCATCGTGACAAACGCCACTCGGGTCTTGACCCATTTCATCATCGCTATTGGCAGCACAAGGCTCGGAAGTGCGTATCGAAATACTGCTGTATTCATGGAGGTCGCTGCCAACATGAAGACAATATATGCAAGCCCCCATGACCGAAGCTCATCACCAAGTTCCGCTGCACTGGGAGTGAAGAACCAAGTCCCAGCGAACACCAGTATCAAAATCATGAGTACGACGCCAACTGCCAATGGCTCAAATGGTGTTGTCCATCCTGCAAACGGCATGGAAGAAGATTGGCCAGCACGCCACGCTGATTGTGTAAGGAAATACCCATCTGCAACTCCGGTGACCATTCCACAAATCGCAGGCCATACCAATCCAGAAACGGCACTGGCCAAGGTAAGCAAACTCATAAGGAACAAATCTCGAACGGGCACTTTAGGTGCCATTTGAGAGGCGCTCTCTTGTATCCGGACAACTGCATGCCAGACCACGACCGCGGCAATTGGCAAAGCAATCGGACGCGTGAATCCCAGCAAGATGACGGGAATTAGCGCAGACATGTAAGCACGCCTATGTATGAACCGGAGCGAAAGCAGAATCAAGACGATTGCCATTGATTCCGCATACGCAAGCGAAAAAACGCCCGCGGAAGGAAAGAACGCAAGCCCTGTCACTGCAAGATATGGCGCCTTTGGCCTCCTGCGGCAAAGGTCAGGGGCCACTTCAGGCAAAAGCTTGGCCAGTAGCAAGAGAGCCGTCAAGCCGAGGCCTAGCGAAAGCGAAACGCCAACAACTTCCCATGGCAGTCCCGAGGCTTGCATGATGAGGCGCCCGAGCATCGGATAGGCAGGAAGGAACTCCCAATTGTTCTGTAATACCGAACCAGTGATCGGATCGCGAGGTAGTTCACTCGGATATCCAACAGTGGCGATGTCTCCGTACCAACCACCGTCCCAAAGCCACCCGAGATAATACAGAAATGAGCTGCCGTGATTTCCAATACTCTCATCACTTTTCCACCCACGGAACCAAAACGGGAGCATGACGACTCGGCTTAAGACAAAAATGGCAACAACGAAAATTGGCATTGAGGAACAACTGCCGACCGGACGCGTTCCTTTCGACCCACTCTTACGCACCATGACACTCAAGATGACAATCCCCCCACACACACAACGACTGAACCAACTTGCAGCGGGAAATCGTCGGCATCGCATTTGCGCTAGTGACACTTCCCACCGCGAATCTCACCGGGATACCGAGTCTTCCAGGAGCAAGTCGCTTTTCCGGTAAAGAATCGCGGCAATTAATACAGCCGCTGCGTCAAACGAATAGTAATTGGCAAAAGCTTGTTTGGAAAGCAAGACCATCGAACACATCGCAATTCCCAACGAAGCCGAGAACGACCAGGGCGTCTTTGGCGCTTTCAAGCCAAGCAAGAGCGAAACGCACAACGCGACGCTCAACGGCAGTACGGAAATTAACAGAGCGGGGACTTCTGTCACGTTCTCTCCCCACCAAACAAGTAAGGAAAACGAATCGGAGCGCCACGGCTGATTAAACTGCAAGACCACAACTGAATTCAAAAATGCTGGCGGGGCCCACAAGGAAAAAGGGGAAAACACCAAAAATCCTGTCGAAGAAAATAGGACAGTAATTTTCCGCCGACCTCCCTTCAGGGTTTTCGCTGCTGGCGCCAGGAGGAAAGAAAGCGGAACAAAAAAGGCGAAGTATTGCTTTGAGGAAGCAATTAATCCAAGGAGTACGGCCGAGACACGCGAATTGCGGTAAAGCGCACAAACCAAGAGCGCCAATAAACTCGCGCCGATCAACTCCGTCCAACCGGTACGCGCTGTCCAAAAAGCTCCAGGCGAAAGTAGGTACAAGCAGGACAATAGGGCCCCACGGCCATCATTCGCCGTCACGTAAAGTGCTAAGGATGCCAAGAGATGCAGGACAACCGCTCCTAGCCGAACATCGCCCAGTGGCAATCCCAAGGTTGCCACAAGCAAGGGTGGTGACGGATATGGGAACCCGAATAAGAGATGCTGACCGGCATGCACAGTTTCACCGTAGTATTGCGAAGTAAATTAAGGAGGATACGGGGAAATGAAGCTCAATCCCCACGGGTTTACGCCCGATAGTAGTGCGTGAACTCCATCGTTAAGAAACACCAGGACATCAATACGAGTTTCAGATTGCGCTACCCCGAAGAAGATGAGAGTCCCAAGCGCAAAAACACAGGCCGCAAACAGCCCCATCCGACTTCTTGACTGAATATAGACGTAAATCCCAATGAGTACCGCAATTATTGAAGCGACTCCGAAATTTCTTACGTCGAACGTGCTCCACTTCTCATCGGTAAACATTACGAACACCATGAGCGAACTCCCGACCAACGAAACTTCAAGCAACGCCAAGTCGGCCAATTTGATCGAGTTCTTCCTACCCGAGGTTCTCCCATCGAATGTTTTAGAACTTAGAATCCCGAACATTCCAATTACAACCGCGGCAAGTGGCACAAAGAGAAAACCAAGTTTGGGTCCAACGGGATTAACGACAACTGAAAGCGTGAGTAGGAATGTTGCCCAAACAAGTATTGACCTTTGCGCTGAATCCTGGTGGTTTTCCTCGGTTCCACGAATCACCGATACTACCTAGCCTTGAGTTCATATAGCATTTGATACCCAAACATTGTCGGCCAAATCCTAGACAATTGGCGATCTGCCAAAGACCACCAACGAGAAGCGACTTTGGGCAG
>CALMUY010000227.1 GCA_937873005.1 uncultured Aeromicrobium sp. | reverse complement strand
TTACACGATCAAAGCAACCCCAGCTGCTAGGAGCGTGCCGCAACTATGGCTGCTCGGTTCCTCGGGGTTCTCGTCGCATTTGGCGGCCGACAAAGGCCTGCCGTACGTGTTTGCACACCACTTCAGCGGCGAAGGCACCGCCGAAGCGCTTGCTGCCTATCGGGCCGAGTTCCGGCCGAGCGTGTGGTGTGAAAAACCCACCACCTTCCTGACCGTGAACATCGTGGTGGCCGACACCGAGCAAGAAGCAATCGAACTGGCCACCCCGAATCTGCAAAACATGGCGCGCCTCGTGACTGGCCAGAAAATGGGGCCGATCGACCTCGTTGAGGACGCTCTCGCACTCGACTTGGGTGCGGGTATGGAGCGACTGGTCGAGAAGGGCCTAGCCCGGATGGTGATCGGTACGGCCGATCAAGTCCGCGAGCAGTTGCAAGCACTCGCGGAAAAGTTCGACGTCGACGAAATCATGCTGCATCCAGTGGCCTCGGCTCGCCGAGACGAAGACCCGCGCACGAGTGGCGCCCGCGTGCGCACTCTCGAACTCGCTGCCGAAGCGCTCGCCGACTAGCCGAACCGCAGTCCCGTGTCTGGTTATAAAACTCGCGAATCTCATGCGGGACACGCGCCCTCTTACGTGTGGGCCGACAAGTGATGTTGAGTTAATTCCAGGGTCCGATGTGCCCAACTGGCAACGAAATCGTCGTGAGTCACGACCAAAATCGCCGGGTTTCTGGGAAGGTTTGCGAGCAGTTCGAGAATCTGATCTCGAGATTCGTTATCAAGCGATCCCGTCGGCTCATCGGCGAATATCACGTCGGGCGATGCCACGATGGCACGCGCGATCGCCACTCGTTGTTGCTCGCCACCTGATAGTTGGTTGGGGCGATGATCGGTTCTGTGGCCCAACCCCACGGCGTTCAATGCCTTTTCGGCCTCTTGGCGCGAGTGAGAGCGATTGTTGCCCAGCAACGCGAGTGGGACGACAACGTTCTGCAGCGCGGTGAGTCGTGGAAGAAGTCGAAAATCTTGGTAGATGGTCCCGACATGCTGCAATCGCAGTTTGGCCCGTTCGCTTTCGTCAAGTGCTGCGAGCGATTGACCTGCGAGATTTACCGTCCCCGCATCGGGTGCCAGTTGACCGCTCAAGATTGAGAGTAGCGTCGATTTGCCGCTTCCAGAGCTTCCAACGATCGCCACTCGCTCATTGGGAGCTA
>CALMUY010000226.1 GCA_937873005.1 uncultured Aeromicrobium sp. | reverse complement strand
AGACGACGCGCTCGGGTTGGGGCCAATTCAGCGACTTCTCGATGATGAAGAAGTCACTGAAATCATGGTTAATCACCCCAAGCAGATCTTCATGGAAAAATCTGGCAAGTTGACGCTTGCACCCGTGACGTTCACGTCTGAAGCGCAACTTCGACGGGTGATTGAACGGATTGTTGGCAAGGTCGGACGGCGAATCGATGAGTCGTCTCCATTGGTGGACGCTCGTCTTGAGGATGGCTCACGTGTCAATGCGGTGATCCCTCCACTTGCAGTACGTGGGTCGTCGTTGACAATTCGAAAGTTCTCCCAAACACCTTGGGGTGTTGACGATCTGATTCGTTTTGGATCACTTACTCCTGAGCTTGCCGAAGTGCTCGAGCTGTGTGTAAAGGGTGCTCTCAACATTTTGGTTTCAGGTGGTACCGGAACAGGTAAAACTACCTTGCTCAATGTTTTGAGTTCATTTATTCCCGAGGACGAACGCATTGTCACTATTGAGGACGCGATCGAACTCAAGCTTCAGCAAGACCACGTAGTTCAGCTTGAAAGCCGACCCGCCAACATTGAAGGTCGAGGAGAAGTAACGATTCGTGATCTGGTCAAGAACTCGCTTCGTATGCGCCCTGACAGGGTCGTCATTGGTGAGTGTCGTTCCGGCGAAGCTTTGGACATGCTCCAAGCCATGAACACTGGCCACGATGGATCCATTTCCACGTTGCACGCAAACTCTCCTCGTGACTGTGTTTCTCGTCTAGAGACCTTGGTGCTCATGGCAGGAATGGACCTTCCGCTCCGCGCGATTCGCGAACAAATCGGTTCCGCCGTTGATTTGATTGTGCAGATCACTCGCCTTCGTGACGGTTCGCGTCGGATCACGCACGTCACTGAATTGACAGGCATTGAAAATGACGAACCGGTACTTCACGACTTGTACCGTTTCGATTTCGGGGCAGGCTACGACATTGATGGCAAGCCGCTCGGAAAAGTAGAGCCAGTTGGCAACGGTGCGCATATGGTTGCGCTTCTTGAAGAACGCGGCGTTAACGTACCGCCCCACCTTTTCGCCAATCGAACAGAGGAGCCCGCATGAATTCGCCCCTAGGTATCGGCCTCATTGCCATTACTGGCGCGCTGTTGGCTTTCGTGTATGTGCTGTTTCAGCCGGATTTGGTGAAACTCCGTTCCGAGCAGATGAAGACCGAGGAGTCTGCTGAGGGCATTTCGAAGGATTCTTCTACACCGATTTTTGATCTCATTGACAAAGTCATGGATCGATTTGGGTTCAAAGGATTTTCGGAAGAGCAGTTAGCGCAAGCCGGAATAAAAATCGGTAGTACATCAATGATCGCAATTGCGCTACTCGTCGCAATGGGACTGTTCGTCACAGTACAGATCGTCACAAGTAGCCTTTTCCTAGCGCTGGTGGCACTAGCAGGGTCGCCATTCCTAGTTCGTATGTATGTGTCGATGCGCGTATCGCGACGAAAAGCCAAGTTCAATGAACAAATGGCTGAAGCAATGACATTGCTCAGTTCGGCTCTCAAATCAGGCATGAACGTTCCAAGCGCGATGGCCAACACCGCCACGGAAATGGATGCTCCCATGGGCGAAGAACTCGCCCGCATCGTCAACGAATCGCGGCTCGGACGTGACATGGTCGAGGCGATGCATGAGACGGCCGAACGTATGGAAAGCGCCGATTTTAAATGGGTCACTGATGCTGTTGCAATTCAACGTGAATCGGGAGGCCGATTGAGTGAAATCCTCGATCGTGTGACAGCGACGATTGGTGAGCGAAATGAGTTGCGGCTGAAGATTCATTCACTTGCAGCTGAAGGTCGAGCGTCGGCCTATATTTTGATGGCGCTGCCGATTGGTG
>CALMUY010000225.1 GCA_937873005.1 uncultured Aeromicrobium sp. | reverse complement strand
GGCCACAAGAAAATGACCAAGCCAAGGGCTCCGAGTGCCGCTAGCGCGAGGGGGATTCCATGGAGCCCATTCGCGGCGAAGGTGGCGTCACGGAGTTCAGGAACAATAACTGCGGCGAGTGAAATGGCAGAGAAAATTCCAGCCGTAATGAGCGAGCCACGCGAACGACGAACGACCGCGAATGCGACAAGAACCAACACGACCGGAACCAGCGAGATAACCAACGGCGCGGTTGCTAGCGCGGTCGCCGCAAGGTCACTTCGCGCCATTTGCGCACCCAGTGCGCGCGGCGAGGTCAGCAGGTTGTCAAGCGTAGTGATCGGCGAAGCAATGAGGAGCGCTTGCAACGCAAGCAATACCTGTAATGCACGAACGTAGATCGACGGTGGACGCATGAACTTCCTATACTTTCGAGTCGCCCCGAAACTGATATTAGGTCAGCCTCAGTGAATTTTGGTGGAAAACAAAATCGACCCCTCGAGGTGTTCCCGAGGGGTCGAACTTGTTGTAGTTAAACTGCCGTTTAGACGAACTTTTCGCCCTTTGCAGCCTTGTCGAGCACGATCGACGGTGGAGTGAAACGCTCACCGTACTTCGCGGCCAATTCGTTCGCGCGATCAACGAACGCCTGGACGCCAATGCTTCCGTCAGCGGCTTCGTAACCGTTGATGTATTGGATTGCGCCACCGAAGAGTGGTGGGAAACCGATACCGAAGATCGAGCCAATGTTGGCGTCAGCAACCGTACGCAAGACGTTCTCTTCAAGGCAGCGAGCAGTCTCGACGGCCATGATGAACGTCAGGCGTTCCTTGATGTCTTCCAGTGGGATGTCGACATCGTCCTTGACGTAACGCGTCCACAGTTCAGGCCACAGGAACTTCTTGCCGCCTTCTGGGTACTCGTAGAAGCCAGCACCGGTCGACTTGCCCTTGCGACCAAGTTCGATCATTTCGTTGACGATGTCCATAGCTGGGCTGTCCGGGAATGCCGAACCTTCAGCTTCAGACGCCTTCTTGGCTTCCGCGTTGATCTTCTGCGCGAGCGTCAAGGTGACTTCGTCGAACATCGCCAAAGGCTGTCCGGGGAAGCCCGTCTGCGAAGCAGCGCGTTCGATCACGAGTGGGTTGACGCCGTCCGACAACAACTGGACGCCTTCCATCGTGAGCGTGCCGAACACACGCGAAGTGAAGAAGCCACGGCTGTCGTTGACGACGATCGGGGTCTTCTTGATCTGCTTTGTGTAGTCGATGACGCGTGCGATCGCTTCGTCCGAAGTCTTCTCGCCAACGATGATCTCCACGAGTGGCATCTTGTCGACGGGGCTGAAGAAGTGGACACCGATGAAGTCCTCTTTGCGCTGCACGCCTTCGGCCAAGATGGTGATCGGAAGCGTCGAGGTGTTCGAGCCCAAGAGCGCATCGGCGTTGACGATCGGCTCAAGTTCAGCGAACACGCTGTGCTTGAGTTCAACCGACTCGAAGACGGCTTCGATAACGAAGTCGCAGCCAGCCAAGTCGGCGTAGTCGGCCGTCGGGATGATGCGCTCGAGGATTTCGTCGCGCTTCTCTTCGGTCATGCGGCCACGGTCAACCTGCTTTTGCAGCAGCGTGCGCGAGTAGTCCTTGCCCTTTTCGGCCGCTTCGATGCTGATGTCCTTGAGTACACAAACGATTCCGACCTTGGCCGAAACGTAGGCGATACCCGCACCCATCATGCCGGCGCCGAGAATCGCAAGCTTTTCAACCTTGCGCACCGGAACACCTTCTGGACGCGAGCCACCAGCGTTGATCGCACCGAGGTCGAAGAAGAACGCTTGGGTCATGTTCTTGAACTGCTGACCGACGATCAACTCGACGAGGTAGCGCGACTCGATCCGGCTAGCGGTGTCAAAATCAACCTGCGAACCTTCAACCGCTGCACACATGATGCTTTCAGGCGACTTGTATGGCGCACCCTTAACCTGCTTGCGCAAGTTCGGCGGGAACGACGGCAAGAAGGCCGCGAACGAAGGCGTCTTCGGTGTTCCGCCAGGAATCTTGAATCCCTGACGATCCCACGGCTGGCTAGCAGCATCTGCGTTGTCGGCGTTGGCTTCGATCCACGCCTTCGCTGCGGACAGCAACTCATCGGCCGGAACGATCTCGTCGATCAGACCCGTCTTGAGTGCCTTGGCCGGCTGCATGCGTGGGCCTTGCAAGAGCACCTTCATGAGTGCGTCTTGGATGCCGAACATGCGCACGGTGCGCGTGACGCCACCGCCGCCAGGCAGCAAGCCGAGGCTCACTTCAGGCAGACCGATTTCGTAACGCGCGTCAGCAGCAATGCGGTGATGCGTTGCCAAAGCGATTTCAAGTCCGCCGCCGAGGGCAGCGCCGTTGATCGCAGCGACGACTGGCTTGCCGCAGGTCTCCAGCTTGCGCAAGGTGGCCTTGATGGATTCAACTTCGACGAACAGGCGCTCGGCGTCTGCCGGGGTGGCCTGAATCATCAGTTTGAGGTCACCGCCGGCGAAGAATGTCTTCTTCGCACTGGCAACGATGACACCCTTGATGCTGTCTGGGTTGTCGGCGATGTCCTTGACGAGACGGTCAACCGCTGCCTCCATGGCGTTGCGGTAGGTCTCGTTCATGGTGTTGGCGCTCTGGTTCGGATCGTCCATCGTCAACGTGACGATGCCGTCAGCAACCTCGTAGCGGACCGCTTCTGTTGTGGTCATATCTCGTGTTCTCCTGATTTTCTTCGGTCCGGCTCAGATACGTTCGACGATCGTCGCGATGCCCATGCCGCCACCGATACACAGTGTGGCGAGGCCGTAACGCTTCTGACGACGTTCAAGTTCATCAACGAGCGTGCCAAGGATCATCGCACCGGTTGCGCCGAGCGGGTGGCCCATTGCGATGGCGCCACCGTTGACGTTGGTTTGTTCATACGGGTAGTCGTCGAGATCGCGCATGAGCTTCATGGCGACAGCAGCGAATGCCTCGTTGATTTCGATGAGGTCGATGTCTTCAATCGAAAGTCCAGCTTTGGCGAGTGCCTTCTTGGCAGCGGGGCCAGGTCCCGTCAGCATGATGGTGGGTTCTGAACCGATCACAGCAGTGGACACGATGCGCGCGCGAGGCGTCATGCCGTGACGCTGGCCGGCAGCTTCCGAACCGATCAACACGACACCAGCACCATCGACGATTCCCGAGCTGTTGCCAGCGTGGTGGACGTGGTTGATTTCTGGAACGTCGATGTACTTCTGAAGTGCGACAGCGTTGAAACCGCCCATTTCGCCAAGATCCTTGAAGGAAGGCTTGAGGCCCGAAAGCGATTCGAGCGTGGTGCCTTCGCGGACGAACTCGTCGTGGTCGAGGATCGTGACGCCGGCAGCGTCTTTCACTGGAACGATCGACTTGTTGAAGCGACCTTCCTTGATCGCGGCCACGGCGCGGATTTGCGATTCAACAGCAAACGCATCGACCTGTTCACGCGAGTATCCCTCAACGGTGGCGATGAGGTCGGCGCTGATGCCTTGGGGCACGAAGTCCGAATCGAACGAGGTGCGTGGGTCCATCGCCCACGGTCCGCCGTCTGAAGCCATGGGCACGCGGCTCATGGATTCGACACCACCGGCGACAATCAGGTCTTCCCAACCTGAACGCACTCGAGCGGCAGCCTGGTTGACGGCTTCAAGACCGGATGCGCAGAACCGGTTGAGTTGCACACCGGCGACTTGCTCACCGAAACCGGAAGCGAGTACTGCCGTGCGGGCAATGTCGGCACCTTGGTCGCCTACGGGGGAAACGACACCAAGGATGACGTCGTCGACCTCGTTGGCAACGAGGTTCTCGTTGCGCGCTTTGAGTTCATTGAGTAGGCCGTTGACCAACGAGATCGGCTTGACCTCGTGGAGCGAACCTGTTTTCTTGCCACGTCCACGTGGCGTACGAATAGCGTCGTAAATGAATGCTTCTGTCATGACCGTCCTCGGGTCGGATAGGGCTTTGGAACGATTCTGACACCAATACTGTCAAAGAGGTAGACCGAGGGGGTAGTTTTTTGACATGAGTTCTCCGGCAGCCGATGAATTGAGCATCGAACAGTTCGCTGAACGACTCGGCATGTCGCCACGTACGGTCCGGTTCTATTCTGGGCGCGGCTTGATCCCGCCGCCGCGTCGCGAAGGTCGAAATGGTTGGTATGGACCCGATCACGTTGCCCGCTTGGAGTTGGTGCGCGAGCTTCAGGCACACGGCTTCACCTTGCACGCCATCGAAGGCTATTTGGAGCGCATCCCTGAGGACGCGACTCCTGCGGAAATCGCTCTGCACCGGACGCTGCTTGCCCCGTGGATGCCCGAGTTGCCTGAAAACGTTGACCGCAGTGAACTCGAGATTCGCGCTGGGCGTTCGCTCAGCGACGACGACCTCGAACTTTTGACAGCGATTGGCGTGATTGAGCCGACGCCCGTCGACGATGTTTTTAATCTGGCTCCCGCGCATTTGGCGGTCGGAATGGGATTGTTGGACGCGAATCTCACTGCCGAAGCCGCCTTGCAGGCACGCGCAATCATCGTGGCGCACGGGTCTGCCCTCGCGAAAGAACTCACGGAGCTCTTCCGGGCCGAAGTGTGGCCGCAGTTGAAATCGTCTGGTCAGCCACCGGAACTCATTACTCGCATGGTGGAACGGTTCAAACCACTCACGATCCAGGCGCTCGTTACCGCCTACGAACAGGCAGTTGACGAACAAAAACGAGAAACGGTACGCCGTCGTTCCTAGTTATCGGAGCGACGTTCACTATCCCCGTTTCGCTCACTCCGCCAGGCCTGAGTCTTTAGCATTTCGAAGCGCGGCAACCCCCAGCGCAATTCCACCTAGGTTCAAGGCCAACGCCTCCACGTGGGTCATCACTCCGCCGCCGTTTTCACGCACGATTGCGTACATATGGTTGGCGGCGAACATGGCGGAAAGTGCCGTGAA
>CALMUY010000224.1 GCA_937873005.1 uncultured Aeromicrobium sp. | reverse complement strand
GCAGCGAAAGGAAACAACTCATGACGAAACTCGACACCATCGAGCGCGCCATCGCCGACATTCGCGCAGGCAAAGCGATCATCGTGATCGACGATGAGGATCGCGAGAACGAAGGCGACATCATTTTCGCGGCGCAAAAAGCCACACCAGAGTTGATGGCGTTTCTCGTGCGGTATTCGAGCGGCCTGATTTGTGCACCGGCGGCCGGTGAAGTGCTCGACCGCCTGTCGATCCCACTCATGACCCCACACAACCGCGAAAAGATGCGCACCGCCTACACGATCTCGATCGACTCGCGCGACGGCATCACCACCGGTATTTCCGCTTCAGACCGTGCCCGCACCTGCCGCGTGCTCGCCGACTCGGCCACCGAACCGTTCGAACTCGTCCAACCCGGACACATCATTCCTTTGCGCGCGAAACCAGGCGGAGTGCTCGAACGTGCCGGCCACACCGAAGCAGCAGTCGATTTCGCACGCTTGGCGGGCCTCTCGCCAGTGGGCGTGATCGGCGAAGTGATGAACGATGACGGCACCCTCATGCGCACGCCTGAACTGCGCGAACTTGCCGACAAGAACGATCTAGCGCTCGTCTCGATCGAAGACCTGCAGGCTTACTTGCGCCTCAACGAATCCCAAGTGGAACGGCTCGCTGAAACCGTGCTGCCCACAGAGTTTGGCCAGTTCACCGCCTTGGGCTACCGCGACCACATCAACGGCAGCGAACATATGGCTCTCGTTTACGGAGAGCCCGCGGCAACAGATGCGCTGGTTCGCGTTCACTCCGAATGCTTGACCGGAGATGTGTTCGGCTCGCAACGCTGCGACTGCGGCCCGCAACTTGAAACCGCGATGGCTGCGATCGCCGAAGCAGGGGCCGGAACCGTCGTGTATTTGCGTGGACAAGAAGGCCGGGGCATTGGCCTGATCCACAAACTGCAGGCCTATGGGCTGCAAGACGACGGCCAAGATACGGTCGACGCCAACATCAGCCTCGGCTTTGCTGAAGACCAACGCGATTATGCCGCCGCCGCACAGATCTTGCGAGACCTGAACATCGAGAGCGTGCGACTCTTGAGCAACAACCCAGACAAATCGCGCCAAATGGAACGCTACGGAGTGCGCGTATCGGAACGTCAACCGATCGTGATCACGCCCACCATTCACAACCTCAAATACCTGCAGACCAAAGCCCAACGCATGGGACACGATCTGCCCGAGGCGCTATTCGCAAGCGAGGAGCAAGCATGAGCGGACACGGAGCACCAGTCATTTCCTTGAACGCACCGGACGCCAACGTGGCGATTGTGGCATCGAGTTGGCACACCGAAGTGATGGACGGACTCATCGCCGGCGCGCAAGCAGCCTTAGCTGATGCTGGCGTGACCAAGGTGACGCTCCTTCGTGCGCCGGGTTCGTTCGAGTTGCCAGTGATCTCACAAGCCTGCGCCAACAATGGTTTCGATGTGGTGATCGCCCTCGGCGTAATTATTCGCGGCGGAACACCGCATTTTGAGTACGTGTCGGCCGCCGCCACAGACGGACTCACGCGCGTGGCCCTCGACACCGGTATGCCGATTGGTTTCGGCTTGCTCACCTGCGATAACGACGAACAAGCGCTCGATCGTGCCGGCCTTGAACACAGCAAAGAAGACAAAGGCCGCGAAGCAACCGAGGCCGCTCTTTCGGCTTGGTTGACCATTCGCGAGATCGCACTGGGCTAGCGACCAGCCGTTCACACTAGACTGTTCCTGATGAAAACGTTTGAGGCCCTGTTCGCTGAACTCCAAGAGAAGGCCACCACCCGTCCCGAAGGCTCACGCACTGTCGCCGAGTTGGATGCCGGCGTGCATGCCATCGGCAAGAAGCTCGTCGAGGAAGCCGCCGAATCGTGGATGGCTGCCGAGCATGAAGGGGCCGAGCGCACCGCCGAGGAAATCAGCCAACTGCTGTATCACGCGCAAGTGATGATGATTGCGGCTGGCATCAGCCTCGACGATGTGTATTCGCACCTGTGATTTGTAGTTTTCTCTCTCAACACTTTAAGGAATCAGGCACGTATGTTGAAGGTTGCCGTACCGAACAAAGGCTCGCTCTCCGAAGCGGCAGCGGCCATGCTCGCCGAGGCCGGATATCGCCAGCGTCGCAACAGCAAAGACCTCGTCACTGTCGACCCTGAAAACCAAGTCGAGTTCTTTTACCTGCGTCCGCGCGATATCGCGATCTATGTGGGCCAAGGCATGCTCGATGTTGGTTTGACTGGGCGTGATCTGCTCGCAGACTCTGGTGCGCAAGCCGATGAAGTGATGCAGTTGGGTTTTGCTCGTTCTACCTTCCGGTTCGCGGCGCCCATGGGTGTCATGAACACGATTCAAGACTTGGCCGGCAAGCGCATCGCCACCTCGTATCCGGGGATCGTGCGCGCGCATTTGGCCGACAACGGCATCGAAGCCGATGTGGTCCGACTGGACGGTGCTGTTGAAACATCGATCCGTCTAGGAGTCGCTGACGCGATTGCCGACGTGGTCGAAACCGGAACCACCTTGCGCCAGGCCGGTTTGGAAGTTTTCGCTGATCCGATCCTCGAATCCGAAGCCGTACTGATCACGCGCCCACTCGAGAGTGCGCCCGAAGGATTCACGGTGTTCCAGCACCGTTTGCAGAGCGTCCTGTTGGCCCGCAACTACGTGATGATGGACTACGACATCCCCTCCATCCACGTTGACAAAGCCATCGAATTGACCCCCGGAATCGAATCGCCGACCGTGTCTCCGCTGCATCGCGAAGGCTGGGTTGCCGTGCGCGCGATGGTTCCCCGCGCCACGGCTCAACGGCTCATGGACGAGTTGTATGACCTGGGTGGTCGGGGCATATTGGTCACGGAGATTTCGGCATGTCGGATCTGAGAACGTTCCGTTCTTGGGGCGTCAGCATCATCGCTTGGGCGTCTGTTGCCATCTTGGTGACGTTGCTTGTGGTGATTGGTCGCGCCGTTCCCGAAAGCATGAAGTTCTCGACCTCCGGGACCGTAACGATGTGGCTCCTAATTGTGGCGTGGGCCGTTTTCGCCTACGGGATCTCGCGTAGCAAAGTGACCGCTGATGCTGAGAAGATTCAGATCGTGAACGGATTCCGCACCCACGAACTCGCGTGGTCAGACGTGGCCGGCATCTCCCTCAACTCGGGAGGACCGTGGCCAATTTTGGTCACGAAAGATGACCGCCGAATCATGCTGTTCGGTGTTCAAGCCAGCGAAGGCGAGTCGTCTCGGCGTGCGCTGGAGTGGTTGCGAGGACACGTCGCATGACGTGCGGTGGCGGACGTTCGTTGGCTGAGCCCGCATTCCCGGACGACGATGGACTCATCGACCCACTCCTTGCCGATGTGCTCGACGATCACGTGCAGGTACTGGCTCGCGTTGGCGCAGCCCGGATTTTTACTCCCGTTGTGGCTGTTTTGCTCGATGATCCTGACGTGGCGGCCGTTGAAGGTGACAAGAATTCCGAAATGGCAGCCGTGTTTATGACTGGCGCGGACGGACGCAAGGCTTTGCTTGCATTCACGAGCGTCGCAACGATGAGCGCCTGGAATCCGCAATCGCGTCCGGTATCGGTTTTGGGTGTTGATGCGGCTCAATCGGCACTCGCTGACGACGCTTCGGCGATGCTGCTCGATCTGGGCTCACCAAGTTTCCAAGTCATCGAAACCGAAGATCTGAGTCACCTTGCCGCGGGCCACCAACTTGTGCAGACCGCAGTCGGCTCCGCCTGGATTGAGACGCAGTCGGAGTAACCAACACAACTAGTCGGCCCACCCGGTACGGACGGGCGAACGGTGGGACTGCTACTGCACTTTCTGAACTATCGTCCCGGAAAATCGGGCTGGAGCATCTTGATCCGTGTCGCTCGGTGCGAAGTACTTGGTACCCACCTTGGTAGACCAAGTGATCTCCTTAGCGCCAACTCTTGTAAAGCGCCACTGCATCGAGTCCTTGTCGCTCGCGAATCCAGAACTCGTGGACTTCACCGTGACCACCGAACCAGAAATGTCTCGAAGTGGATTCTCGATCCACGTATTTGGCCCGGCGTTTTGCAGCGTGATCTGTTGATCGCTGGCGTCGAGAAGTGCCAGTTCTTTCAACTTTGCCAAAGGCGCGATGCTCGCAATCTTGTTGTTTTTCACGCCCAGGTGCTCAAGTCGTTGATGATTCGACAGCGATGAAAGACTCGTGATGGCGTTGTGATTCAGGCTCAAACTCTCGAGTTGCCCAAGGTTGGCCAGCGGGGCAACGCTAGTAATCGCGTTGTTGTCTAACGCCAAGCTTTCGAGATTCGTGAGTTCGGCCAAGGGCGTAAGGTCCGAAATGCTGTTGTGCGCCAAACTCACATCGCGGAGTTGGGTGAGGTTCGCCAACGGTGTCAGGCTGCTGATGGCGTTTCGATCCATTTCCAAACGCTCGAGTTTCGTCAGTTTCGCCAACGGGGCAGCGTTTGCGACTGTGTTGCGAGACAACCTCACGTCGGTGAGTCGGGTGAGCTTTGCCAACGGTGCGATATCGCTGATCTTGTTGTTGCTCAGGTCCACGTTCTCTAGATTCGTGAAATCTTCAATCTGGGATATCTTGCTGAAGTTGTTGCCAGCGAATCCCAGACTCGTGAGCCGTGCGAGGCCGGCCAATGGCGTCAAACTGTTGACCGAGTTGTTGCTGACATCAAGACTCTCGAGTTTCGTGAGGTTCGCCAACGGGGATAGATCACTCATGCCGTTGTTTTCCAAACGCAAAGACGTGAGCCCCGTGAGTTTCGACAGAGGCGCGGCGCTAGCCACCTGATTGTGGCCGAGGATCAAACTCTCGAGTTTTGTGAGCTTCGCCAACGAGTCGATGTTGGAGATCTCGTTGTCGGACAAGCTTAAGTACGTGAGTTGGGTGAGGTTCTCCAGCGGCGACGCATCGGTGATGTCGTTGGAAGTCAGGTTCAAATCGGTGATCTTTGTGAGGCTTTTCAGCGGCTCAACCTTCTCGATTTTCAGCTGCCCCAAGTAAACTTGTTCAAGATTGACAAAGTTCTCAATCCCGCTCAGATCTGTCGTTCCAGTCACCTTGTACATGGATCCATCCACATGAATCGCAGTAATGCTTTTCGCTTGGGTACGTGAGATCTTCGCATCTGCAGACTGGTTCAACTGACTGTTGATCGCGGCGCGCACATTCGAATCGGCAATAGTGATCGCGTCTGACTCCGACCCCATCGTGCAGGAACCCAGAGACATGACACCTGCAAGCACCATGAACGACGCGATGAGCACTGAATTCAAACGTGAAAACTTGATCCGGCCATCTTGAGTAATACCCGAAAAACTCATTTTCCACCCCTAACGCCTAGCTGCGCGGCGGCAACGATTGGTTCGAAGTCGACAGATGGTGTTATACGCTTCGTATGCACACACTACAGCGGCACGCTTACGTGTTGCGGGCATTACCGATTAGGGGAGTGCGTACTCGTTCTGGTAGAGTAGACGGTTGAAGCGGAGTTCATCTCCCACCTGCCGGGTTTCTGATCCGGGGGTAAGCCTCAACGGCACCTGCTGTTGGCGTGGCAAGAGTCAACCGGCTCTGCGCTGCATGATGGCCTCTGCTTCTAGCGGAGGCCTTTTTTCATGTGGCCTCCACAAACAACAGGAGGATCCATCAGCACAGATCTGCGCGTCAACGAACGCATTCGTGTACCCGAAGTCCGACTCGTCGGGCCAGGCGGAGAACAAGTTGGCATTGTCCGTATCGAAGACGCACTTCGGTTGGCAGAAGAGGCCGATCTCGACCTTGTCGAGGTTGCCCCCCAATCGCGCCCGCCGGTGTGCCGCCTTATGGACTACGGCAAGTTCAAGTACGAAGCCGCCCAAAAGGAACGCGAATCGCGACGCAACCAGACGAACACCATCATCAAAGAGATGAAGCTTCGCCCCAAGATCGACCAACACGACTACGACACCAAAAAGGGTCACGTCGTCCGGTTCCTGAACGGTGGAGACAAGGTGAAAATCACGATCATGTTCCGTGGTCGCGAACAACACCGTCCCGAACTCGGTTACCGCTTGCTGCAGCAACTCGCCGCAGACGTTGAAGAGTTGGGTTTCATCGAATCGAATGCGCGTCAAGATGGCCGCAACATGACAATGGTGTTGGCACCTCACAAAAAGAAGTCGGAAGCCCAAGCCGCCGTCAAGGCAGCCAAAGAACAAAGCAAGGCCGAAAAAGACGCAGCGCGTCAGGCCGAAGCCGATTTCGACAAGGCTCACCGCGAAGAACACAAAAAGACCGCAACACCCAAGAAACCTCGGCGCAAATCCGAGAATCTCGACCCAGACATGGAGGCATAATGCCGAAGTTCAAGCCCCACTCGGGCATGAAGAAGCGCATCAAGATCACCGGCAAGGGCAAGCTCCGCCGCGAGCAGACCAACCGCCGTCACCTCTTGGAATACAAATCATCCAGCCGTACTCGTCGCCTCGACGGAACCACGGATGTTTCCAAGGCAGACACGAAGCAAGTAAAGAAACTGCTCGGTCTCTGAGCGCCCCTACCCACGTCTTGAAGTAAAAGGAGTACCACTGTGGCACGCGTCAAGCGTTCAGTGAATGCACAAAAGAAGCGCCGCGAGATCCTCGAGAAGGCATCCGGCTACCGCGGACAGCGTTCGCGTCTTTACCGCAAAGCAAAAGAACAGGTCATCCACTCGCACGTCTACGAGTACAACGACCGCAAGAAGCGCAAGGGCGACTTCCGTCGCCTCTGGATCCAGCGTATTAACGCTGCGGCCCGCGCCAACGGCATGACCTACAACCGCTTCATTCAGGGTCTCAAGACCGCGGAGATTGAAGTAGACCGCAAGATCCTCGCAGATCTCGCTGTCAACGATCCAGCAGCGTTCACCGCTCTCGTTGAGGTTGCTAAAGCCAACCTCCCCGAAGACGTCAACGCTCCGAAGGAACCAGTTGCCTGATTTTCAGGTAGATCGAGTGGCGAGCACACTTGGCGAACTCACCGTCCGTAGTGGACGTGTGAAGCGCGCCAAGCGGCTCGCCACTCGGTCTTTTCGGGAAGAGTCGGGGGAGTTCCTCGCCGAAGGCCCCCAAGCCGTGCGTGAAGCACTCGTTGAAGGGCTCGCGCGGGACGTGTTCGCTACGCCGGAAGCGTACGAGCGGCACAACGATTTGCCACCACTCGATACCGGCGACGCCGAATGGCACCTCGTCGACGAAGAAATCCTGACCCATATCGCTGACGCCGTGCATCCGCAAGGGATCGTGGCGCGTTGCGTCCAAGTGCGCCACGAACTCGACGTGGTTCTTGCATACGCCCCTCAACTGATCGTGGTGTGTGCCGACATTCGCGACCCTGGCAATGCTGGGTCCGTGATTCGTGCAGCCGATGCGACCGGCGCCGATGCAGTCATCTTCACGGGCGATTCGGTCGATCCGTGGAACCCTAAAGCAGTACGAGCCAGTGTGGGTTCGCTCTTCCACGTCCCGGTCGTGATCGAACGAGACATTCTTACTGCGCTCGCTGCCGCGAACGCCGCAGGGCTACAAGTCTTGGCCGCCGACGGTGCCGGCGACGTCGGCCTGTTCGACGCGAAACTCGATGTGCCCACCGCGTGGCTTATGGGTAACGAAGCATGGGGCCTGCCCGAAGAAACTCGCGCCTTGGCCGACAGCGTCGTGTCGATTCCGATCTATGGTCGTGCCGAGAGTCTCAACCTCGCCACCGCCGCAACCCTCTGCCTCTACACATCGGCTCAAGCCCAGCGCTAGGTCGTCAATCCTGAGCCGCAGGTCCGGCCATCTGTAGATTCTGTGGTTATGGAAAGAATCACAGCACGATGACTTTGCATCCGAAGTTTCGTGAGTACCTAGATGCGCTCGCTGTCCAGCTTGAACAATCGGGCGCCAGCGCTACGGAGCCTACTCCCGAACTCGCGCGCGCTGCGCTTGCCTCGCTCAATCAGTTCGCGCTACCAAAAGTAGCTGTCGCACGCGTCTTCGACGCGATAGTGCCGGCCGAGTCTCCGGTTCCGGTCCGCGTGTATGTCCCCAACCCGGACGAGCCGAGCGATGTCATCTTTTTTGTGCACGGCGGGGGACACATGGCAGGAGACCTCGACGTCTATGACTTTTCCGCCCGTAGGACAGCTGCCACCGCAAACATGGTGACCGTGTCGATTGACTACCGGCGTGCCCCAGAAGCGCCTTACCCATTAGGGCTGACCGACACCTACAACGCACTGACAAATCTTCATGAAGTCCTCCAAGACGTCCGCACTACCGGGACAGTTCACGCGGTGGCCGATTCTGGCGGTGCGGCCAAAATCGCGTCGATCGCGATGCGTGCAGCCGCAGGGGAGTGGGTTAACCCAATCTCCCGACAGGTCCTGCTGTACCCGAGCCTCGACTACACACTCCGCGGACAGTCCGTCGGCGAGTTCGGTGAGGGCTACTTCCTGACTGCTGAGAGGGTGGCGTGGTACTTCGACAACTACTTCCCGGCAGGCACTGACAGGGCTGTGGCCTCACCGCTTTCGGGTCCGTTCTCTGCGGAAATGCCCGACACACTCGTGATCGCGGCGGAATACGATCCGCTCATCTCCGAAGCCAAAACGTACGTGCAGAACATGAATGCTGCGGGCGCCGAAGCGCACTTCCTCCAAGCGCAGGGAATGATCCATGCCTACGCATTTTTTGAGTCATTGGTGCCTGAGGCAATCAACCGTACCTATGAGATTTTGAGTGGCTTTTTACGCCAAGGTGACGTGCCTGAATCGTGGTGAACGGGCCAATCAGATCGTGTCGGTAAATGTACTTGACCAAAACGCTCACGAGCGACAGACTGTGACTCAAGCCATGCAGAACTTCAGCGCTGGCCTAAGCCACTTGTGAGGTGCTCGGCCTCGCACGATCTGGAGGTATCCATGACTCAATTGTTGCCCGGCATTACAACGCGATCCATTGAAACACCTCGCCTCAGAACTGCTGTCCTGAGCGCAGGGGACGATAACGGTGAAGTCGTGCTGTTTGTTCATGGCAACGTTTCGTCTTCGCTGTTTTGGCAGCATACGATGAAATCGGTTCCCGCCGGGTATCGCGCACTCGCGCCAGATCTTCGTGGATTTGGCGACTCGCAGACTGCACCGGTTGATGCGACACGTGGACTCGGCGACTTCGCGGACGACGTTCTCGCGCTGATGGATGCGCTCGATATTTCGAAGGCTCATCTGGTGGGTTGGAGCATGGGGGGCGGCATTGTGAGTCGTATCCTGCTTGACCATCCAGAACGTGTCGCCTCCTTGACACTCGTTGCGCCCGTCTCGCCCTATGGATTCGGCGGGACCAAAGGACTTGACGGAACGCCTGTCGCTCAAGACGATCCCGGCACTGGCGGTGGCACCGCAAACCCGGAATTTGTTGCAGCGTTGAGTAGCGGCGACGACTCCGATTCGCCAAACACAGCCCGCAACGTCATGAACGGCTTCTACTTCGCCGACGGATTCAAAGCCGATCTAGAACAGACCTATGTCGAGTCGATGCTGTCGACCGTTGTTGGGGATGACAACTATCCGGGTGACTTCGTCGCGTCCGAGAACTGGCCCGGTATGGCCGCAGGAACTCGCGGTGTTCTCAACACGATGGCGCCGCAATATCACAACGTCAGCGGAATCGTTGATCTTGAAAACAAGCCACCCGTGCTGTGGATTCACGGTGCGAAAGACGCAATCGTGTCAGACGAATCTGGTTTTGACCTTGCCACGCTCGGGAAATTGGGCGTCGTACCCGGCTGGCCAGGCGCTGACGTTGCACCACCGCAACCGATGGTGAGTCAGACGCGCGCTGTGCTCGAAGCCTATGGTGCGGCCGGTGGGAAGTTCACGGAGGTGGTTCTCGACCGTGGACACAGTCCGCAAGTTGAGCGGCCAGAAGAATTCGCTGCAGCGATATCTAAGCACCTGAGCGAATCCTGACGCGGGAGGCATTTGTAGCACGGCACGGGTTGGACCTAGACGGCTCGAATCTGCACCTCAAGCGAAGAAAACCGATAGGTTCGACCTATGCCGTATGAGTCTTTCCCCGATGGCGTCCTCGTTGCCGACGAGAACGGAATCGTCACGCACGCAAATGAACTCGTTCGACGCTGGCATCGAAACCCGGACTACAACTTAGTTGGCATGCATATTCGAGACGCAGTGCCACTCGACGATCTGCATGGAACATCGTGGTTCGACACGGTCAAGCCGTACGACGGGTTGTCAATCCGCCGGCGCATTAACGAACAGTCTTGGTATTCCGTTCGAGGGAGCGAGTACCTCATTACGG
>CALMUY010000223.1 GCA_937873005.1 uncultured Aeromicrobium sp. | reverse complement strand
ATTCGATGATTTCTGGGCGATCATTCAGAATGCGCATGACTCCAACCTAGCCGCCACGACCGAACACCTGCAGCCAGTTGCCGAAATGACGTGTGCGTTCCGAGCAGTCCAGTCCTAGCCAGGTGACAAAACCTCTGGAGCTCCGTGCTCACTCAAACGGTACGTACAGTTCTCGCAGGGCATTGTTGGCTGACCAGACTCGTCGACGACCACAAGCGCCACGAGCTTTCCTCCACCGGTTCCGTGCAGCGCTGAAACCACCCCCGACTCGGCGCACAGGCTCAGCGCTGAGGTCGGGTGCTCGACGAAGCACCCGAGCACAACTCGACCGTCGTCTACGAGGCCGGCAGCCCCTGTTCGCGGGGCGCCGCCTGGCACATGTGACCTGTCTTTGACTTCGATCGCGTAGCGAGTCAACGCATCCCAATCGATCTTCGCATCAATCGGTGTGATCCCAAACGTGCTCATCCGTCACTCCCTTAACAGTGTTTCGAACGACTTAACCGCGAGCCTGCCACGATAGCCAACCGGTCGCTAGACTCCGAGTATGACTTTCACGGGAAAACTCGTCGTCGGCCACGATGGCTCAAGTTTCGCAGACACTGCTTTGGAATGGGCGCTCGAATGGGCCAAGCGGACGAATCTCGACGTACTTGTTGTACGAGCTTGGACGATGCGCACGGCTCCCCGCCCGGCAACCCAGGAAATGGGCTTCGTGCCCCCGACATCTGATTTCGAAGCGGCCGTCAAAGAAGCGCTCGATCGCGATATTGCCACCACTCTTGCAAAATTCCCAGAAGTTTCAGTCGATACGCGTGCATCGCGAGGTCAGCCGGCAAACGTCCTCGTAGACGCCTCAAACGGCGCATCTCTGCTCGTTGTTGGCCCTCGAGGACTTGGCGGCTTCCGCGGACTAATGCTCGGCTCGGTTAGCGACTTCGTTGTCAGCCAGGCAAACTGCCCGGTGGTTGTCGTGCGCGGAGAAGGCGACCCAGCTCAATCTGAGCCAGTCGACAAAGCTCAGGCATAGCCCCAACTTCCCCAACGCCCACTAGCCTTGGCGAGCGTTCACTCAGAACGAACGGCTACTCAAGGCCCGCGTACGCTAGGACTTTTGCGCCGATCGCGATGGCGCGTTCGTCAATGCGCAGGTTGCCTTGATGCAAGTCGAAGTTAGGGCCCTGCGGTGTGCGGGTTCCCAACCGACCCATCGCGCCAGCAACGGTTTCGGCATACCAGGCGAAGTCTTCGCCGCCGAGGCTTTGCACAGTGGTTGCCAACCCTTGTTCCCCGACAGCGTTGATGACTGCCGTTCGTAGTCGTTCGGTGGCCGCAAACTCATTGACGACCGGCGGCACCCCGCGCGTGTAGGCAACCTCAGCACTGATGCCAAATGGCTTGACAATGTCGGCCACAATCGAGCGGATCAAATGCTCGGCTTCGTGCCAAGCAGAGGCATCGAGCATGCGGACAGTGCCCAGCAACTCGCCTGCGGCTGGGATGACGTTTGCCGCGTGCCCTGCGTTCACTTTGCCCCACACGAAACTGACACCCGAGCGCGGATCGCAACGCCGTGAGAGCACCCCTGGCAGACCGGTAATGAGCGCACCGAGCGCATAGGTGAGATCTTCGGTGACGTGTGGCCGGGACGTGTGGCCGCCTCGCCCGGTCAGGGTCACGCGCACGTGATCAGAAGCTCCCGTGATGGCGCCTTCGCGAAGGCCGATCTGACCCACATCAAGCGACGGGTCGCAGTGCAGAGTGAAGATGCGCGAGACTCCCGTGAGGGCACCGTCGGTCAGCATGTGCAGGGCGCCGCCCGGCATGACTTCTTCGGCGGGCTGGAAGATCAAACGAACACGATGCGGCAACCCCACTTGCCGGTGGTACTCGGCCAAAGCAGCAGCCGCTCCGAGCAGAGCCGACACGTGAACGTCGTGGCCACAGGCGTGGGCCACGCCATCGATCCGCGAACGCCAAGGGTCTTGGGTGAGGTCGGGAACAGGCAGCGCATCGAGGTCGGCTCGCAAGGCCACGATCGGTCCACCGCCTGGGCCAAGATCTGCGGTCAAGCCGGTGGGGTCAAAGCGCTTGTGATCCCAGCCGAGCTTGTCCATCCAAGCGGCAACGAGATCTGTCGTGCGCACTTCGTGCCACGCCAACTCTGGGTGAGCGTGAACATCGCGACGAAACTCGATCAGTTCGGGCGCGAACTGATCGACGACTTGACTGATGATGTCGGGGCCTTGCATAACGTCTAGGATAACGCTTTTTCCCGGGTGCTCGTTGCGGCGTCAGATGCTGAACTCGCTGCACCTGCGGAGAGGAGTTCGACCCACGACCGGTGGGTGTTGCGCTTCATGATCGCGGCGTAAAGGGCCGACGCAAGCAGAATTCCCACGCCACAGAGCAGTCCGCTCAAAACGATCGCTTCGCGGGCGCCCACGTATTCGCCGGCCCAACCGATCACCGGCGAGCCCAGCGGCACGGCACCCATGAAGACCATGAGATAGATCGAACCGACCCTTCCGCGCATATGCGGCACGGTCGTCATTTGGATGACTGCGCTGGCGGTGGTGCCAGCAGTGAGCACGCTCATCCCCACGAGCGGAAGTACCGCCGCATACGACCAATAGGTGGGCATCAGGCCCGACACAATTTGAACAGCCGAGAAGGCGAGACCTGCGAAGACGATATAGCGCAACCGCGGCGACTGGCGCCGTGCAGCGAGCAACGCTCCTGCAAGCGAACCAATCGCTAGGAACGAGCCGAGGATGCCGAATTCGCCTGCGCCTTTGCCGAAAACGTCTGTCGCCATGAGCGCACTCGTGATTTGGAATGTCATTCCGAAAGCGCCGATGAAGAACACGATCGTGAGAAGTAGAACCAAATCTGGTCGCGACCATACGTAGGACAATCCGTCGCGGATCGCATGGCCTCCAGAAGCAGTGCGCGGCGCGGGCCGTAAGCGTGAACCATCCATGGCCCACAGCGCATACAAGACGAAGCCATAACTGAGCGCGTTGAGCAAGATCACCCACCCAGTCGCGGCGACTCCAGAACCGAGAGCAGCGATCATGAGTCCTGCGAGCGCTGGTCCGATGAGTCGACCTGCGTTGAACGAAGCCGAGTTCAAGGCGACCGCGTTCGACAGTGTCTTTCGATCAACCATTTCGCTGACGAAAGATTGGCGTGCGGGCGCTTCAAAGGCTCTCGCGATGCCAAAGATGAAAGCTAGCGTGAGCACGTGCCAAGTCTGTACGAATCCGAAGATGGCAAGCACGCCAAGCGTGGCGGCTGGCAGGGCCATCCCTAACTGCATCCAGGCGAGGATCCTGCGCTTCGAATAGCTGTCCGCGATCAGCCCTGCTACCGGCGACAGGAACAACGTGGGCACGAGTTGCATCGCAATGACAAGACCAAGCAACGCACCGTTGCCGGTGAGTTCGAGCATGAGCCAAGCTTGAGCCGTGTTTTGCAGCCAGGTGCCGATGTTCGAGACGATGGCGCCTTGCGCGTAGATCCGGTAATTGCGGGTTTCGAGGCTTTTGAAGGTGGGGCTCATGCCTCGTCTTCGATCAGTTGGTCCAGTATCTTGATGGCGTTTCGTAAGGTGGCACGATCATCAGAACTGAGTGTTTTGAGTCGCGCATCGAGCCAGGCGTCACGCCGTTGCCGTTCATCAGCGAGTGCCTCGCGTCCGGCTGGGGACACCTCAATCAACACCTGACGCCCGTCAGTGGGGTGTGGAACGCGGGCGATGTATCCCGTCTTCTCCAGACAATTAAGCGTTCGCGTCATGGCCGGTCCCGAGACCTTTTCGGCAAGGGCGAGTTGGCTCGGCGTGGATTGTCTCAATTGCACGATGGCGGCCATAACCGATAGCTGGCCGGCGCTCAGATCTGACTGACGCTCCTGTCGCAAGCGACGGCTAACCTTCGAAACTGATTGAGCGAGGCGTCGAGAATCGGTAGGCATATACTTAGCATAGTTCATTAACCTTGTTAAGTAAAATTGTGCCACCTAAAGCAATTGTGCCCCGAACCAGCACTAGACCGGTTCGGGGCACAACTGTCGTCAACTTAGGAGCGCGCGATCGCACCCATCAAGTCGCGGTTCAAGCGGCTGATGACATCCAGCGGGATACCCTTCGGGCAAGCTGCGGTGCACTCACCGATGTTGGTGCAGCCGCCGAAGCCTTCGGCGTCCATTTGCTCAACCATGCCGAGGACGCGCGAATCGCGTTCCGGCTGGCCTTGCGGAAGCAAACCGAGGTGCGTGATCTTGGCAGCCGTGAACAACATGGCCGAGCCATTCGGGCACGCAGCCACACAGGCGCCACAGCCGATGCAAGTCGCGGCCTCGAAAGCGTGATCTGCATCGTGCTTCGGCACTGGCAGGTTGTTAGCTTCCGGAGCCGAACCAGTCGGCGCACTGATGTAGCCGCCGGCCTGGATGATGCGATCAAACGCACCACGATCGACAACGAGGTCTTTGATCACCGGGAACGCGTCGGCCTTCCACGGCTCAATGTCGATGACGTCGCCATCCTTGAACGTGCGCATATGCAACTGGCAAGTCGTGGTGGTTTCTGGGCCGTGCGGTTGGCCGTTGATGACCACGCCACACATGCCGCAGATGCCTTCGCGACAGTCCGAGTCGAACGACACGGGGTCTTCGCCTTCGAGCGTGAGACGTTCGTTGAGAACGTCAAGCATCTCAAGGAAGGACATGTGTTCGCTGATGTTGTCCATTTCGTAAGGGACCAGCGAGCCTTTAGCGTTGGCGTTCTTCTGACGCCAGATTCGAACGGTGATTTTCACTTGTAGCTCCTGGCCTTCATTTCGATGAATTCGTATTCCAAGTTCTCTTTGTGCAGGACGGGCTTTTCATCGCCGAACTCCCACGCAGCAACGTACGCGAACTGGTCGTCGTGACGCATTGCTTCGCCATCCTCGGTCTGGCTTTCCGCACGGAAGTGACCGCCGCATGACTCGGCGCGGTTGAGCGCGTCGATGCACATGAGTTCGCCCAATTCGAAGAAGTCGGCAACTCGGCCGGCCCGTTCGAGCGTTTGGTTGAGCTCATCAGGAGCACCAGTGACCTTCACGTTGGTCCAGAACTCGGCCTTGAGTTCACGGATCAGGCCGATCGCTTTGATCAGACCTTCTTCGGTACGCTCCATGCCGCAGTATTCCCACATGATGTTGCCGAGTTCCTTGTGGAAAGAATCAACCGTGCGGTTGCCTTGAATAGACATCAACTTGTCGATGCGTTCAGTAACTGCATTGCGCGCTTCGACGACCGCTTCGTGATCGTCCGCGACAGGCTCGAACGGAGCGCTCGCGAGGTAGTTCGCGATCGTGTTCGGAAGCACGAAGTATCCGTCAGCAAGACCCTGCATAAGAGCCGAAGCACCAAGGCGGTTCGCACCCTGATCGGAGAAGTTCGCTTCACCCGTGACGAACAAACCTTGCAAGTTGCTCTGCAAGTCATAGTCAACCCAGAGGCCACCCATCGTGTAGTGAACGGCTGGGTAGATACGCATCGGCTGGCTGTACGGATCTTCACCCGTGATTTGCGCGTACATGTCGAAGAGGTTGCCGTACTTGGCTTCCACCGCGTCGCGGCCGAGGCGTTCGATTGCCGACGCGAAGTCGAGGTAAACGCCGAGCCCGCCTGGACCAACACCCTTGCCGTCGTCGCACTGGTACTTGGCCGCACGCGAAGCGATGTCGCGAGGAACCAAGTTGCCGAACGACGGGTAGATGCGTTCGAGGTAGTAGTCGCGCTCTTCCTCGGGGATCTGCGACGGGTGGCGGTCGTCGCCAGCCTTCTTCGGCACCCAGATACGGCCGTCGTTACGCAGCGACTCACTCATCAGCGTGAGCTTGCTCTGGTAGTCGCCCGAAACGGGGATGCAGGTGGGGTGAATCTGCGTGTAGCAGGGGTTTCCGAAGTAGGCACCACGACGGTGCGCACGCCACGAAGCCGTGACGTTGCAGCCCATAGCGTTCGTCGACAAGAAGTAGACGTTGCCGTAGCCACCGGTTGCCAACACCACTGCGTCGGCTGTATGGGTTTCGATTTCACCGGTGACCATGTCACGAACAACGACACCGCGAGCACGGCCATCGACCATGATCAAGTCGAGCATTTCGTGGCGCGTGTTGTCTTCAACCGTGCCAGCAGCCACTTGACGTTCAAACGCTTGGTAAGCGCCGATCAGCAACTGCTGACCCGTCTGGCCGCGCGCGTAGAACGTACGGGACACCTGAACGCCACCGAAGGAACGGTTGTCGAGTAGGCCGCCATACTCGCGAGCGAACGGAACACCCTGCGCGACACACTGATCGATGATGTTCACCGATACTTGCGCGAGGCGGTACGAGTTCGATTCGCGCGAACGGAAGTCTCCACCCTTGACGGTGTCGTAGAACAAGCGGTAGATGCTGTCGCCGTCATTGCGGTAACCCTTGGCCGCGTTGATGCCACCTTGAGCAGCAATCGAGTGCGCACGACGGGGGCTGTCTTGATAGCAGAAGCTGACCACTTGGTAGCCCGCTTCGCCGAGCGTGGCTGCTGCCGAAGCACCCGCCAGGCCCGTGCCCACAATGATCACCTTGATCTTGCGGCGGTTCGCTGGGTTGACCAACTTCAAGTTGAACTTGTGGAGGTCCCAGCGCTTTTCGATCGGTCCGCCAGGTGCAGCGGTATCGGCGATGTCATCGCCCAATGTGAAGTAATCCAAAGTCATATTCTCGGCCCTCTCAGCCCGCTAGTCCCAAGAAAACTGCCCACGGTGGAAGCAGGAATCCGATTGTGATCGCACCAGCAACAACCCACGCGAGTTTCGTCCAACGCGAGCCGACACGGGTTCGTGAGTGGTTGGCGCCGAGCGTTGCAAATGCGCTCCACATGCCGTGCCACAAGTGCAGGCCAACAGCCAGCATCGAGACCGTGTAAATCGCGACAACCCACCAGATTTCGAAGCCGTTGACGACTCGTTCGAACGGGCTGTCAGAACGTCCACCCGGCGCGATGATGTTGGCCGTGAGGTGAAGCAAGTGGTAAACGACGAACAGCAAGATGA
Source organism: uncultured Aeromicrobium sp. (assembly GCA_937873005.1). Classification (GTDB taxonomy): domain Bacteria; phylum Actinomycetota; class Actinomycetes; order Propionibacteriales; family Nocardioidaceae; genus Aeromicrobium. The sequence goes on along the minus strand of CALMUY010000223.1, from coordinate 6,881 downwards.
TGACGCCGCCCCAGCGAAGCGTGAAGCTCGCGTAGCTGCGTTGGATGCCCTTGCGGTTCTTGTTGGTGTGATAGCGCTTGCCGCCCTGCGCACCTGATGCGCGCTTGTTGCGTGCCCACAAGCGAACGGCGGCATGGAAATGCACGACGATCGATAGCAAGAGCACGATACGAACGATCCACAGAAGTCCGTTTTCAGGGAGCATCGGTTCGCCGAATACACGCAAGTGATGTGCATACTCGTCGAAGGCTTCTTGTCCCGCGAAAATCTTGAGATTGCCGTACATGTGGAGCAGCAAGTATCCGACCATAATGAGACCGGAGACCGCCATGGAAATTTTGAGTGCAACCGTCGAGCTCAGAGGCGACCGACGGGCGTTCTTTGTAGTGGCCACCCACATAGGCTAAGACCATTTCTTGATTCGCGCTAAGTCCAAGTTAGGCCCACTTTCATAGACAACGTCTATGATAGTTGGGTGCAACTCCAGCAACTTGCGTACTTCGTGGAAGTCGCCCACACGAGACACTTCACCCGCGCTGCCGAAAACCTCGGCGTCACCCAACCAACGCTCTCGAAACAAATCCGCGTTTTGGAGCGCTCCGTGGGCACGCGATTGTTTAGCCGCTCCCCCAGCGGCATCACCTTGACCAGCGCCGGCGAGGCCCTCTTCCCCCACGCCCAACGCATGTTGATCAACGCCGATAGCGCGCTTCGTTCCATCGGCGAAGTTGCTGAACTTCGTCGCGGGCGCGTGCGCCTAGGCGCCACGCCGTCCACCCTCGACGGCCTACTACCGCCAATCCTGATGGACTTCCACCAGCGCTATCCGGGAGTTGAGCTCGAGGTCCACGAAGCGGGATCTCGAGTACTGGCCGAAGAACTCGCTAACGGCAACATCGACATCGCTCTGCTCATCGTTCCGGTCACCACCGACGCGCCAGACATCGAAACCACGATCGTGTACCGGGAAAAACTGCTTCTGGCGAGTCCACCGAATAGCGCTATCGGGCCCGCGATCGAGATTTCAGACCTCGCCACTCTCCCGCTCGTCATGTTCCGCGAGGGCTACGACTTACGCGATGTCACCTTGCGGGCCTGCGCATCGGCCGGATTCGAACCCCGGTTTGCCATCGAGGGCGGAGAGATGGGGTCGGTGCTTCGATTCGTCGAAGCCGGACTCGGCCACGCCGTTGTCCCAGACATCGCGTTACGCAATCGCCACAATCTGCGCACATCCCACATCGTCAATCCACCGCTTGAGCGACACCTAGCTGTCGCGCATCGCGAGCCGACGACTTTGCCGCTGGCGGTGCAAGCCTTCCGTTCGATGCTGCTCGACGGTTTGGCTGCGCCAGGAGCCTAACTCTCGCCGGACCCACCTAGCGCGAACGCGCGAATGGGTTCCCAGCCTGAATCGTCCTTGTGAACATACAGTTCGATCTCGTCAACATCGAACTCGCACTCAAAATCATCGAGATCGGCAGCGGCCACGTCGAGCGCGTCCTGGTCGAGGTCGTGTGCCACCGTGACATGCGGGTGAAAATCATGTTCAGGAACAGGCGATTGGACAACCCGCTGAACACCGCGTGCCAGAGCCGCCGACTCCGGGACCCCTTGACGGACCACGATGTAAACAACGTCAGACACGGGTCGGAAAGTGCCGGTACCCGCCAACGCCACCTTGAACGGCGAATGCTTCAAGGCTTCACTCGACAAGTCTTCGGCCAACGAGTCGAGCTGCGCTGGGTCAATTTCCAGTGGTGGGGCCAAGGTGATGTGACTCGGAATATGATCGGCCCCCGAATCACCAAAGGAACGGCGCTTTTCCCGCAGCCACTCTCCCCACGGCTCCGGGACCGGAATCGACACACCAATCAACATCAGACACGCGCCTTGACGAAACCAGACTTTTCATAAACGTCAGCGAGAGTCGCAGACGCAACCTCACGTGCCCGCTCGGCGCCACGCGCAAGTACCGTATCCAATTCGGCACGGTCGTCAAGCAATTCACGGAAACGCGTGCCGAAACTCTCAACCAGATCGCCCACGATGTCACCGAGTTCCACCTTGAGGTGCCCGTACTGACGGCCCTCATATTCGCGTTCGAGTTCTTGAACGGTCTTGCCGGTGAGTGACGAATAGATAGTGAGCAGGTTCGAGATACCCGGCTTCTCCACGGGATCGAAACGAATCTCGGTGCCGGAATCGGTGACCGCTGAACGAATCTTCTTTGCGGCTTGCTTGGCAGTGTCAGACAGATCCACAACACCCGTATGCGTGGGGTTCGAACCACTCATCTTCGAGGTCGGTTCTTGCAAGTCATAAATCTTGGCGCTGTCTTTAACGATGTATGCCTCGGGCACCGTGAACGTTTCACCAAAACGGTGATTGAACCGTTGTGCCAGGTCGCGCGTCAATTCGACGTGCTGACGCTGATCTTCTCCCACCGGCACTTTGTCGGCTTGATAGATCAAGATGTCGGCAGCCATCAGGATCGGGTAGGTGAACAGACCGACACTCGCCGAATCGGTCCCCTTCTTGGCGGACTTGTCCTTGAATTGCGTCATGCGGCTGGCTTCGCCGTAACCCGTGATGCCGTTGAGAACCCACGCGAGTTGCGCGTGTTCGGGAACGTGACTTTGCACGAAAAGAGCACTGCGTTCGGGATCGACACCGGCAGCAATTAACTGCGCGGCCGCGATGTAGGTGCGCTCACGCAAGCGTGCCGGTTCATAGTCCACAGTGATCGCATGCAAATCAGGAATGAAATAGAAGGCATCGAACTCGTCTTGCAGCGTCACCCAGTTACGAAACGCGCCAATGTAGTTCCCCAAGTGGTAGGAGTCTGCAGTCGGCTGGGCACCCGACAGGGCACGCGCTCGTCCATTCGCCATGGGTCGATTGTGCCACCCCCGTGTGCGCATAAGGTCAGGGTGTGAATCAGATCAGGCAATGGCACGCGCCCGCTCGGGTAAATCTCATCGGCGAACACACGGATTATTCCGGTGGCCTCGCCTTACCCATTGCGATCGACCGCGGCATCACCATCAAGGCGCGGCGCCGCAACGACGACACGACGCACGTGTGGAGCCTCGGTCAACAAGCTCAGTTTCACCACGCTGGGGCAGAGACCGTCACCGGCTGGGCTGCCTACCTCGCGGGCATCGCGTGGGCGTTGAACGAAAAAGGAATCCAACCGCCCGCACTCGACCTCGTTCTCGAATCCGATATCCCTGTCGGTGCTGGCCTCTCAAGTTCCGCCGCATTGACGTGTGCCACTGCGCTCGCGATGACCGCGTTCGCGGGCGTAACATTCGACCGCGAACAGATTGCCCTCATTGCGGCGAAGGCCGAGAACGACTACGTCGGTGCACCCACCGGGTTGCTCGACCAGTTCTCGGTGTGCTTCGCCGAAGCAGACCATGCGCTCCTCCTCGACTTCTCTACGGACATTCCCAGCGCAATCTCGATCCCTGCGCAATGGACGCAAACAGGCCTTACCCTCGCGGTCATCGACACGACGAGTCGCCATTCGCACGCCACTGGCGGATACCGCACTCGACGTGAAGAAGTCGAACGGGCGGCCGCTGAACTTGGTATCGAGGCCCTGGGCCGCGTGAGCCTCGATCAAGTCGTGAGCCTGAGTGACCCTGTCCTTAAAGCGCGCACCCAGCACGTCTTCACCGAGAACGCTCGCGTGCGCGGTGCCGCGAAGGCCATGCGCGAGAACAACTGGGACGTTTTCGGTTCGATGCTGACCGCATCCCATAACTCTCTTCGCGACGACTTCCACGTCAGTTGCCCAGAACTCGATGCGGCGGTCGAAATCGCGCTGGCACAAGGCGCACTCGGTGCACGCATGACCGGTGGGGGCTTTGGCGGATGCGCGATTGCGCTCATCGAAACAGGGCGAGTTGATGAGTTGCGCTCTGCTCTCGAATCGGCTTACGAAGCGCGCGGCTGGTCACGGCCCGAAGTATTCTGGGTCTCCCCCAGCGCCGGTGCACGTGAACTGCCGTGGCACGGGCAAGGCAACGACGTAGGCTAGTCAAGTGAGCACCATGCGAATCGCGTATCAAGGTGAACCGGGAGCGAACTCGCATCTGGTCATCAACCAGAACTACCCCGAAGCTGAGGCTATCGCCTGCGCGTCCTTTGAGGACGTTTTCGAAACTGTGAAGAGCGGCGACGCGGAACTCGCGATGATCCCGATCGATAATTCACTCGCCGGTCGAGTCGCCGATATTCACCATTTCTTGCCGACCTCGAATTTACACATCGTGGCCGAACATTTCTTGCGGATCCAGTTCATGCTCATGGGCGTACCGGGCACCACGCTCGACTCCATCAAGACCGTCCATTCACATGTGCACGCGCTTGGCCAATGCCGCAAAATCATCAAAGACCACGGGTGGGAACCGGTCATCGCAGGCGATACTGCCGGTGCCGCTCGCGAAATCGCTGAAGCAAACGATCCACACCAAGCCGCCATCGCCCCCGAACTGGCTGCAGAAATCTACGGCCTAGAAATCTTGGCGCGCGATGTTGAAGACGAAGACCACAACACAACACGCTTCGTGCTGTTGTCGCCCGACGAGGTCCGCACCGACCCGAACGAAGGCCCGATCGTTACGAGTTTTATTTTCAGTGTCCGGAACATTCCAGCGGCCCTCTATAAAGCGCTCGGCGGATTCGCCACCAACGGCATCAACATGACCAAACTCGAGAGTTACATGGTCGGCGGAAAATTCACTGCCACCCAGTTCCTCGCCGAGGTGGACGGCCATCCCGATGATCCTCCGTTAGCGCGCGCGCTCGAAGAACTCAAGTTCTATACCGACGAGTTGCGTATTTTCGGCGTCTATCCCGCCGATCCGAAACGAGCAGAACTTCACTCATGAGTTTTATCCCGTGGCCACTGTCTGTTCCTGTCCTTACCGACGGGATGGTGACGTTACGGGCCCACCACACTCGTGACATCGAACCGATGGTCGAGATGGTCACAGACCCGCAGACCCAGTCGTGGACGTCGGTGCCTCCCGAATACCACCAGAAAGCTGCCGAACTCTTCCTCACCGATGTGGTGACCCCCGGTTGGGAATCGGGCACGAATCGTATTTGGGTGGTTGAAGTTGACGGTGTTTTTGTGGGCCAGGTCGACTTGAAGGGCGAAGGCCCGATCAAGGAAATCGCCTACGTGACTCATCCGGGATTTCGCAATCGCGGTGTGACTCGTGCAGCGGTTCGACTCGTACTGAACTACGCATTCACCGACCTCAACACTGACGTGGTGCGATGGTGCGCCCGAGTTGGCAACGTCCCCTCGCTCAAAGTGGCGTATTCGTGCGGGTTCACGATGCACGAGACAATCCCGCGCATGCTGCACGAACACGGGCAGGCTCACGACGCCTGGACCGGTTCAATCGCCTTTGGCGAGGCAGCCTACCCGGCACACAAGTGGACGCATACGACGATCGCAGGCGATCGCGTCACGCTTCGGCCGCTCGCGGAACGCGACTTCGAGCGTTGGGACGAAGCGCTTTTGGCTGGTGCCGCGCAAACCTATCTTGTCGCCACGACTGGCGCCTATGCGACAGGATCTGCTGCCAGTCGATTCGGCGCGATCGCGTGGGATAGTGCCCGGCGACGTTCCTGCGTTTGGGCTATCACCGACGGCGTGACCGACGACTTCTCCGGCCTCGTCATCGCGCACGGCCTCAACGACAGTTTTGGTGGTGGCACCGAACTCGAATGGCTCTTGCACCCGAGCGCCCAAGGCCGCGGGCTCATGCGCGAGTCCGTGCAGTTGGTTCTCGATCAGTTGCTCAGCCCCGAGGGCTTTAACCAGCGCCGCGTGTCAGCGTTCGTCGCCGAGTCGAACCTTGCCAGCAACCGCGTTGCCCAAAGCGTGGGCGGACGGTTGTTCGGCACACAGACCGCTTCGGAGCCCATCGGCGACGGCGTCTTCGACAATTTGAACGAATACGAATGGGTGCGATGACTTCACCTCAACACAACCCTTGGCGCGCTCTGTGGGCGTTGGTGTTGGGCTTCTTCATGATCCTGGTGGACTCGACGATCGTCTCGGTTGCGACGCCCGCCTTGAAAGCCGAACTCGACGCCACGTATGTCCAAGTCATTTGGGTAACCAGCGCTTACCTGCTCGCCTATGCTATTCCGTTGCTCGTGACTGGTCGTCTCGGCGACCGGTTCGGGCCGAAGAACATCTACCTCGGCGGGCTCGCCCTTTTCACCGCTTCCTCGCTGTGGTGCGGGCTGACCGATTCGATCGAGATGTTGATCGTCGCGCGCGTGCTTCAGGGCTTGGGCGCATCCATGATGACGCCCCAAACGATGAGCGTGGTGACGAGAACGTTCGCACCTCGCGAACGAGGGAAGGCCATGGCGCTGTGGGGCGCCACGGCAGGGGTCGCAATGCTCGTCGGCCCAGTTCTCGGCGGAATCATCGTGCAGCACGCCGGCTGGCAGTGGATCTTCCTCGTCAACATTCCCGTCGGTATCATCGCGTTCGCGCTCGCAATGGCGTGGGTGCCCACCTTGCCCACTCACAGCCACGCTTTCGACTGGTTCGGCGTCGTCTTGAGCATGTTGGGCATATCGTTCTTGACTTTCGGCATCCAGGAAGGCGAAACGTACGATTGGGGCACGATCGCTGGGTGGGTTTCCGTTCCGCTCTTGCTCGCGTCGGGCATCGTTTTCATGGCTGCTTTCGTGTGGTGGCAAGCGAAGAACGTGCGCGAACCACTCGTGCCGTTATCGCTATTTAAGGATCGGAATTTCTCGGTCAGTTCGGCCGGGGTTGCAACGCTCTCGTTCACCTCAATCGCGTTCCCATTTCCGTTCATGCTGTGGGCGCAATC
>CALMUY010000222.1 GCA_937873005.1 uncultured Aeromicrobium sp. | reverse complement strand
ACCGAGCCGAACGGTTCGATGTCGTTTCGTTGCGCACGCCGCCGCTCGTTGATGGTGTTCTTGAGTACATTCGCAGCAACGCCCGTGACGACGAATGCACCGGCTGTCGCGGCCAGGCGGTTTACCGTATTCCTCATCGTTCACCCCGCACTACTCGTGTCCAGCGTCCTGACAATCGGGTGACGATCTCGTATCCAATCGTGTCGAGCGCTTGCGCCCAGTCTTCGGCCGTTGGCTCGCCAGATTCTCCCGAGCCGAATAAGGTCACCCAGTCGCCAGCTTTTGCGGGCACATCGCCCAAGTCAATCATGAACTGGTCCATGCAGACTGTGCCACGGATGGGTGCGCGCGTTCCGGAAATTCGCACTTCCGCGCGGTTTGAAGCAGCGCGCGGGATACCGTCTCCGTACCCAACCGGCACGAGTCCCAACGTGGTGGGTTCGGTGGCGGTCCACCGCCAACCGTAGGAAACCGAATCGCCCGGTTGAATCGACTTGACTCGGGCGAGGGCGGCGCGTGCAGTCAACGCTGGCACGAGCCCGTCGATCTTCACCTGGGGGTCCGGGTTGATTCCATAACTGGCGATTCCAATACGCACGAGGTCGCGCTGGGCGCTCGGACGCGTCGCAGCAGCAGCCGAATTGGCCAGATGGCACCACTCGGGCGAAATACCGTATTCGGCAGCCATCGCGACTGCTTGATCGAACCGCTGCTCTTGAAGATCGTTGGCCGGATGGTTCGGTTCGTCAGCGTTTGCGAAGTGCGTCCACAGGCCGACGACCTGTATCTTCCCGTGATTCTGCGCGATAGCGGCTCGCTCGAAAAAGTCGACCCACTCGGTTTCGGGTGCACCATTCCGGTTGAGTCCCGTGTCTACTTTCAAGTGCACGCGCACCGGTACGTCCGCTGCCATGATCTCTTGCAATTGAGCACTACTCGACGCAGTCACATCGATGTTCGCTTCAGCTAACTCGCGAAACGGCGCACCCGGGGTTGCGAGCCAACACAAGATCGGGCCAGTGTCGCCCAAGGCACGAAGCGCGAAGGCCTCTCGTGGTGTTGCCACGCCAAGCCACTCGGCACCAATCTCTCGAGCGGCTCGCGCGCATGGGGCGACCCCGTGCCCATAGGCGTTTGCTTTGACGATCGCCATCTGTTGGGAGCTCGGCGCCAGTTCGCGCATGACAACCAAGTTTTGGCGGTAGGCGTCAAGGTCGAGAATGAGTTCGGCATTATTCATGCTGCTACTCCCGTCAAGAATCGGGCCAGCACACGTGGAAGTCGTTCGGCGACCTGACTGGCAGTTATAGGGCCGCCCGGGTTTACTTCTTGGGCAGCAACCCCGTGAATGAGGGCAGCTACCGAGCCAGCATCAAACGCATCCAGCCCTGCCGACATGAGCGAACCGGCAAACCCCGCCAAGACATCACCGGCACCGGCCGTCGCCAACCACGGCGTACCCGAATGGTTGACGCGCACCCGCCCATCAGGTGCGACAACAAGCGTGTGCGCGCCTTTGAGCAAAACCGTCGCATCCCAACGCGTGGCCGCTAGCCGAGCGTGACGCAGCGGCTCGGCTTCGATCGCTGCTCGGTCAACGCCAAGCATCAACGCCAACTCGCCCGCATGCGGAGTCAACAGCGCATCAACGTCGAACAGTTCAGGTAGATGTTTCAAACCCGTAGCGTCCACCAGCATTGGCACCCCCGATGCGAGGGCTTGGTTGACCGGGCCAGGCTCGTCGACCCCACCTGAACCAACTATGAAGGCTTGCACTCGGCCGGCATCTGCGACAACTTCGGGATGAGCCGCAATCACGGCCAAGGAAATGTCGCGCTCACCGAGGTACCGCACCATCGATGTTGGGCCTCCCAATGCGCCCGCGACACACAAAATTGCTGCCCCCGGATACTGGCCAGATCCGGCGAGAACTCCCACGACTCCGCGGCTGTATTTGTGGTCGGCGGAAACAGGCGTGAGGTGTGCAGCGAATCGGTAACCATCACTCATCTCGAGCACTTCAACCGCAGCTCGGCCAAGAAACTCGGCGAGCCCAATGTCGACGAGTTCGATTCGGCCTGCCGCAAGACTCGCAGGCGGCACAAGGCCCGACACTTTGTGAGTCCCGAACGTCACCGTTTCGTGAGCCGAGAACGCAGACTCCGGGCACGTGCCTTCGCCAACACCGACACCCGATGGTGTGTCTACTGCGATCACGTGCGCACCGCTGGTGCGGGCCCAAGCAGCCCACTGGGCCGCTGTTTCGGTAAGTCCCGCGTTGGCGCCAATCCCGAAGAGTGCGTCCACGAGCCACTTTTCGTCTCGAGGCCGATCGACGATGGTCACGCCTGCCGACTGCGCTTCACGCAGGCCTGCGACGTGTATTCGTTCGGCAGACAGGAGGCAGGCTCGAACTGGTCGCCCGGACCGTCTCAACCGGGCAGCCGCGAAAAGCCCATCGCCTCCGTTGTTACCCGGACCAATCAAGAAAACCACCGGCTCATCGGCGGGGACCACGGCCTCAAGGTGGTCAGCCAGAGCATGAGCCGCGCGTTGCATGAGCCCATCGGGCCCGACGCGCTCGGCGGCGGCGTCTTCAGCGCGGCGGATGTCCTCAACGAGATGAGCGCGCAACATCGCTATTCCACCGTGACGGACTTGGCGAGGTTTCGAGGCTGATCCACATCGTGGCCAAGGCGAGTCGCCAACTCACAAGCAAAAATCTGCAATGGCACTGCCGATACGAGCGGTTGCAAAATGCTCGCAACTTTCGGAAGCCGAATTACTCGGTCAGCGAACGGCAGCACCGAGTCGTCGCCTTCTTCAACGAGAGCGATCGTAAACGCACCGCGAGCTCGAACCTCTTGAATGTTCGAAACGATCTTTTCTTGCAGTTGATCGCGCGCACGTGGGGGCACAATCGTGAAAACAGGGGTGCCCTGATCGATCACTGCGATAGGCCCGTGCTTGAGTTCACCGGCAGCAAACCCTTCAGCATGCAGGTAGGCGAGTTCCTTGAGCTTGAGCGCACCTTCCAAGGCGACGGGATACCCCACATGGCGTCCGAGGAAGATAAACGACTTCGAATCCTTCAGTTCCTCAGCGAGCGACGCCATCGCCTCACCTTGTTCGAGGACCTTTTCGACAGCAGCCGGGATCTGGTGAAGCTGATCGAGAATCTGGGCGATCTCGTCGAGATACTTCACACCCTTAACCTGCGCAAGATAGAGCGCCAACAAGTAGCAGGCGAGGACTTGAGACAAGAATCCCTTTGTCGAAGCGACGGCGATTTCTGGCCCAGCATGGGTGTAAATCACGGCATCGGATTCGCGTGGAATCGTGGACCCGTTGGTGTTGCAGATCGACAGCACTTGGCTGCGTTGTTCTTTCGCATAACGAATCGCCATCAGCGTGTCCATGGTTTCGCCGGACTGGCTGATTGTGACGATGAGCGTGTTGCGGTTGAGAATCGGATCGCGGTACCGGAACTCAGATGCCAGTTCGACCTCACACGGGATTCGGGTCCAGTGCTCGATCGCATACTTCGCAACCATGCCCGCATAGAACGAGGTGCCCGCCGCGACAATGATGATCTTGTCGACTTCGCGGAGTTCGCCGTCCGAAAGACGCATCTCGTCGAGTTGCAAACGGCCCGAGGCGTCTTGACGACCAAGGAGTGTGTCTGCGATGGCGGTGGGCTGTTCATGGATTTCCTTCACCATGAACCAGTCATAGCCACCCTTTTCAGCAGCCGACACGTCCCAATCGACGGTGTATGTCTTGGTTTCAGCTTCGCTCCCATCGAAACCGATGACGTTGATACCCCCGGCTGTCAGTGTGACGATTTGGTCTTGACCCAATTCGACGGCCGTTTTTGTGTGCTCAATGAAGGCAGCAACGTCGGAACCAAGGAAATTCTCCCCGTCGCCTAGGCCGACTACGAGTGGCGAATTTCGGCGGGCGCCCACGACCACGTCTGGGTTGTCGGCTGAGGCGATGACGAGGGTGAAAGCCCCTTCGAGTCGCTCACACACCGCACGCGTTGCTTCGGTGAGGTCTGGCGTGATCGCCAACTGCTGTTCGAGCAGAAACGCTACGGTTTCGCTATCGGTTTCAGAAAGAAACTCGTAGCCGTCATTTTCAAGTTCTTCGCGCAGTTCAAGGAAGTTCTCGATGATGCCGTTGTGCACGACGGCGACTTTGCCCGTTGGGGCGAGGTGAGGGTGCGCGTTGGCGTCGTTAGGAGCACCGTGCGTCGCCCAGCGCGTGTGACCGATGCCCACATGTGCGGCGGGCAGACCGACCTCGTCAAGCGCGGCTTCCAAGTTGGCGAGTTTTCCCGCCTTCTTGGCCGAAACGAGTTCTCCGGCGCTTGGCACCAGGGCAACGCCGGCCGAGTCGTAGCCGCGATATTCAAGACGCCTCAACCCGCCGACGATGACCTCTTGAGCATTCTTGCTACCGACGTAGCCAACGATTCCGCACATGCCCTCTAGAGTACCGAGTGCGAGCCGGGAACCGTGGGTGGGAAGAATAGTGTCTATGTCTCGCGACCTCTCGCCTTACGTCGAGCTGGAACGCGCCGCTTGGGCCGAACTGGCTCGGGGCGCCCGCCAGCCCATGACCGAAGCCGAACTCGAAAAGCTACGCGGTCTAGGCGAAGAGCTCGATCTTGACGAAGTCCAACAGGTGTACGTCCCACTGACTCAGCTCATTGCGTTGCGTATTCGCCTGGCTGAAACCCTGCATCGTGCGACAGAACGGTTCCTGGGTGAACCTCAGCCAGAGCGTGTCCCGTTCATCATTGGGCTGGCCGGATCGGTGGCAGTCGGTAAGTCAACTACTGCTCGCTTGCTGACGGAGTTGCTTGCGAACCAAGAAAAGAGCCCGCGCGTTGCGCTCGTCACGACAGACGGGTTCCTTTTCCCCAATTCTGAACTTGAGCGTCGTGGGATTCTGCATCGAAAGGGTTTCCCCGAGTCCTACGATCAGAAAGCGCTTTTGCGTTTTGTGATGGCGGCCAAGAGCGGCGCCGAACGACTTGAAGCACCTATATACGACCACTTGACCTATAACGTGACCGATGAGCGTCTCGTCATCGAACGGCCCGACATCATCATCATTGAGGGCCTGAACGTGTTGGCGCCGCCGAAAACACGTGGCGACGGCAGCCCCGGTTTGGCGATCAGCGACTTTTTCGACTTTTCGGTCTACGTGGATGCGTCGAGTCGCGACATCAAGAAGTGGTATATCAGCAGGTTCTTGAAACTACGCGCTACGGCCTTCGCAAACCCCGCATCCTATTTCCACCGCTACAGCACGCTGACCGATACGGAAGCAAACGCACGCGCCGAAGAACTGTGGGACACGATCAACTGGCCCAACCTGCGCGAGAACATCGCCACGACGCGTGGCCGTGCTGACGCTGTGTTGCGTAAATCGTCAGATCACAGTGTCGAATGGGTTCGACTACGCAAATTGTAAAACTCGGCTTTGGCCTCAAACGCTCGCTGAACTATCCCAGCACTTTGAAGAACTGATCAACCCAAGCCGTTTGCCGATACCCGAGGCGCTTGTTGATATCAAGCATGTGCGTGTTTTTCGAGTCATTCCACGTCACGATGAATCGCTTGTCCTCACACAAGTCCGCCGCCGCGCGCATCGCCTCACGCTTGAGCGCCAGACCTAGTCCGTTTCCTCGCGCCGCCGGCACCACGAGCGTGTCCCACTGGTAAACGATCGGGCTGAGACTGGAAAACACTAGTTGTGTGTGGCCGACGAGATTCTCCTCAGCATCGATTGCGACAACCGTTTGAGCGATACGCTTTTGTCGTTTCCACTGATCGTGCTCGTGTTTAAGCCGGGATGCATCCCAATATTCATCGTTGAGTTGCACCTCACCAGACGGTGCTTCGCTATTGAGTGCGGCACGCAACTGGGCGTAGCGATCTATCCAGCGATTCGGCGGCAGGCCTCGCCAACTCTCAAGCCGAAACCCATGAGCCAAACCTGGTTCTTCCACCTGGCATGGCAGCGTCAATTGGTTCTGAGCAAGCGACGTGTCAAATCCGAAACCTTGCTCGTAAAGGAACTGCACGCCAGCGCTACTGTCTTCGTTCAGGGGGCGAACCGTTTCAGACATGAACCGAGTTCGGCTGTCCTCGCCACAACGCATTTCAAGCCTGGCGAGAAGAGCGCTGCCCAGACCCTGCCGGCGGAGTTCGGGCGGCACCCAGACTTCAAGGTAGGCGGTGTCGAAGTTGTCACGTTGCGGTAGCTCCGCAAATGCGACCGCGACAATATTTTGCTCTCTACGGACAAAAATGGGATCGAATCTGGTGTACTCGTCGCTGAGGAAGGCGATCTCCAACTCTTCAGCAAGCCACGGCATGTAGAGCGGTGATTCCTTACTCCCATCGGGATTCACGCTGTCTTGATTCGCGCGCGCATACACCGAGTAGAACTCTCTGAACTCGGCGAAGTCAGTGGGGTCAAGCGCCTCAATTCTCAGGCCCATGCACAAAATCTACTACGAAATCAGCGGGCTAAAGTCGTAAAATTTGCCCGAACCTTGCCCTCACGTTAGAGCGCGAGGCGTTCGCGAACCACCCGCGCGAGGCGTTCAGCAACGTCTTGTGCCTGCTCACTTGTTACGGCTTCGACCATGACGCGCACGACCGGTTCGGTTCCGGAAGGACGCAATAACACTCGGCCTTCGCTGCCGAGTTCCTGTTCAATCTGAGCGATCTCAGAATGTAGTTCCCCATCACTGTCGGCTGCGCTCTTGTCGACGCCCGAAACATTGATGAGGACTTGCGGCAACCGGGTCATCTGTCCGGCAAGTTCTGCCATCGAGCGACCGCTGGACACGATTTCAGCTGCGAGATGCAACGCAGTGAGCACGCCATCGCCCGTTGTTGCGAAATCGCCCATGATGACGTGACCGGACTGTTCGCCCCCGAGGTTGAAACCATTTTCGCGCATCGACTCGAGCACGTATCGGTCACCGACAGCGGTATGCACGACCGAGATACCAGCAGCCTCCATCGCACGCGTGAAACCAAGATTGCTCATCACTGTGCCAACGACTGTTTCGTGCTTCAGGGTGCCTTCGCGTTTCGCTTTCAACGCCAAGATCGCAAGAATCTGGTCACCGTCAACGAGTGCGCCTGTCGCATCGACAGCTAGGCATCTATCGGCGTCTCCGTCGAATGCGAAACCAGCGTGAGCACCATGTTCAACGACAGCATTCTGCAGGTCGCTCATGTGAGTAGAGCCGCAGTTCTCATTGATATTGAGACCGTCTGGATCGGCATGAATCGTGATGACTGTGGCACCGGCGCGCTCGAATGCGTCTGGGCCGGCGGTGTGCGCTGCGCCGTTGGCGCAATCGAGCACGACCGTCAATCCGGCCAAATCATGTTTTAGCGTCTCGACGAGATGCCGCTCATAGGCGCCAAGCGCGGCGTGGCTATCGCCAATTCGGCCAACGTTCGCACCAGTGGGACGCTCCCACGGTTCTTCCAAGCGTTGTTCGATTGCAACTTCGATGTGGTCTGCGAGTTTGACGCCACCGCGCGCTAGGAATTTGATTCCATTATCTGGCATCGCGTTGTGGCTGGCCGAAATCATCACGCCCATGTCGGCGTCGAGGTAGTCGGTCAGGAACGCTGCGCCAGGCGTCGGCAACACGCCAACTCGATGCACATCCACCCCCGCAGACGCCAAACCCGCGACCACTGCTGCTTCAAGGAATTCTCCTGAAGCACGTGGATCGCGGGCTACGACGGCAGTTGGGCGTTGGTCGGCAAAGGCGCCGGCCTCACCCAACACGTGGGCTGCGGCAACGGATAGATCAAGGGCCAATTCGGCGGTGAGGTCACGGTTAGCGAGACCTCTGACGCCGTCTGTGCCAAAGACACTTCCCATGCCGGCGAAATCAGCGCTTGCTGTACTGAGGTGCCTTACGGGCCTTCTTAAGACCAGCCTTCTTACGTTCCTTGATGCGCGCATCGCGGGTAAGGAGTCCGGCCTTCTTCAAGGTAGGACGGTTGGCTTCGGTATCGACTGCATTGAGTGCACGAGCAACACCGAGGCGGAGCGCGCCGGACTGACCGGTCATGCCGCCACCCGAAACGCGTGCGATGACGTCGAAGGATTCAAGCAAACCAAGAGTCGCAAGTGGCTCTTTAGCGATCTGCTGGTGCAACTTGTTTGGCAAGTACTCTTCGAGCGGACGGCCGTTGACCGTCCACACGCCAGTACCTGGAACGATGCGCACACGCGCAACAGCTTCCTTGCGGCGACCGGTTGCGCCCGCAGGAGCAATGATCGAGTTGATCTCGGTTGCAGCGCTGGCTCCAGCGCTCTCCGAGGTGTAAGCAACGCCCTTGGCGTCAGTCGTAAATTCGACTTCTTCGGTGGTGGTGTCGGCCACGGTAAACCTGCTCTTCTATTCGCTTACTGGGAGATCTGCGTGATCTCGAACGGCTGGGGCTTCTGTGCGGCGTGCGGGTGTTCCGGGCCGGCGTAGACCTTCAACTTCGTGATGAGTTGACGGCCGAGACGATTCTTGGGGAGCATTCCGCGGACGGACTTTTCGATCGCCTTGCGCGCATCCTTTTCAAGCAAGTCGCCGTAAGCGATTTGCTTGAGTCCACCGGGGTATCCGCTGTGACGGAAAACTTGCTTGTCAACAGCCTTGTTACCCGAAAGCGCTACTTTCTCGGCGTTGATGATGACGACAAAATCGCCACCGTCCACGTGCGGAGCGTAGGTAGCTTTGTGCTTTCCACGCAATAGAGTGGCCGCTTCAACGGCGAGACGGCCGAGAACGACGTCCTCGGCATCGATGACATGCCACTGACGGGTGATGTCAGCAGGTTTCGGGCTGTACGTGCGCACGGCGTGACCTTCTCGTTACAAAATCGTTGGATGTTCTTAAGCCATGCTTTACGAAGCACAGCGACATTCAAGGATAGCCCCTCCCCCTGCCGTCGGTCAAAACGGCCCCCCGCGTTTGACCCGAGGTAGCAAAGTGACCCATTCGGGACTAGGTTTAGAAGAGTGCTGCGCCACCCTGCGGCCAATTCGACCTCGTCACAGGAGACCCAACGTGACCAATAACGAAACGCTCACAGTTCGCGACAACCGGACCGGCCAGGAATATGAGATTCCTATTACCGACGGAACCGTACGCGCAGCAGATCTCGGTCAGATCGGCAAGACAGCCGATGACCACGGCATCGCGGTCTATGACCCGGGCTTCACCAACACCGCTTCCACCCGAAGTGCCGTGACCTTCATTGATGGCGATCGCGGAATCTTGGAATACCGCGGCTACCCCATCGAACAACTTGCCGAGTCGGCTAGCTTCCTTGAAGTCGCTTACCTCCTCATCTACGGCGAACTCCCGACCCGCGATCAATTCGATGCGTGGCAGCACGAAATCACCTACCACACCTTCGTGCACGAGAACGTTCGCTCACTCATGCAGGGATTCCGGTACGACGCGCACCCCATGGGCATGTTGCTCTCTGGTGTCGGCGCGCTCTCAACCTTCTACCCTGAAGCCCGCAATATTCATGACAAAGACATCCGCCACCAACAGATCGTCCGCATGATCGCCAAGATGCCAACCCTCGGCGCTTGGTCTTTCAGGAACGCACAAGGCAAGCCATTCGTTTACCCCGACAACGACTTGAGCTACACCGAGAACTTCCTGTCCATGTTGTTCAAGATGAGCGAACCTCGGTACGCACCAGATCCGCGCTTGGCCAAAGCACTTGATGTCTTGTTCATCCTGCATGCTGATCACGAACAAAACTGCTCCACCAACGCAGTCCGTTCGGTTGGCTCCAGTCAAGTTGACCCCTATTCAGCCGTCAGCGCAGGTATTGCTGCCCTGTACGGCCCGCTGCACGGCGGAGCAAACGAAGCTGTCTTGCGGATGCTCGCTCGAATCAAGACCAAAGAGAACGTTCCTGCGTTCATCGAGGGAGTCAAGAAAGGCGAAGAGCGCCTCATGGGCTTCGGCCACCGCGTCTACAAGAACTACGACCCGCGGGCCAAGCTCATCAAGAAAGCCTGCGACGACGTATTCGACGTCACCGGCGTTAACCCGCTCCTCGAGGTCGCCCAAGAACTCGAGAAGATCGCGCTTGAAGACGAATACTTCGTGTCGCGAAAGTTGTACCCGAACGTGGACTTCTATTCGGGCCTCATCTACGAAGCACTCCAGTTCCCGCCGGAAATGTTCACTGTTCTGTTCGCCATCGGTCGCACACCGGGCTGGTTGGCCCAATGGCTCGAACTCGTAGACGATCCAGAACAAAAGATCGCACGCCCGAAGCAGATCTACACAGGCGATCGCGGTTTGAACTTCGTTCCCGCCGAACAACGCTGGGCCTGATCTGGTTCGCGCGCTTTGCTGAAACGCCCGACTCTTACGAGTCGGGCGTTTCACATACACTCAACGTTTCGCGGTCCTTAGAACCAGATAGCCTAAACGGGTGCGAATGAAAATAGCTTTGGCCTATGACGGAACCGATTTCAAAGGCTGGGCAAGCCAACCGGGGCTGCGCACCGTCCAAGGGGTGCTCGAAGAATCGATCGCCACGATCTTGCGTCTCGATGAACCTGCCCGTCTAACTGTCGCCGGTCGCACCGACGCTGGCGTGCACGCCCGTGGCCAAGTTGCCCACGTTGATCTAGATACCCACCCCGGCGTGCTCGAACGGCGGCTTCGGCGGATTGTGCCGAGCGACATTCGCATCATCAGCATTACCGAGGCCCACCCTGATTTCGATGCCAGGTTCGCAGCGACAGAACGCCGCTACGTCTATCGCATGACTGACCACCCGGCCGGCCCCGACCCACTGGCGGCCCGAATGATCACGCCACTAGCCGCGCCAGTCGATATTGAGCTGATGCATCAAGCGTCTCTTGAACTACTCGGCGAACATGATTTCGCCGCGTTCTGTAAACAGCGCGGGGGGGCAAGTGCGGTTCGCGAACTTAAGATTCTCCGGACAGTCCGTGGCGGCGAAACAATAGCCAC
>CALMUY010000221.1 GCA_937873005.1 uncultured Aeromicrobium sp. | reverse complement strand
AACGACCAGAAGGCATCATTTTCGATCGTGCAGACGCTAGCCCCGATGTCGTGTACCTCAACGCCTTCTCGTTCAAGTTGCGCCACAACTCCAGCACCGATATCAAGCGCCGGGGTCCCCCAGCCAGAGACGCTGCGGGCAGCAGGCTCGACGCGGGAAACGTCTTCGCACATGTCTTGCGGCACTTCATAGCAGGTACCGCAAGCGCGCGGGCCCACCCAAGCGCGAAGGCCGCTTGCCCCGCGAGCACGCAATTGGGCACAGGCACGGGCAACAACCCCCTCAACCATGCCAACTCGACCAGCATGCACAACCGCTGCGAGATTCTCATTCGCTGCGCTGAGGACTATCGGCACGCAATCGGCCACGCGAACTAGCGCTGCCACGCCCGGACTCGTAATGATCAAAGCATCGGCCGTGGCGACAACGCCCGGTTGGGCCAACGCCACTGCATCGGAATGCACTTGATTCATGTGAACCACCCGTGCCCCACCAACGTGGCCACCGAGCACGCAAGCCAGTGCTTCGGCCTGTTCGGCGTCACTTCGTCGGACTTCGCCGCCGCCTGAAGCTACGTTGATGTTGCCAAGATCGGTCCGCGCATCGGTGAAACCGAACACGATGTTTCCGTCGCGGCCGCTCATCCACCACGGATCGCCTGGCACCGAGGTTGGGTTCACGTCAGCGTAGGAAGTCAGGAATATCGAGGTTGTCGCCGTACGTCTCGTTTGCCGGCGCCGGTGGCACCGGTTCGGCGGCGAGATCGGCGTTGTTGACTTCGTTGGATGCTGCGGGGGCGTCTTCGCTCCGCTCCTTCAGCAGGGCTGGCTGGCCCACTTCACGCTGCTTCGGCTCTCCGCCATCAAAACCTGCCGCGATCACTGTGATCCGAACTTCATCGCCGAGCGAATCGTCGATGACCGTACCGAAGATGATCTTGGCATCGGGGTGAACTGCTTCTTGAACGAGCTCGGCTGCATCGTTGATCTCGAAGAGGCCCAGGTCTGAACCGCCAGCGATCGACAGCAGCACGCCGCGTGCGCCCTCAATGGAGGCTTCTAGCAGTGGGCTAGAAACAGCCAACTCGGCAGCTACTGCGGCACGTCGCTCGCCGCGTGCCGAGCCAATACCCATGAGTGCGGATCCAGCATCGCTCATGATCGACTTGACGTCAGCGAAGTCGACGTTGATGAGGCCGGGGGTGGTGATGAGTTCGGAAATACCCGAGACGCCTTGGTAGAGAACCTGATCGGCTTGGCGGAACGCATCGAGCAGACTGATGTTTTGGTCGCTGATTGACAACAAGCGATCGTTGGGGATCACGATCAAGGTGTCGACTTCTTCACGTAGACGCTGGACACCGTTGTCGGCTTGAGCAGCTCGGTTCCGGCCTTCGAACTTAAATGGGCGGGTGACGACACCGATGGTCAACGCACCGAGGGAGCGTGCGATGCGGGCGACGACTGGGGCGCCACCGGTTCCGGTTCCGCCGCCTTCACCAGCGGTCACAAAAACCATGTCCGCACCCTTGAGCGCGGCTTCGATTTCATCGGCGTGGTCTTCGGCAGCCTTCTTGCCGATTTCTGGGTCAGCACCGGCACCGAGGCCGCGCGTAGAATCCCGGCCGACATCGAGCTTGACGTCTGCATCAGTCATAAGCAGCGCTTGCGCATCGGTATTGATTGCAATGAACTCAACGCCTTTGAGTCCTGCTTCGATCATTCGGTTGACGGCGTTGACGCCACCGCCGCCGATGCCTACGACCTTGATCACTGCCAAGTAATTCTGTACTGCCATGTCCTTGATCCCCTCAAGCCTAAACTCTAACCCTCAACTAGAGGCTTATAGTTATGTCAACCTGTCTGCTGATTTGACTTTAGGTTTGAACGAGACTCAGATGTGGCGACACGCCGCAAGAGCGAGCCTTGTTTCAGATTACTTTCTAGTGGTTGGTCGTTCCGGTGCCGAAACGTCATAGTGAGTCGCCTTGACCTTGAGCAAGGCCAGAAGCGTCTTAACTTTCTGGTCAGTCTTTTCCGGCCCACCCCACGAAACCGACTTACCGCCGTCCAACTTCAACTCAACCGAATCCTGAGACTTCGCCGAAATGCTCTTGATCCGATCCAATAACGTCGGGTCTGCGCTCGCCAGTTCACTCGCCACCATCGCCGCAGCTTCAACGGCTTGCCCGTTGCTCGGCTTGACTTTCAGTTGCGGAACATGTGAGGGCTTACTGCGCAATTCGCGATAAATCACGCCTTCGGCATCGACTGCCCACGGACGAGAACCTTTCTCAATCCACCCCACTGCTTGACGCTCGCGAATCGTCACGATGAGCGCATCGGGGAACTCTCGCCGAACAGTCACGTCCGCTACGATGTCAGCTTCACCCACTCGCTGAGCTACTTCTCGGGTGTTCACCTGTAATAGCGGCGTGTTTGGCGCAACCCGTGCGAGCGCCACGATCTCGTCGGGCGATCCATGCTCAATTCCGACAACGCGCACGTCCTTTACCGCGAGCCACGAACTCGACCAGGCTGCCCACGCGACACCTGCCACCACGAACGCTAACGCCAACACAGCAAGCACCCAGCCGTACTTTCGCCGGCGCCGCGAAGCTGAACGAGCCGAGAATCTGTCTTTAGCCACGCGATGATTCCTTGTTCGCGAGCAGATCCAACAGTTCGGGACCCACTTTGGTGATGTCTCCCGCCCCCAACGTGAGCACGTAGTCGCCTGGCAACAATCGCCCCACCAAACGCTGAGCAAGCCCGTCGATGCTGCCTGCGGCAAAAGACTCGACGCCATCAACCGCGTCAAGGACGAGTTGGGGTGTCACTTCCGGATCGGCAGCCTCACGGGCGAGGTAAATATCGGCGACACCGACGAGATCAGCGACAGCCAATTCTCGACCCATATGCTCAGCAAAAATACGAGTCCGGCTCACCAAGTGCGGTTGAAATACCACGACGAGTCGTCGGCTTCCGGCGATCGCTCGTGCCGCCGCGAGGTCAGCCGCGATCTCCGTCGGATGGTGAGCGTAGGAATCAGTGACCGAGATCTGGCCCACCTCGCCCTTGAACTCCATTCGACGACTAGCCCCGGTGTACCGAGCCAAGCCGCGCGCCGCCAGTTCAGGTTCGGCGCCGAACTCAATGGCCAAAACAAACGCAAGGAGAGCATCGACAGCATAGTGCTGGCCCGACACGGACAAGCGAATGTCGCAACGCCTGCGATCGGGTAGGTCCACCGAGAACTCAGTGCCTGTCGCGGTGACGCGCAGATCGCGTCCGCAAACGTCAGCATTCGCACCGAACCCAGTAGTAATGCACCTTCCTGGCGTGCGAGCGACGAGTCGTTGGCATCCGTCGTCGTCGGCACACACCACAACGGGACCCGCGACGGTGTCGACGAATTGAGCGAACGCCGCTTCGTACGCTTCAGGCGTGCCCCACGTGTCGAGGTGGTCAGCGTCGATATTGGTGATGATGGCCAAATCTGGGGCGTAATGCAGGAAAGCGCCGTCACTTTCGTCGGACTCGACCGCAATCACCCCCACGGATCCCCTGCGCGCATTCGTGCCAAGCGCGGGAACGTCAGCACCAATCGCGAACGAGGCGTCGATTCCGGCGGCATGCAGCGCGAGCGTCAGCATCGAAGTTGTCGTCGTCTTTCCGTGCGTACCAGCAACTGAAAGCCGGGTTTCATCGCGCATCGCCGCCATGAGGCCCGCCGAGCGTGGCCACAATCGGGCGCCCGCATTCACCGCCGCCACTACTTCAGGGTTCGTTTCCGGAACCGCCGTCGAGACAATCACGGTGTCTTTACCTGCGACATTGGCAGCCTGATGCTCAGGAAAGCACTCAATCCCTTCGCTTCGCAATGCACTCAAGACGTCCGATTCTTGTTGGTCGCTTCCGGAGACGTCTACTCCTTGCTGCTTCAGCAACCGAGCGATCGCAGACAAGCCTGCGCCACCAATTCCGACAAAGTGGACGGACCCTAGTTCTGTAACTGGTGGGATCGAGTCGGGAACCAAAACGCGCATGTCACTCCCCCGCCCCATGAATCATCGCAGCGAGTCGCTGCGCCGCGTCCCGGTGCACGACACCCGATGCGGCACTCGACATTCGATCGAGCTGCTCACGATCGGACACCATCGGAATCAAAGCGTTCTCCACCCAAGCCGAGGTGAAAGCCGCATCATCAATCAGCACGCCACCGCCCGCAGCCACAACTGGGTCGGCGTTCAGCGCTTGTTCACCATTGCCAATCGGCAGGGGCACGAAAACGGCGGGGAGCCCGACCGCAGCCACTTCGGTCACGGTGTTGGCCCCTGCACGACACACGATCAGGTCGCCTGCGGCGTAGGCCAAATCCATCCGATCGATAAATTCTTTCACCACATAGGCCGGCGCATTTTCGTCCGGATTCGATTCCACTTCGACTTCGTTTGTTCGCCCAGCGGCGTGCAGCACCTGAATCCCCGCCTTAGCGAGCGCCGGTGCCGCATCAGACATGGCAGTGTTGAGTCGACGAGCACCTTGAGAACCGCCCGTGACCACGATCGTCGGCGCATCTGGCGCGAGGCCAAAGAATTCACGCGCGAGCGTACGATTCGCGTGTCGATCCAGGTCGGCGATGTCCTGACGAATCGGCAAACCGAGGTACTGCGCATGTCGAAGATCTGTATCGGGGAAACTCGTGGCGACAAAACGCGTCAGTCGCGCACCCAGCCGGTTCGCCAGCCCCGCCAGCGCATTGCCTTCGTGCACGACAAATGGAATCGATCGACGGCGTGCCGCAATATATGCCGGAACTGAAACGTACCCACCAAATCCCACGACCACATCTGGCCGGAACTCATCGATGACGCGCCGAGCCGCACGAATCGTTGCTAGGAGCCGGAATGGGAGTTTAAGCAAGTCCAACGACAGTCGGCGAGGCATCGGTACACGAGGAACGAATTCGAGCCGATAACCGGCTTGTGGAATCAGCGTGACCTCAAGCCCGCTCGTGGTTCCCAAGCAACAAATCTCGTCGCCAGATTCCGTCAACACTGCGGCAGTGGCGAGCAACGGCGAGGTGTGGCCCGCAGTTCCTCCGCCGGCCATCAACACGCGCATGTCATGCCCTCTTTTTCTGCGACTTCGTCTTTTTAGGTGACCGTGCCAAGGCTAAGTCTCGCCTCGCCCCTGGCACTGTCTTGGCGCAATTGGCGAGCAGCCCCAATGCTGCCATGGTCACGATGAGGCTCGAACCGCCGTACGAGACCAACGGCAACGGCACACCAACCACCGGAAGCAATTTTACGACCATCGCGATATTGACGAACGCTTGGAACACGAGCCACATTGTGATGCCCGCGGCGAGGTACCGGGCGAACGAGTTCCGACTGAGTACGACGATTCGGAATCCTGCATAACCAATCATCGCGAAGAGCGCCAAGATGACGAGTGCGCCCATCAAGCCGAGTTCTTCGCCGATGACAGCGAAAATGAAGTCCGTGTGCGCTTCAGGCAGAGCACCCCATTTTTGGCGCCCGTTACCTAAGCCAAGTCCCCAGAATCCACCTCGTGCGAAACCCATCATGGCCTTGATGACTTGGTAGCCACCGCCTTCGGGGTCTGCCATCGGGTCCCAGAACGAGTTCAACCGATCCAGCCGGTGCGGCGCACTGCCGATCAGCGCCGCGACAGCTGCGAGTAGTCCAGCACCCAGTCCGATGACGACTTTGAGGGAAAGCCCATTGAGCCAGAACATGCCCGCGACGGTGCCGATTAAGATGAGCGCCGTACCCACGTCCTTTTGCCCGACGATCGCCGCCGATACGACGAAGACGCCCAACCCGACAGGTAACGCAATGTCTTTGAACGTTTCCATCGGTCTGGTGCGCGCGGCGAATTCTTTGGCCACCCACATCACCAGTGCAAGCTTGGCGAACTCCGAAGGCTGCAAACGGAAACCACCGACGAGCGGCAGCCAGTTTCGGTTTCCGTTTACTTCCACGCCCAAGGGTGTGAAGGTCAGCAATATCAGCAGGGTCGAAAACGCTAGGAACAAGAACGAGAATCGCTGAACTATCTTCAACGACACGTTCTTTGCCACGAGCAAGGCGACAAGGCCCACCACCGCGAACACTGCTTGGCGCAAAAAGATGCCGTAGGAACTGCGGTCGTTGAGTCGTTCGGTCACAGAACTGGCACTCAACACCATGATGAGCCCGATTCCGACAAGCAAGCCGGTTGCGCCGAGGATGATTTGGTAGGGCGCGAGCGGTCGCTGAAGTAGCGTCGACAGCGATGGTGCTGTCGCTGGTCGACCCGAGGTTGCCGAGCTGCTCATGCGGTTCCTAACGAGGGGGAAGGGATCAGGAAACGGCTTATTAGTGTCGCCCACGACACAGTCCCCTAAGCGCTTTGCTCGCGTGTCGCATGGGGCGAAAATGAACTCACAGGGGCACGTTCTCGGGGCAGCCGGCGCTCGTTAACCCGCCACGATTCCCGTACGGACGAGTTGGGCAGGGACGCCCAGCGACCTCGCGAGGGCAGACGCCGCTAACACGGGTGCGAGCGTTTGGCGTGAAATGTCCGTCAGTTCGCCCAAGGTGAAAAGTTCCTCGGCCGAGATTTTGCGGTCCGGCCCGAACGCACGATCAACGACAACATCTTCCACAATCCCGATCATGCTGAGGCCAGGTGCGGCCACACTGAAACCGATGGCTCGGGCCCCCTCCACCACATCGGCGTTCTCGACGAGCGTGCGCGTTCGCGTGTCTTGTTCGTTGTAAACACAGGCGATGAGGGTCCGTTCGTAGACGTTCGCCCAATCGTCGGGGGCGCCGATCTCTGAGTCAATATCGGTCACGGCCGTCGCGTATGCGGAAACAGAGCGCAACCAGAGCGCTTGGTGTCGCGACACCGTCACGATGAGTACGGCCGGGCCTTCGGGGTCGAGCACCGCTTCGATCGAGTGTCGCGAATCTGCCCCAACAGCTAACGCCCGAACACCGGACCGGGTGAGGATCTGTTCGAGCACCAAGGCCGTCTCGTGCCCGTGGTCGTCTCCTGCGATCACAATCCACGGCGCCGCATCGGGGCCGCGCAAGCGCCAGGCAAGTTCGATGTCGCCGAGAACCTCCATCCCCTGGTCAAGTGCCTGCTCGACGAAGGGTGCCTCGCGGTAGCGCTCATGTGCCACCACGACATGGTCGATGCCCGCCGGGAGTGTGAAGTCACTGTTCGAGTCGATGCGGATGTCGACGCCAAGATACGTAAGAATCTGGGCGCGCTCACGCTGGTCGGGCGAAATCTCAACCGCGTCGATGGCGGTGACTTTGGCGCCTACATGATGCAGCGCGTCTGCGGCTGCTAAACCAGCCGCACCAAGACCTGCGACGAGCACCGCGCGTCCGTTCCACGCAGCGAGGTGGTCTAGCGCTTGCGCCTCAGAAGGCACCGACAACCCATTCCCAATAGAACAAGCCGATTCCGGTGGCGACGCACAGTCCCGCGATGATCCAGAATCGGACGACAATTGTGATTTCGGCCCAGCCTAGGAGTTCGAAGTGATGCTGAAGCGGGGCCATCCGGAAGATGCGTTTTCCGCCCGACAACTTGAAGTATCCGACCTGCAAGATGACTGAGAGGGTGATGATGACGAAAAGGCCGCCCAAGAACACGAGCAGAAGTTCAGTACGCGTCATCAACGCGAAACCAGCCATCGCTCCACCAAGTGAAAGCGAACCAGTGTCTCCCATGAAAATCTTGGCCGGCGAGGTGTTCCACCATAAGAACCCGAAGCACGCGCCCGCTAGAGCCGCAGCGAGGACCGCCAAATCGAGAGGATCTCGCACGTCGTAACACTTAGGCACGATCTCGCGCGCGCAGTTCTGATTGCTTTGCCAGATATTGATGATGAGATAGGCAGCGAACACCATTACGGAAGCTCCGGTAGCGAGCCCGTCGAGTCCGTCCGTGAGGTTCACGCCGTTACTCGTCGCGGCGATCATGAAGAGCACCCACAACACCAGCACGACCGTGGGCAAAGTAAACGCGGGAATGTCACGCGTGAAAGAAATCGCGTGGGTAATCGGCGTATTGCCGTTCTCATCTTCGAGGCCGATGGCAAGCACCGCGAAGACTAAACCAACAACGACTTGACCAATGAGTTTGGCTTTGCTGCGCAGGCCGAGGCTGCGTTGTTTGGAAATCTTGATCCAGTCATCGAGAAATCCGATAAACCCGAGTCCGAGAAATAGGAATAGCAACAAGAGCGCCGAGGCGCTTGGTTGGTAGCCCGTGATGAGTTTGGCCGACCCGTATCCGAGCACGACCGCAAACATGATGACAAGCCCGCCCATCGTTGGCGTGCCGCGCTTCGTATGGTGGCTCGTTGGCCCGTCGTCACGAATGAGCTGGCCGTAGCCCTTGGCGACAAGCGCAGAAATCGCGAACTTGGTACCAATCAAGGTAGCCACGAGCGCAATGACCCCTGCGATCAAAACAGCCAACATGCCTGCTCAAATTCCTTTCGGGTGCTGCCGCTACAGCGGTAACAACTGCTCGACGAGTTTTTCTAGACCGATGCTTCTCGATGCTTTCACAAGCACCGTGTCTGTGGGTAGAAGGCTCGCCTTGAGCGCGTCAACCGCGTCTTCTACCGTACCGAAGAACTCGCCGCGATTACCGGCCGTACCGGCAATCGGTGCTGCGATTTCCCCCACAACGATGACTCGGTCGATGCCGAGAGACGTAGCGAGTTCTCCGATATTCGCGTGCTGCTCGTCCGAATCGGCACCAAGCTCGAGCATGGGCCCAAGCACTGCCACCGAGCGCTCGGTGGCAATCTCGGCCAGCGTGCGCAGCGCAGCAGACACCGATTCCGGGTTCGCGTTATACGCGTCATTGATAACGAGCGCGCCTGACTGGGTGCGAGAAGTTTCCATCCGCATCGCCGACCGCGGTGTTGCGGTGGCGAGCGCCGAGACAATCTGGTTCGGTTCGATGCCCGCGGCACGCGTCAAAGCAAACGCCGCAGCCGCGTTGATCGCGTGATGGAACCCAATCTGCGGCACCACCACGGGCCAGGTCTCGCCCTCGTAGGTGAGGTCAAAACGCGGGTGGCCCAAGTCGTCCAGACTCGGGTGAGAGATCTGCACGTGCGCGTCGGAACCGTAACCGAAAAGAATCTTCTCGCCTTTGTGGGCACGAGTTGCGGCAAGCACACGCTCGTCGTCGACGCTCAGCACTGCAGTGCCCTCGACGGCGAGGTTTTCGATGATTTCGGCCTTTGCTTGGGCGATGTTCTCGACCGAACCGAACTCGCCAAGGTGTGCACTGCCAACGTTGAGCACCGCGCCAACGTCGGGCGGTGCGAGCGAACAGAGGTAGGAAATGTGGCCGATGCCTCTCGCCCCCATTTCGAGAACCAACCACCGGGTCGCGGCGTCTGCACGAAGCATCGTGAGAGGAACACCCAATTCATTGTTGAAGGAACCCTCGGGGAACACCGTCGGCCCTTGGGTCTCGAGAACGTGGCCGACGAGGTCTTTGACGCTTGTTTTTCCTTGCGATCCAGTCAGCGCGATGACGGTCAGTCCCCCGTTGGCCCGCAGATTCTCAACCGCCCATTGGGCGAGCTTGGCTAGCGCGGTGGTCGGGTCATCGACAAGCACCGCCGGGGCGTCGACCCGTGCGCCGGCCAAAACTGCGACCGCACCCGCCCGAATCGCTGCCGGCACATGTTCGTGGCCGTCGGACTTCTCGCCAGCGATCGCAACAAAAAGACCGCCTGGCTGTACTTTGCGCGAGTCGACGAACGCGGGTCCTGGAACGATCAGATCTGCTGGTCCGGCCAGAGTTCCACCCACGATCTCCGCGATCTGGCCGAGCGGGATGGCGATCATGAGAGCCTCTCGAGTTCCTCGCGAAGGACCACCCGATCGTCAAAAGGGTAAACTATCCCAGCGACCTCTTGACCAGATTCGTGCCCCTTGCCCGCCACCACGACGGTATCTCCTGGCTGGGCGCGACCAAGCGCGTACGCGATAGCTTCACGCCGATCACCAATCTCGACTACGTCACAGTCACCTTGAACACCAGCGATCACCTCACTGCGGATAACGCTCGGGTCTTCGCTTCGTGGATTGTCGTCGGTGACGATGACGAGATCTGCCAATTCAGCAGCGAGTTGTCCCATGATCGGTCGTTTGCCTTGATCGCGATCGCCGCCAGCGCCCATCACCATGATGAGTTTGCCTTCCGTGACCGGCCGGAGCGCCGCCAAGATCGCTCGAATCGCGTCAGGCTTGTGTGCGTAATCGACCACGATGTCGATGTCGCGATCGTTCGCGATTCGTTCCATCCGACCCGGAACGCCGGCACTAGCGGCGATACCTGCGGCCAGTTCGCTCGGAGGAATGTCAGCGACACTCATGGCCGCGATCATTGCGAGGGCATTTGAAACGTTGAAACGTCCCGGCATGGGGATGTGAAAGCGGAAGGAATCGCCGCCCCGATTGCGCACTACGACGTCACCTCCGGACGAGGTCTCGCGAATCTCGGTCGCAGTCCAATCGGCGTCGTTACCGTCGATGGAAAATGTCGTTATAGGGATCGACGCTGATTCGGCCAACCGCCGACCAAACTCGTCATCGAAATTGACAACGCCGGCGTGCGCGTGAGCAGGAGTGAAAAGCAACGATTTTGCTGCGAAGTAGTCTTCAAGGTCGGCGTGAAAATCCAAATGGTCGCGGCCGAGATTCAAAAACACTGCCACGTCAAAAACGAATCCATCCACACGCCCTTGCACCAAGGCGTGGCTTGACACTTCCATGAAGCACGCCTCAACCGACTCTTCACGCATGACGGCAAAGAGCGCCTGTAACTCGGGCGCCTCAGGTGTGGTAAGCGCGCTTTTGGCCGGCACTCCCCCAATCCGGGTACCGATCGTGCCCACGACAGCGGATCTTGCCGGCCCGAAAGCCGCTTCGGCCAGGTGCGTCGCTGTGGTCTTGCCTTGCGTGCCAGTCACCCC
>CALMUY010000220.1 GCA_937873005.1 uncultured Aeromicrobium sp. | reverse complement strand
GCTCTTCCGATCTAAGTTGAGCGACGAACTCGGTGCTGGTTCGATGACGGGTCTTCCGATCATTGAAACCAAGGCAAATGACGTCTCGGCTTACATTCCGACCAACGTCATCTCGATTACCGATGGTCAGATCTTCCTCCAGTCGGACTTGTTCAACGCTAACCAGCGTCCCGCTGTTGACGTCGGCATTTCGGTGTCGCGTGTTGGTGGCGCAGCCATGACGAAGTCGATGAAGGCTGTTACCGGTTCGCTCAAGGTTGAGCTTGCTCAGTACCGCGCGATGGAAGCGTTCGCTATGTTTGCATCCGACCTCGATGCTGCATCGAAGGCTCAGCTCGCCCGCGGTCAGCGACTCATGGAATTGTTCAAGCAGGGCCAGTACGCGCCGTTCCCGGTTGAGCAGCAGGTCGTTTCGATCTGGGCTGCCACGACCGGCAAGCTTGACGCTGTTCCTGTTTCGGACATCACCCGCTTCGAAACCGAATTCTTGGATTACATCAAGCGCAGCCACGCCGGTGTGCTCACCGAAATCCGCGAATCGGGCAAGTTCGAAGATTCGAGCGAGCAGGCTCTCGTTTCGGCGTACGACTCGTTCCTCGATCAGTTCGAGACCAGCGACGGTCGTTCCATCAAGGTCGGACACGAAGAATTCGTGGCGCTTGAGGATGAAGAAGTCGAACAAGAGCAGATCGTTAAGCAGAAGCGAGGCTGACGATGGCAGTTTCACTCCGCGAATACCGCGCAAAGATCTCTTCAACGCAATCGTTGAAGAAGATCACGCGCGCCATGGAGTTGATCGCCGCCTCACGGATCATCAAGGCTCAGCATCAGGCTGCGGCTGCGGCGCCCTACTCGCGTGAACTGACACGCGCGGTTTCGGCGTTGGCAACCTACTCCGATGTGGAACACATCCTGACAACGGAAAACCCCAACGCGAAGCGTGCCGGTGTTCTGATTGTGACGAGTGACCGTGGCCTTGCTGGTGCTTACGCATCGAACGTTCTCAAAGAAGCTGAACAGCTGACCGAGCGTCTTCACGCTGAAGGTAAGGAAATCGATTACTTCCTTACCGGACGCAAGGCGGAGGCATACTTCTCCTTCCGTCAGCGTGAATACCTCGAATCGTGGACTGGTTTTTCGGACA
This sequence comes from uncultured Aeromicrobium sp., assembly GCA_937873005.1. Lineage (GTDB taxonomy): Bacteria > Actinomycetota > Actinomycetes > Propionibacteriales > Nocardioidaceae > Aeromicrobium. The sequence goes on along the minus strand of CALMUY010000220.1, from coordinate 3,095 downwards.
AGCCCACGTACGAGAACGCGCGAGCGATCGGTGACCGACTCATCCACGCTGGCGGCCACGGGCTCGACGAAGAAGAACTCGCTGCTATTTCGGCAGTCGACGAACTCTACGTCGTGTTCACGCGGTTCCGTTCCATGCTGACCCAAGAGGCCACAGCGATTCGCTTGTTCCCACTCGAAATCGTGGAAAGCGAAGAAGCGCCCGCCGAATCGGACTTGTTGCCGCTCTATGAATTTGAGCCAAGCACCGAAGCCGTTTTGGATGCGCTTTTGCCGAAGTACCTCTACAGCCGCATCTACTACTGCCTCTTGCAGGCTGCCGCTTCCGAGTTGGCTGCCCGTCAAAAGGCCATGAAGTCCGCGACCGATAACGCCGAGGACCTCATCCAGAAATACACCCGCATTGCCAACCAGGCCCGTCAGGCCGGTATTACCCAGGAAATCAGTGAGATCGTGGGCGGCGCAAACGCGCTCGCCGACACCGCTGGGAGTGAGTGAGAGACATGACTGCAACTGTCGAAGAGACGAACACAGCAGCCGCCGGTGCCACCGGTCGCGTTGCCCGCGTCATCGGACCGGTTCTCGATATCGAGTTCCCGGCCGACAAGATGCCCGCTATCTACAACGCCCTTCACGTCGACACGGTCGTCGCTGGCGTTGAGGAGACGTTGACCCTCGAAGTCGCTCAGCACATTGGCGACGGCATGGTTCGCGCGATCAGCCTCCGTCCTACCGACGGTGTTGTTCGTGGCGCTCCCGTCACCGACCTTGGCGAGCCAATCATGGTTCCTGTTGGAAACGAGACGCTTGGTCGCGTGTTCAACACGACCGGCAAGGTACTCAACCTCGAAGAGGGCGAAACCTTTGAAGTCAACGAGCGTTGGGGTATCCACCGCAAGGCTCCGGCTTTCGATCAACTCGAGTCCAAGACCGAAATGTTCCAAACCGGAATCAAGGTCATCGACCTCCTCACGCCATACGTGCAGGGTGGAAAGATCGGCCTCTTCGGTGGTGCTGGTGTTGGTAAGACGGTTCTCATCCAGGAAATGATCGCCCGTGTTGCACGCGACCACGGTGGTGTGTCTGTGTTCGCAGGTGTTGGTGAACGTACCCGTGAAGGTAACGACCTCATCGTCGAAATGGAAGAAGCCGGAGTTCTTGGCCAGACCGCACTGGTGTTCGGTCAGATGGACGAACCACCGGGAGCACGTTTGCGCGTTGCCCTCTCGGCGCTCACGATGGCTGAATACTTCCGCGATGTGCAGAAGCAGGACGTGTTGCTCTTCATCGACAACATCTTCCGCTTCACACAGGCTGGTTCGGAAGTTTCGACTCTGCTTGGTCGTGTGCCTTCGGCCGTTGGTTACCAGCCGACTCTCGCCGACGAGATGGGTGTTCTCCAGGAGCGCATCACCTCGACGCGTGGTCACTCGATCACCTCGATGCAGGCCATTTACGTTCCTGCTGACGATTACACCGACCCGGCTCCCGCGACGACGTTTGCTCACTTGGACGCAACAACCGAATTGAGCCGTGAAATCGCATCGCTCGGTATCTACCCAGCCGTGGATCCGTTGACCTCGACCTCGCGCATCTTGGATCCTCGTTACATTGCAAACGATCACTACACGACTGCTAACCGCGTCAAGTCGATCCTGCAGCGCAACAAGGAACTCCAGGACATCATCGCGATTCTCGGTGTTGACGAACTCAGCGAAGAAGACCGTACGATCGTGGCTCGCGCCCGTCGTATCCAGCGCTTCTTGAGCCAGAACACCTACGTTGCCAAGCAGTTCACCGGCATCGAAGGGTCGACGGTTCCGCTCGACGAAACGATCGATGCGTTCACGAAGATCTGTGACGGCGAATACGATCACGTAGCCGAGCAGGCGTTCTTCATGTGTGGTGGACTCGACGACGTCGAGGCCAAGTGGGCTGAGATTCAGAAGAACTTCTGATGACTCTTCATGTATCGATGGTTGCCGCCGACCGCGTCGTGTGGTCGGGCAAGGCAAAAGAAGTCATGGCTCGCACGGTTGAGGGTGATCTCGGCATCCTCTCCGGGCATAGCCCATTGATGTCGCTGCTCATTCCTGGTGTTGTCCGGATTGACTCCGAAGATGGTGAAACAGTTCGTGCTGTTGTCGGCGATGGGTTCATTTCTGTTGCCAACGACGAAGTATCGATCATCAGCGAAGACGTGAGCCTCGCGAGCGAACTCGACGCAGCCAAAGTACGCTCAGAACTAGAAGAAGCTCGGGCTCAGGAAGACGAATACCGCACGCTCCTTGGCGAAGCCAAGTTGCGTCTTGCGGAGAGCGGATCCTGATCTTCACCTAGGAGTGGCACATGCCGTGGTCGACAACACTTTTGTGGCTGTTGGTGTGCGGCGTGCTGCTCGTCGCGGTGCTCGTCGTGCTCTTGATCGTTCGCCGGCAGTGGATAGTCGCTCAAGGCGTGTGCTTTGACCTATGTGTTAACAACGAATCCGGGCATTCAGCAAAAGGCTGGATGCTCGGATTTGCTGTTTATGGGAGTGACGAGCTTCGTTGGTACCGGGCATTTTCGCTCGTGCCACGCCCCAAGTACCGCTTTGAGCGAGGCACCGTCCTCATCAACCAGCGACGTGAGCCCGAGGGTACTGAGCAAGCGGCTCTCCACGTCGGCGACGTCATCGTCGAGACGGTCAACAACATGTCGGTCAAACAATTTGCGTTGGCACCGGATACCCTCACGACTCTACTGTCGTGGCTCGAATCGTCACCCCCAGGGCGAGACGTCGACAAGGTTGTCTGACTCGTAAACTGCCATATTGGTTTGTCCCGAACTGCACTAGGATCGATGGCATGGTCCATCTCACGAAGATTTACACCCGCACCGGCGATGACGGCACGACGAACCTCGTCGATTTTACGCGTACCGATAAGAACGATCTCCGGCTCGTTGTGTACGCCGATACGGATGAAGCGAACAGCCAAATCGGTGTGGCGCTCGCTACGGGTGAACTTCCGGCAAACGTTGTAGCCGTGCTTTCGCACATACAAAACGACCTCTTTGATGTTGGATCAGACATCGGAAATCCTGTCGTGCCCGATC
>CALMUY010000219.1 GCA_937873005.1 uncultured Aeromicrobium sp. | reverse complement strand
TGGGGCGCCTCCCTCACGGAAGGCGCCCCACACATGACTTGCGCTATTGCGGCCGTCGTATATCAGCCCTTCGGCTGGAACTCCGGAAGCATGCGCTTCATGACCTTGCCTGTTGGGTTGCGAGGCAATTCGTCGATGAACATGACGTCACGCGGAACTGCGAAACGCGCCACGTTGGCCTTCGCGTATTCGACAATGTCGTCTTCCGTGAGCGTCGAGCCAGCCACCTTCACGATGTAGGCCGACAACACCTGACCCCAGTTCTCGTCGGGCAGACCCACGACCACAACATCTTGAATCTCCGGATGCTCGATCAGGCAGTCTTCCAACTCGCGCGGGAACACGTTCTCGCCACCCGAGATGATCATGTCGTCGTCACGGCCCGAAACAAACAAGCGGCCAGCCTCGTCGAAGTGGCCAACGTCGCCCGAGTGCATCAAACCGTCACGGAAGTCCTTGGAATTGCCATCCGTGTAGCCGGCGAACATCATTTCGTTACCCACATAGATGACACCAGTAGTACCGGCAGGAACTTCGTGACCGTTCTCGTCCAGAACCTTGACTACTGTCTTCCAAGGAATACGGCCAGCGGTGCCGGGTGCTGCACGAAGATCTTCTGGACCAGCGATCGTGACCCAGCCGGTTTCGGTCGCGCCATAGAAGTTGTAAACCGAGTCCGTAAACGTGTCCATGAAGTGGGTAGCCAATTCACCAGCCAGCGGCGAACCACTCGACGCCGTGATCTTCAAACTTGAAACATCGTTCGCCTTAATGACTTCAGGATCAGCATTCACCAAACGCTGCATCATGAGCGGCACAACAACAAGAACCTTGGCTTTGTACTGCGCAATGTCTTCGATGACCTTTTCAGGCACAAAACGACGGCGCAGCACATAGGTGGGAACCGTGGACAGACCGAAACCGAAGTTCAACAGACCCCACGAGTGGAACAGAGGCGCCGCAATAACGACGGTCGAGTGCCCTTCATATGGAATCGAACCGAAGAACGTCAAGAGTGGGTTCAAGTTTTCAGGTTCTTTGCGTTGGGCACCCTTCGGCAGGCCCGTCGTACCTGATGTGAAGATCACGATGCTGCCCGAACGCGCGGGCTTCGGGTGATCGTCAGCGGGTTGCCCAAGCGTGAGCGTACCCAAAGTATTCAAACCGTGGGACTTGTCGTCTTCCCACGCGACGACTAGGCGATCTTGATCCATCGAATCTGCCACATCGAGAAACTCTTGATCCAAAATCACGAGCTTGGCGCCCTCGCGTTCAGCGAGTTCAGCGAGTTGGCCGGAACTGGCCATCGTGTTCAAGAGCAACATGCGAGCACCGATCTGCATGATCGCCACCATCGAGGTGATCATGTAACGGTGGTTACGGCACAGCACTGCGACTGGATCGCCCAAGCCAATTCCGCGCTCTTTCAACCCTGCGCTCAAACGGTTGATCTCGTCACTGAACTCACGCCACGTGATCTGGCCTGCGTCGTCAATGACAGCGATCTGGTCAGGTTTGCGGGCCGCTGCAGCGCACACAGCCGCAGGGAATCCTGGTCCCCATTCTTTAAGTTTCTTGCCGGCTTTCACCAAGCGAATCGGATCTTGGGCCTTCAGCAAACCAATGCGCCGAAGTACCGTCAATTTGTATCCGAGGTCTCCCATTTTTGCTCCACTTTTCGACATCTGAAAGGTCGAGAGCAGACTATCAATGTGAAGGGGCTCACGAGACGGTTCTCACAAAGTTTGCAGGAAATATGTGACCTGCATCACGCGCGAAGCGGGGCGGTCACTCGCTATTTCTAGCTGCTACGACCTGCAAACCCTTGAGCGTAAGTTTCGGGTCTCGGTGGGTGATCAGTTCGCATTGATCCAGTACGGCACCGGCATGAGTTCCGGTGCCGATCACAGCGACGTCACTGATGTCGGTGTCCAAAGAATCAAGAATGCGATCCACCATCGCATCGATCAGGCCAGCGAATCCAAACACCGTGCCCGACTGGAGTGCCTCAACGGTGTTCTTGCCAATCACATCGCGTGGTGTCGTGATTTCGACGCTACGCAACTGGGCACTCCGTTGCGCCAAAGCATCGAGAGACACCTCAATACCCGGAGCAATTGCGCCACCCACATAGCGTCCGGCCGCATCAATCACGTCGAAGACGGTTGCGGTTCCGTTCAAATCCACCACTATGGCCGGGCATCCGTAAAACTCTTTCGCCGCCAGAGCGTTCACCACCCGGTCCGTTCCGACTTCGCGCGGGTTATCGGTATGGATTGGCACACCGGTACGCACACCCGGACCAACCACCCACACCGGAACACCCGCAAAGTAGCGTTCGAAACATGTTCGGAACCGACGCATCACTGCCGGAACCGTGCAACATACAGAAACTTGGTCGATCGTTTCGACGCCTGCTCGACGAACAAACCCATCGATCAGCAGGAACCACTCGTCCGCCGTCCGGTTCGCTTCCGACGACACGACAAAATCTGCAACGAGGTCCGCGCCGTCAAAA
>CALMUY010000218.1 GCA_937873005.1 uncultured Aeromicrobium sp. | reverse complement strand
GAACGCGACTATGACGAAGTGCTCCCGTGGGACCACATGGACTCGGGCCTCGACAAAGAGTGGCTCTGGGAAGACTGGGAAGACGCCATCAACCCCGATGGCGCGATCGAAGTCGAAGACTGCCGCTGGACGCCGTGCTTCGATTGTGGCGTGTGCCCGCAGATGGACCTCAACATTCAGATCGGCCCCACAGGGCAGTCCCTCCTGCCGCTAACAGTCGTCTGAGCGGTTCGTGGACAACTACACTGAACGCATGGTCGATTCTGTAGCCCGCAACGTCACCGGTCTTGCCGAGTTTGAATGTTCGGGCTTCGAGATCACCGGCGATCGGATTGCCTTGCGGTACCGCGCTACCGGCACGGATGGACGCGAACATGCTTTCACCGAAACCATCACGTTGCCGGCTTCGTTGGCCGAGGCAGATCCAGACGTTGTCGAACCGATCGTGCGGCTGTTGCATTTCGCAGCAGCGCCCAGTTACTTCAAAGCGTTTGCCCCCGCAAGGATCACGGTCCCGAGCGGACTGACGCATCAAGAGCGCCATTTCTTTACCGAAGTGTTGATCAACGGACTCGGCGAATTCGCCTACGTAAACAACCTTCCCGAAGTCTTTGACACCCCCATCGAAGCCCCCGACCGGCCAGACACCACCGGCACCGCCCCCGAGGTGTTCGAACCGAGTCGCCTCTTGGTGGCGGTGGGTGGAGGTAAAGACTCGATCGTGTCGATCGAAACGCTCAAAACCGAAGGCTACGAGATTGGCTTATTTTCGGTAAACAGCTATCAACCGATCGAAGCCACCGCTGAGGTGGCAGGCGTACCGCTTGAGTCCGCGAAACGCGCACTTGATCCGGCTCTCTTTGAACTCAACAAACAAGGTGCCCCGAACGGCCACGTTCCCGTCACGGCCGTGAACTCGCTGATCGCGATCCTGTCGGCGCAGGCGCTGGGCTTCGACGCCGTCGTTTTCAGTAACGAAGCGAGTTCCTCGTTTGGCAACGTGGCTTGGGCCGGGCGCAATGTGAACCACCAGTGGTCGAAGGGGATCGAGTTTGAGCGGCTGTTGCGGGCGAGCTTGCCAGCCGAATCGCCGCAGTATTTTTCGCTGCTACGCCCCCTCTCGGAATTGCGCATCTCGCGCCGGTTCGCGACGTTGGCCGATTATCACTCGGTTTTCACGAGTTGTAATCGTGCGTTCAAACTCGCCGAAGCAGATCGGACATCGTGGTGTGGTGACTGCCCCAAATGTCGTTTCGTGTTCGTGAGTTTGGCGCCGTTCTTGTCGCGGGAAGAACTATTGAGGATCTTCAACGGCCGTGATTTGTTGGCTGATGAGAGCCAGTTCGAAGGGTTCCTAGAACTGCTGGCACTCGATGGTTTGTTGAAACCGTTCGAGTGCGTGGGTGAGCCGAGCGAAGTGAAAGTAGCGATTGCTCTGTTGCATGAACATCCCGAATGGCGCTCGCATCCGTTCCTGGCACACCCACAAATCGCAGCACTCGAGGTGTCAGATCTAGACCAAGCAGCGGTGTTCGCGTTCGACGAAGACGAACACAATCTGTGGCCGCGAATCGAGGCGGCCGTCCGTGAAGTTTGAGGATCTGGCTGGCAAATCGGTCACCATCTGGGGCGCGGGTCGCGAAGGCAAAGCGGCCTCTCAGGAGTTGGCGCGCAGGGGGATTGCGGCACGCATCGCGGTAACCGGGACGCAGGAGGCTCCTGCCGATGAGCCGAACGCACTCGTCGGCGAGGACGCAAGCGCGGCCTTAGCCGCATCGGACGCAATTGTGATCTCGCCCGGAATCCCACACACGCTCCCGGAATTTCGCGCCCTCAAGGCCGCCGGAATTTCCATTACTTCGCTGATGGACTTGTGGTTGAACGAGCACCACTCGCGCGTCATCGGCGTTACTGGCACGAAAGGTAAAAGCACCACAGCCTCGCTCATCGCACACGTGCTCGACGCAGTGGGTGTGCAGGCCGTGGTGGTGGGGAACCTAGGCGTCCCCGTCACGGAATACTCGGGCACCGACGATCGCGTGGCCGTGGCCGAAGTGTCGAGTTACCAAGCCGCGGATCTCACGGTTTCGCCACGCATCGCGGTCGTCACGTGCCTGTATCCCGAACACCTCACGTGGCACGGCAGTTTCGAACAGTACGTCCGCGACAAGCTCAACTTGGTGGCACACAATCCTGCTGCGGTCATCACCCCGACCGAAGACTCAGCAGTGGCGAGTCGCATCGAACAGGTGATCTCTGGCTCGACGAAATTCAGTGATCCGAGCGATCTGAACATCACTGTCACTCCCGAGGGCATCCTGTGGGGGACCAGCCTGCTTGAGGCCAACCTGATTCCCTTGCGCGGACATCACAATCTGAACAACGTTGCTCTAGCGCTCGCGGCGGTCGAATCATTTGTGTCGCTGTCGAGCGAACAACGTGCGCTTGCCTTCGATGCGGTTGCTTCGTTCGTGCCGCTCACGCACCGACTCGAAACCATCCCCACGGCAGATGGGCGCACGTGGGTAGACGACAGCCTCGCGACCGCGCCAGAAGCAGTGGTTGCCGCTCTCGAAACCTTCGCCAATCAACCCGTGACCTTGATCGCAGGTGGCGAAGACCGTCTCGTCCCGTGGACTCCGCTCATTGAATACCTGGCCGCTCGGCCCGATTCGGCGCAGGTGCGAGTCGCAGCCGTCGGCCCGGCAGGCAAGCGGCTGGCTGAAGAACTGGGACCCACAGGCGCAGCCGTTGAAGTGTGCTCGAACTTTGCTGCCGCGATGGCCTTCGCGAGCGAGGCCACTGATTCGCCCGTCGTCTTATTGTCGCCCGGCGCCCCCAGTTTTGATGAGTTAGCCAGTTATGAGGAACGCTCGGCGGCCTTCCGTTCGTTCGCCCAGTCCCGATTCGCCCAGTCCCGAGAGGTCGCGCCATGAGTGCTGACGGTTCCACCACGCTGCAAGGTACGCCGAACCCGGAGGCGCCCAATCCGCAGTTGCCGATCGTGCAGAAGTTGCGGATCAGGTACGCGAAGCGCGGACGTTTGCGCTTTACGAGTCACCGCGACTTTGGTCGTGCGTTCGAACGGGCCGTACGACGCTCAGGCTTGCCGATCGCGTTCTCTTCGGGTTTCAACCCGCACCCAAAAATCTCGTACGCGGGCGCTTCACCTACGGGCGCGGCTAGCGAGGCCGAATACCTTGAGATCGGCCTAACTCAAGTTCTCGATCCGGCCGAAGTGCATCGCAAGCTCGACGACTCGCTCCCGCCCGGTCTCGACGTGTTGCGTGTGGTGGAAGCGCCTTCGGGTGCTTTGGCTGACTTGTTGACCGCATCGCTGTGGAGGATTTCCTTGCCTGGGGTTGATGCCGCGAACGTGGAAACTGCAGTTGCTGGGTTTCTCGGGCAAGAAGAAGTGCTCGTGGAGCGCATGATGAAAAAGGGATTGCGCACATTGAACGCCCGAGCCGCTGTTATTTCTGCATCGGTGTCGGCCAATAGCGAGGGGGCGAATCTCGATGTTGTCTTGAGGCACGAGACCCCGTCGATCCGCCCCGATGACGTCCTCACTGGACTTCGCGAAACGTGCGGACTCATCCTAGGTGACACTCCAGTTTCGACCCGTATCGAACAAGGCGTGCTCAATGAGGCCTCAGGAACTATCGCTGACCCACTTGCTTGATTGTTAAAGGTGCTACGCGAGAGC
>CALMUY010000217.1 GCA_937873005.1 uncultured Aeromicrobium sp. | reverse complement strand
ACGGCTCCGCCGATCGCTGGTGCCTGACACTTGCGCGTAGTTCGGGCACTGGTCACCCTATGCGCGGTGGCTGTCCTTATCTTGGCGTTCAGCCCTTGGGTGGATCGAATTTCGCCCACGTGGTTACCACCTGTCCAAGCACTCATTCGAGTGTGGGGGATCGCGGCTCTCGTGGGGATTGTCGTTGCAGTCATAGTGCGTGCTTGGTGGGCCGTTGCCGCGTGCGTCGTCGCGGCGCTGGCTGCCGCGCTCGTGGTCGTCAACGTCAACGTGCCCACATGTGATCCCAGCGAGCAAAAGCTCTCGGTGCTGTCGGCGAACGCCGAATTCTCCACGCTTCCGCCGCGTGAAGTCGCGCGTCAAGTGGCCGAGCGAGACGTGGACGTGCTCATACTCATCGAAGTTCACAATGCTTATCTCGACGAACTTATGAGGTTCGATGAGATGAAGCACCTCGCGCACCGCAGCGGTGTTGTGCCTGATGAGGTGAGTCCTGACGGCACGGTGATTCTTTCTCGGTACCCGGGGAAGACATTTGAGGTTGAGCAAGAAGCAGCCACCTTCGGCCAGCCGGGATTTGAACTGGACGTCAATGGTCGTGCGGTACTCGTTCGCGCCATCCACCCCAAACCGCCCATCCCCGAAATGATCAAGGATTGGCATTTGGGTCTGCGTGAGATTGGCATGTGGCAGCGCGAGACCGGAACTACCCCGCTGATCATGGCTGGCGATTTCAACGCCTCTCGGGCGCACCCGGCTTTTCGCGAAGCAAGTCACCGGCTGGACTTTGCGGCGGGACGTATTGCTGAAGCGACTTGGCCTGCTGATCGTAGTTTTTGGCCGTTCGTCGATATCGACCATATTTTGACTCGGAAGTTCGCGGTCGGAAAATACGAGACGATCGAGTTTTCACAAACCGATCATCGTGCGGTTTGGGCCGATCTGGCTCTATGCGAACGCTAGCGTCTCGCGTTCGTGGGTTGTTAGAACAAGCGCAGGCGCTCGTCGTCGAAGCCGCGTAGGGCATCGTAGTCGAGTACGACGCACTCGATCCCGCGGTCGGTGGCAAGCGTGCGTGCCTGGGGCTTGATTTCTTGGGCCGCGAAAATTCCGCGCACGGGACGAAGTTTGGGATCGCGGTTCATAAGTTCGAGATATCGCGTGAGTTGTTCCACGCCATCGATCTCGCCGCGGCGCTTGATTTCAACAGCAATACTCGCACCGTCCGCATCTCGGCACAGTAAATCGACGGGGCCGATCGCCGTCGGGTATTCGCGGCGGACGAGCGTCATGCCTTCACCAAGCGTCGCGGCGTGTTCGGCTAGCAATTCCTGCAAGTGCTTCTCGACGCCGTCCTTCTGCAAGCCAGGATCAACGCCAAGATCGTGCTGCGAATCGTGCAGGACCTCTTCGATTTGAATGCGGAGAGTGTCGTCTGACTTTTGTGCTGCGACGGTCCACTCAAGTGTCCCGCTGACTGTCGTTTGTTCGGTAAATGAACACGGCGGGTTCATCCAGTTCAGCGGTTTGTAGGAACCACCGTCTGAATGCACGAGGACGGAGCCGTCGGCTTTCACGACGAGCAAACGTGTGGCCATAGGCAGGTGGGCGGTGAGTTTTCCGGCGTAGTCAACCTGACAACGCGCAACAACGAGACGCATACTTCAGTTCAATTCGGTTCGGGTCGACTCAGTTCAGTCTTTGAGTTTGCTCAGCGTTCCAAGACGGAACTCGATTGTTTCGCCTTTGACGGTGCCTTGATCGCTGTTACCGTCGCCGCCTTCAAGCGTGACGACGCCGTCGAGGATCGTCCAGGTGCCCGTGCGCATGTCAACGTTCCCCTGGAAGTCTTCCGAGAACGTCCCGTCGTCATGGAAATGGACGGTCCAGTTTTCGGCCGGGTCGTGCCAACTGCCGACAAGGTCGAGAGCCGCCTGAGTGGGCGTCGCGGAAGGTGTGGGCTTGGGGTCCTCAGAGTTCGCGGGCGAACAAGCCGAGAGCGCACCGGCCATGATTGTCACGACTGTGGCGAGGATTATGCGAAAAGACATGGAACTCCCATCCCAAAACAAATGCTGTCCAGATAGTCTGTCACGAGTACCCCAACGGTTCGCGCAGGTTCGGCGCGCCACCATCATCTCAAGGAGATTCCGCATGCAGGAAATCGTCGATAGCATCACCGCCGACGACCGCAACGCCGAGATTGCTCGCACGTTGCTGTACCCCTACCTCAACCACGCCGCCTCGATGTACGGCATTGGTTACGCCACGGCTGCCGATATCGACGCAGGTATGCGTTTCGGTTGCGGTTACCCGATTGGCCCCTTGGCTCTCGTTGACGCGCTCGGCGCGCAAACGGTTGTCGATGGCCTCGAAGCGTTGTACGCCAAGACCTCTGACGACCTCCACAAGCCCGCTCAGGCTTTGCTTGATCGCGTGGCTGCTGGCGACACGTTCGCTGCTGCTGCTGGCGATGCTGGCGCTGCGCCAGAAGTTCGCCGCCCTGTCAAGAAGGTTGGCGTTGTTGGCACCGGCACGATGGCTTCGGGCATCGCGCAGGTTTTCGCTCAGTCCGGTTTCGATGTGGTCTTCATTGGTCGCTCGCAAGAAAAGCTTGACGGTGTTATTGGCTACATCACCAAGAACCTCGATCGTTCAGTCTCGAAGGGCAAGTTGGATGAAGCAGGCAAGGATGCGATCCTCGCTCGCTTGACCGGTGCTACTGAACGCGAAGCACTCGCAGACGTTGACCTCGTTGTTGAAGCGATTGCTGAAGACCTCGAAATCAAACTCGAACTGTTCCGCGACCTTGACCGCATCTGCAAGCCAGGCGCTATCTTGGCCACCACGACGTCCTCACTGTCGATCGCTGACTGCGCTGCCGTCACGAGCCGTCCGGCTGACGTCATCGGCATGCACTTCTTCAACCCGGCTCCGATCATGAAGCTTGTTGAAGTTGTCACCACCGAGGAAACCGCTGCTGACGTGGACGAGACTGTCCGCGCGCTCTGCTTCGCTACGAAAAAGCATCCTGTTTCCTGTGGTGACCGTGCAGGCTTCATCGTGAACGCGCTGCTGTTCCCGTACCTCAACGACGCCATCTTGTTGAACGAAGCGGGCGGCGCCACCCTCGCTGAGATCGATGAAGCGATGAAGGGTACGAAGCTTCCGATGGGTCCGTTCGAGTTGCTTGATGTCGTCGGCAACGACGTGTCGCTTGCGATTCAGACCACCTTGGTGGAGACGTTCGGTCACGAAGGCTGGCAGCCTGCCGCAAGCCTCAAGCAAGTTGTGGCTGACGGCAAGCTTGGCCGCAAGACAAAGGCTGGCTTCCACACCTACTGAGACGCCTGAACTCTCGAGTCACTGATCGAGCACGAGTAGTTCGCCAATCTCACAATCGAGCGCCACACAAATGGCCTCGAGAGTTGAAAAGCGAATTGCTCGTGCTCGATTGTTTTTCAGTACTGAGAGATTCACGACGCTCACGCCAACGCGGGCGCTCAACGCGGTGAGGGTGAGGTTGCGCGACTCGAGAAGTTCGTCGAGGCGGCAGCGCACATTGGTGGGCTCTTCGGCATCAACGGGAGGCGTCATACAAGGCCTGCCGTTTCTTTCTCGAGCCGTGCAGCGGCGGTTAAGCCGAATGCTGCGATGCAGAACAACAACGCGACAACAAATGGCCAGAGTTCAATGTGGCGCCAGAACGCATCGGTCACAGGTTGAACCTCAAAGCTAGACGAACTGCCCATATCGATAGCTTTCAGCAACGTTGCGTCGAACTCCGTAGCAAACCAATTCAGGCTGATGGCATCAAGAACGGCTTTGATGCTAGCGGCTGCAATCGCAATAACACTGCCACGCCAAGCAACTTTGCTTGCCGTTTGCAGTAAGGGCGACCCCGTCAAGTGCTTTCTCGCCAGCGCGAAGACCGAGAGCGATGCCGTCAAAGCGATAAGAGCACTTAGTCCCGTAGACATGATGTGTGCGATTCGAAAACCGACGGGGGCGCCGGAGACACTTGCAGGAATGTTCGTGCCTTCGCTGGCCATAAATGAATGGCCTACTTTGATATTTGACGGGTTGAGGCTGTCGATTGGGAAACTCACTGAGACCAGGAGTGGCACTTCGACGTAGTTATCAAAAAGCACACTAATCATATGGTCGCCCAAGGCAATGGTGATGATCGCCGAATAGATGCCTGAGATCCAGATGGTAAGTCGGGCACCGAGTGCAGTGGGGCTTTCGCCGAGTGCGGTGCGTTTGCCGAGGCTGATCAAGAAGACGAGTCCGCCGAACAGCGCAGTGGTGATCATCGAATACACGAGAAAATTAGACATGAGTCGAGCATATCGAATAACGATAACAACGACAATCGATATGGTAAGCATTTTTCTAAGGGTATTCTGTGTGCATGTCGAAACGAAAAGCAGCGGCCGCTCGGGCGCGTTCGCGTGGGGCCTACCGGCCAAGTTCTGAGGAACTCGTTTCGAAGCGTGCGGGCGAGTTTTGGCAACGGTTTATCACTGGCGCGACCTCGACCAAGCCATACGTGTGCCCAGGCTGCAATCAACAGATCCGGCCAGCGACCCCGCACTACGTCGTGTGGCCGGACGTGCCGAGTTTGCTTGAAAGCGAAGGCATCAACGAACGTCGCCACTGGCACAAGCACTGCTGGGAACGCCACAGTTAGAACCTCGCCCAACTGGTACGGCAAGATGGGACTGTGAGCCAAAAGATCACGGGCACGTCCGTTTTGCCCTCGCGTCGAGAGCCCATCGAACTGCATACTGCCGATGGATTAACACTCGTGGGGGAATTGGCGCTTCCCGAAACGGGCGAGCCGGTAGCCACCCTCATTTGTTTACATCCATTGCCCACGCACGGCGGCATGATGGACAGCCACCTCTTCCGCAAGGCGGCAAACCGATTGCCAGCCTTGGCGAACATCGCAGTGCTCAGGTTCAACACACGTGGGACCGAGAGTGTTCAAGGTAGGAGCGAAGGCTCGTTCGACGGCGCTCAGGCTGAACGGTTCGATGTGGCGGCGGCCATCGAATTTGCTGACTTTCGTGAGTTGCCGAACCCGTGGCTCGTGGGCTGGTCGTTTGGCACCGACCTCGCGCTCATGTATGGTCTCGATCCGGCCGTCTGCGGCGCGATCCTGTTGTCGCCGCCATTGCGTTTCTCACAACCCGAACACCTCGCGGCGTGGGCCGAATCCGGCAAACCGGTCAAGGCGCTCATCCCCGAACTCGACGACTTCTTGCGGCCACCCGAAGCACGCGAGCGGTTCGCGCCGTTGAGCCAGGTCGACCTCGTTGAGGTGGCCGGCGCGAAGCACTTGTGGGTGGGTGATTCTGAGCGCGTCCTCGATGAGATTGTTGCCAGCGTGGCACCGAGCGTCCGTACGCCGTTACCCGCAACCTGGGACGGGCCGATGACGCGCGAAAACGCATCTGCCTATGCCGATCGCACGGTCGCGAACATTCAAAAACACATTGATAACGACTGAGTAACTAAACTCGGTGGCCCATCAGTGTCACTTTTGCCACAGATAGGGAAATAATCACAGCCTTATCACGCGCCAATTGAGTAACAGTCGTAACCTATTCAAGTGCTCCTAGCCCTCCTCGGAAAATACCTCTCGCCATACAAGGGCCCCATCCTGTTGGTGTGCCTGTTTCAGTTCGCGCAAACCATCGCTTCGCTGTACCTACCGGGCCTCAACGCGAAGATTATTGACGACGGCGTGGCGCAAGGAGATACCGCGTATATCTGGCAGGTGGGCGCACTCATGCTCGGCGTTACCGTCGTTCAAGTGGTCTGCAACCTGATCGCGATCTACATCGGCGCACGTATCGCCATGGCGGTGTCGCGCGACCTTCGTGCGGCAGTATTTTCCAAGGTTGAATCTTTCGGGAGTCGCGAAGTACGAGAGTTCGGCGCCCCCACACTCATCACCCGCAACACGAACGATGTGCAACAGGTTCAGCTTCTCCTTTTCGTCACCCTGACGTTGCTTGTTTCTGCGCCCATGACTGCCATTGGTGGGCTGATCTTGGCGCTGCGCGAAGACGTGCAATTGTCGGGTGTTTTCTTGGTCGTTCTGCCCACGCTGGCGATCACGTTGGGCATTTTGATCAAGCGCATGCGTCCGCTCTTTCGGCTTATGCAGACCCGGATCGACACACTCAACCACATCATGCGGGAGCAAATCACGGGCGTGCGTGTGGTGCGGGCGTTCGTGCGCGAAGAGCACGAAAGCGAGAGGTTCGCTCGTGCCAACGAATTGAACCGCGAAATCGCTGTGCAGACTGGCCGACTCATGGCAGTTTTCTTCCCGCTGCTGATGGGGTTCATGAACTTGTCAGTCGTGCTCGCGCTCTGGTGGGGTGCCAAGCGTGTCGGTTCGGGCGACATCGAAATCGGGCAACTCATCGCATTCCAGCAGTACCTGATTCAGACGCTCATGGCCGTCATGATGTCGACGTTTATTTTCATGATTTGGCCGCGCTCTGAAGTCGCAGCCGAACGTATTACCGAGGTGCTTGAGACAGTTCCTGAAATTGACATGGACGCGGACTTCCCGCCCATCGCGATTGAGTGGGGCCAAGTACACGTAGGTAGCGCGACGTACGCCTATCCGGGGGCTGAATATCCCGTTCTCCAAGACGTCTCCTTCACCGCGAATCCTGGCGAGATGGTTGCGATCGTGGGTTCCACCGGTAGCGGCAAGTCCACGCTGTTGGGTCTCATCTCTCGCCTGCTCGACACGACCGAAGGCAGCGTCTTGTTGGATGGCTACAACGTCAAAGGGATTCGTCCAATTGACGTCTGGTCGGCCATCGGTCTCGTGCCGCAAAAGGCGTTCTTGTTCAGTGGCACGATCGCTAGCAACCTGCGCTATGGCGACCCAGACGCGAGCGACGAAGACTTGTGGGAAGCTCTGCGTATCGCTCAAGCAAAGGACTTCGTCGAAGCTCTGCCAGAAGGGCTTGACGCGCCGGTGTCGCAAGGCGGAACGAACTTCTCTGGCGGCCAACGTCAACGTCTTGCGATTGCCCGCGCACTCGTGAAGAAGCCCGTCGTTTACCTGTTTGACGACTCGTTCTCGGCGCTCGATTACGCGACCGATGCGGCACTGCGTTCCGAACTCGCCAAGGTTACGCAAGAGTCCACCGTGATTATCGTGGCGCAACGCATCAGCACGATCCGCAACGCCGACCAAATCATCGTGCTCGATGAAGGCCATATCGTGGGTCTCGGTAAGCACGACGAACTCATGGAAGCGTGTGATGTTTACCGCGAAATTGTGCTTTCTCAGATTTCCGAGGAGGAGGCGTCATGAGCATGCATCGTCCCGCCGGTAAGCCGGAGCGTTCCAAGAATTTCAAGGTCACATTCAAGCGAGTCTTCAAACGACTTATTTCTGATCGGTCACGAGTGCTCGTTCTTGTCGTGTTCGGCATTTCGAGCGTCGCGCTTTCGGTGACTGGCCCCAAAGTGCTCGGTCATGCAACCGACGTGATCTTCGAAGGTTTCTTCTCGTCGCAGTTCCCTGAAGGTGTGAGCAAGGCTCAGGTTGTCGCGGGGTTGAAAGCCAACGGCCAAGACGACTTAGCGAGTCTCATTGCGGCGATGGACCTCAATCCAGGCAGTGGAATCGACACCAATGCGCTCGCCATGTTGCTGGGAGCGGCCACTCTGATCTACCTCGTAGCGTCGCTTTTCGCGTGGCTTCAGGGCGTGCTTTCGACGACTGTCGTTCAACGCATGGTTGCCGATTTGCGCAACGAAGTTGAAGAGCAACTTAACAACTTGCCCTTGTCTTATTTGGATCGCCAAGAGCGTGGCGAAATCATGTCGCGCACCACGAACGATCTCGATAACTTGGCGCAATCTCTGCAACAGACACTGAGCCAAATGATCACGAGCATTTTGACGGTGATCGGAACACTCGCGATGATGTTGTGGATTTCACCCACGCTTACGCTCATTGCGATCTTCACGATTCCGATCGCCGTGATCTTGACCGGTGCGATTATGAAGCGTTCCCAACCGCAGTTCGTTGCCCAATGGGCACAGACCGGCAAACTCAACGCGCACGTCGAGGAGTCCTTCACAGGCCATGAATTGACGCGTGTATTTGGCCGCCAGGAACTCGCGAAGGAACAGTTCGCGGCAACCAACGATGAACTGTTCAACGCCTCGTTCAAGGCACAGTTCATCTCGGGTGTCATTCAGCCCGTGATGATGTTCATCTCGAACCTCAACTACGTGCTAGTCGCTGTCGTTGGCGGCTACAAGGTCGCGACCGGAACCATGTCGATCGGTTCGATTCAGGCATTCATTCAATACTCGCGAAACTTCACGCAGCCGCTGACGCAGGTTGCTTCGATGATCAACTTGCTGCAATCGGGCATGGCGTCTGCAGAACGTGTTTTCGAGTTCCTCGATCAAGAGCGCGAGTCCGCAGATGAAGAAACCTTGCGCCGACTCAAGGGTGTCGAAGGCCGAGTCGTGTTCGAGAACGTGTCTTTCTCCTACGGCGATGAACCGTTGATCGAGAACTTGTCCCTCACGGCCGAGCCTGGCCAAACCATCGCCATTGTCGGCCCGACCGGTGCAGGTAAGACCACGCTCACAAACTTGCTCTTGCGTTTTTACGAACTCGATGGTGGTCGGATCACACTCGACGGAGTGGATATCGCCGAGATTCCGCGCGGCGTTTTGCGGGACGATTTCGGTGTGGTGCTGCAAGACACGTGGCTGTTCTCGGGCACGATCGGTGAAAACATCGCCTATGGCGGTAATGGGCCGACCGAGAAGCAGGTCGTTGCGGCCGCGAAGGCAGCTTCGGTCGATCACTTCGTGCGCACGATGCCCGAAGGCTACGACTCGTTGATTGATGAAGAAGGCGGGGGAGTGAGCGCCGGCCAGCGCCAGTTGCTCACGATTGCGCGCGCGTTTTTGTCGAATCCAGCGATCTTGATTCTCGATGAGGCGACGAGTTCGGTCGATACGCGCACCGAAATGCTCGTGCAGCAAGCAATGAATGACTTACGCCTCGGGCGTACCAGTTTCGTGATCGCACACCGCCTGTCAACGATCAAGAACGCCGACCTCATCGTGGTGATGGAGGAAGGCAAGATCGTCGAGCAGGGCACCCATGAGGACCTCCTTGCGGCGGGTGGCGCCTATCAGCGACTGTACTCAGCTCAGTTCGATGCTGAGGCCGATGGGCCTAAGGTGTAGAAGCCTGCATGCAGATAGCTGTGAGCGTCTTGTTACATGAGGTGCGCTAGAGGGTGCCGCTCGTGATGAGTGACAAGATCTGAAGCCCCGGCCCGTCTTCCGAATCGGGAGAGAGCACGGAGCCACCGCACTTAGCCACGAACATGGCCGAGATCCACGAAGAGAAAACGGCGATTGCCCGAGCCTGAGGCAATAGCGAGCCCGGCTCGAAAGCGCCGCGCTCCTGGGCGTCGGCGGAAAGTACACGCATTTCACTCATCCAGCGCTGGAGGATGTGTCCGGCGATGTCGGGAGTGCCCGATTCGAGGTGCTCGGCGATTGGGTGCACTTGAATTGAATCGTTCTCGATCTTGTCGACCCAGCCCGCGACTTTCATGACGATCGCGTCAATAATGACTACCGGATAAATCGGATCCAACGGGCGGTTCTGCCATAACCGCATTTCCTCGCCAACCCTAGCGGTCACGGTCGAGACCAGGTCACGACTGATCGTCGTGTCATAGACCTCTTCAAGATGCGAAACAATATCGCCCGTGGTCATCCCTTTGCTATAAAGACTGATCACGGCGTCATCAAAACCAGCAAGCCTGCGTTGATGCTTCGGCACAATCTGGGGTTCGAATGTTCCCTCACGATCACGAGGAACATTGATCGTCATCTTCCCAATTTCAGTCGTTACCGTTTTCGGTGTCGACCCATTACGTGAGTTCTCCCGATTATGGCCGACACGGTCATGGCGTTCATAACCCAAATGATGAGTCATTTCAGCTTCCAACGCTGCCTGCAACACTTGCTTAGTCAACGCGGTCAACAGACCATTCTCGCCAGTCAAAGCCAAACCATGATCTTGCGCCGAGTCGACCAACTCCTGCGCCAACCGTTGCATTTCTGGCTCACGACGAACCCCCACATCAAGCCCCGAAACGGGCTCAGACTCATTAGACTTCATACTGTGATGCTCCTTGTCCCCACGACCAAAGCCATGGCGTCACGCCGAGCCACTTACACAAAATTCCTGACAGACCCGGGCATGATCTGTCAAACCGGGCCCGGTGGCACGGTCGCTGGCAGTGGTGGCACGGACTCGTTGCCAACGACGGTGTATGAATACAACAAGTGGTGGCAACCGACCGTGGTGACTGAAACCGCTACGAAGGGTGGGGTTTCTGTTACTCGCACCACGACCACGACGTACGACGATAAAGACCGCGTGGATACGGTGTCCGAAACGTCGACGATTCCAGGTTCGATAGCTCGCCCGGGTACCAAGAGTGTGTACGACAATGCCACGGGACTGGTGACAGCCACACAAAACGTGGGTACGAGTACGGCGATTACGCGCACTTTTGATGGGTGGGGGCGTGAAACGTCGTATACGAACTCGGGTGGCGCGACCACAACCACCACCTATGACGCGGCTGGCAATATCGCGGCAGTGACTGACCCGAAGGGCACTGTCACCTACACCTATGACGGTATGGATGCGAACGGGAAACTGGAGCGTCGCGGTCAGGTCACCAAACTCGTCGTCTCTCGCGGCAATGGGGCCGGAAACCTGACCTACAAAGCAGCCTATGACGCGGATGGGAACCTGACACGTCAAACCATGCCCGGTGGTTTGAGTGTCGTGTCGTCGTTTGATGAGGTGGGTCAACTCGACACGATGACTTATACCGGACAAATCACGCCGGTGACTGAAGAGATTGATCCCGTGACGGGTGAAACCACCTGGATACCGGGGACTCCTGAACAGGATCAGCCGTGGATGGCCTGGTCGCGTAAGTATGACATTGCGGGGCGGGTGGTTGCTGAGTGGAATGGTGCCGGTGCCGTGTTTGAAGGCATCCCCGGCGTCAGCGATCCAACGGATATTGAAGCACCGACTGCGGGTCATGGTCTTGCTGCCGACAAACGCTATATCTATGATTTCGCTGGCCGACTGACCCGGGTTGATGATCGTACGGCAGCCGATACGGGGATCACGCTTGATAATGATACGAATGATGATCCGCAAGCACCCTGCACACGCAGGGAATATGGTTTCGATAAGAACGGAAACCGCACGAAGCTGAAGTCGTCTTCCACGACCAGTGGGGATTGTTTCTGGGCTGGTGTTGATACCGATACGACCCACACGTATGACGGATACGACAGGCCTATCAAGGCCGGGGATGGCACCGATTATGTCTATGACGCATTTGGGCGCCAGACCTTAATCCCCGCTGCTGATGCTCCTGAAACGACTCTGGGCGATATTGGGCTCACCTATTTTGATGACGATCTGGCCCATTCGATTACTCAGGACGGAACAACGACGACGTTTGGGCTCGATCCTGCTGGCAGGAGGCTCACCCAGTCCACGGTCAGCAGTACGGGTACGACATCGTTGTTGCGGCATTATGGGGATGATTCGGATAATCCTGCGTGGGCGACGAATCAGGATGGCTATTTGATGCGATTTACGCCCAGCTTGGATGGGTTGGGTGCGATTATTGATGCTGACGGGAATGTGAACATGCCGTTAGCGAATCCGCATGGCGACAACGTCACCACCGTGTTCATTCCCGAGGCTCAAGCGGCATCAGAACCGGTGACACAGATCGGTGGTTGGGCTGACTACACCGAATACGGCCTCTCCAAAACCGGCCAAACCCGCGGGTGGGGATACGGCTGGCTCGGCTCCCACGAACGCGCCACCATGCCCGAAACAGCTGGCCTCACGCTGATGGGATCGAGACTCTATAACCCGGTCCGCGGAGCCTTCACCAGTGTTGACCCCGTCCCGGGCGGCAACACCACCGCCTACACCTACCCCCAAGACCCCATCAACAGTTTCGATTTGGATGGGCAAAGCAAGAAATCCAAGATCAAGAAGCATTTGAAGAAGCATTGGAAAACCTATGCGTCGATTGCTGCGATGGCGATCCCGGGTGTCGGGGCAGCCGCTTGGGCGTATCGGGGTTACCGGGCCGTGAAAACTGTGCGGACGATTCAAGCGGTACGCAAAGCAAAAAGTGCAAAGAAGTCTTCGAGCGTTCTGAAAATGGCCAAGAAGAAAAAGACCCCATCGAAAAACGGCGAACGAGAAGGCCACTCGAACGGCAAAAACTGGGAAAAGCACTCGAAGGCCCAAAGTCACGGTGGGCGAAAAAAGTGGGTCAATCATAATACGAGTCGAAATTAATAAAGGATAGTCAGGAAGGAAAGGCACGTACGAATGAACATGGAAATTAATGTTGGATCTATACCGCTGGAACCGTTGCCATTAGGTTGGGAGCCGATTGGCGCAATTGTGCTATTGAAATGTAAGGATAGTGAAGGTTAAACGGAGTGGGCTTTTCGAACATCTGAGAGCCTAGAGGATGAGGAGACCCTAGGTGCGCTCGAGATTCGAACGGCGTTAGCTCGCGAATGGATACTGAGCCTCTATCGACCTTCGGGTGCGGGATCGTAGTTGGATCGTTTGCCACTGACACGCGCGTGATGATTACTGACGGGACAGACGAGCCTGCCATGGCCAAAGCTAGTTTGGTGACGCGTACTCGTTATGACGGTCGTGGCCGTGTGGTCGAGGTCCGCCAACCCCTCGCGACGTCGAGCAGTAGTCCGGGGACCACGAAAACGTTTTATTACACGACCGGGACACATCCGAACCTGAGCCATTGCGGGAACCGGCCCGAATGGGAGTCTATGGTGTGTCAAACCGGGCCCGGTGGCACGGTTGCTGGCAGTGGTGGCACGGATTCTTTGCCGACGACGGTGTATGAATACAACAAGTGGTGGCAACCGACCGTGGTGACTGAAACCGCTACGAAGGGTGGGGTTTCTGTTACTCGCACCACGACCACGACGTACGACGATAAAGACCGCGTGGATACGGTGTCCGAAACGTCGACGATTCCAGGTTCGATAGCTCGCCCGGGTACCAAGAGTGTGTACGACAATGCCACGGGACTGGTGACAGCCACACAAAACGTGGGTACGAGTACGGCGATTACGCGCACTTTTGATGGGTGGGGGCGTGAAACGTCGTATACGAACTCGGGTGGCGCGACCACAACCACCACCTATGACGCGGCTGGCAATATCGCGGCAGTGACTGACCCGAAGGGCACTGTCACCTACACCTATGACGGTATGGATGCGAACGGGAAACTGGAGCGTCGCGGTCAGGTCACCAAACTCGTCGTCTCTCGCGGCAATGGGGCCGGAAACCTGACCTACAAAGCAGCCTATGACGCGGATGGGAACCTGACACGTCAAACCATGCCCGGTGGTTTGAGTGTCGTGTCGTCGTTTGATGAGGTGGGTCAACTCGACACGATGACTTATACCGGACAAATCACGCCGGTGACCGAAGAGATTGATCCGGAGACGGGTGACACCACATGGATACCTGGTGAACCCTTGGCCGATCAGCCGTGGATGGCGTGGTCACGCCGGTATGACATTGCGGGGCGGGTGGTTGCTGAGTGGAATGGTGCCGGTGCGGTGTTCGAGGGTGTTCCGGGTGTAACGGATCCGACTGATATTGAAGCACCGACTGCGGGTCAAGGTCTTGCTGGCGATAAACGCTATATTTATGATTTTGCTGGCCGTCTCACGCGTGTTGATGACCGGACAGCAGCCGATACGGGCATCACCCTCGATAACGACACCTCTGGCGATCCACAAGCGCCGTGTACTCGTCGGGAATATTCCTTCGATAAGAACGGAAACCGCACGAAGTTTAAGTCGTCTTCCACGACCAGTGGGGATTGTTTCTGGGCTGGTGTTGATACCGATACGACCCACACGTATGACGGATACGACAGGCCTATCAAGGCCGGGGATGGCACCGATTGAACCGTACTGGGTTTAGTTCCGATCTTTAATTGAGAGGATTGGAACATGCCCAAGAAATATCCTGATTCATTTCGGGAACGTGCCGTGCGGATGGTTGCGGATCGGCTTGATGGCGATGATCGGCCATCGCAGTATGCAGTGGTCAGTGAGATTGCTCCGAAGCTGGGGATCTCGGCTGAGACATTGCGGCGTTGGTTCGCGCGCTCGCTGGTTGATTCAGGAAAGCAGCCTGGTGTGACTGCTGATGCGCAGGCTGAGATTCGTCGGTTGAAGAAAGAGAACGCAGACTTACGTCGGGCCAATGAGATTTTGAAGACGGCTTCGGCTTTTTTCGCGGCGGAAATCGACCGTCCCACGACGAGATGATCCGGTATATCGATATGTTTGCCGATCAGTTCGGGGTCGAGGCCATTTGCCGCACGCTTGGTGCGACAGCCGGTGGGTTTATTACATCCCGGGGTTACCGGGCAGCGAAAACACGTCAAAAATCCGATAGGGCCGTCCGCGATGAATTCTTAATTGATGAGATCAAGCGGTTACATGTCGAGAATTTCGGTGTTTATGGGATCCGCAAGATGCATGCGTTGCTGCGCCGTCAGGGCTGGGTTATCGGTCGAGACCAAACAGCCAGGCTCATAAAACTAGCTGGCGTCAGTGGCGTAACTAGAGCACGAAGGGTTTTCACTACTCGCAAAGATTCCCGCCTTTGCCAGCCGGCAGATCTCGTCGAGCGTGACTTCACGGCAGTCGGCCCGAAACGTTTGTGGGTAGCCGATATCGCTTATGTCGCTACTTGGTCTGGCATGACTTACGTTGCGTTCATTACCGACGTTTACTCCCGTAAAATCGTAGGCTGGAACGTCGCCGCCACGCTAAAGGCCGACATTTTGCCGATGCAAGCGTTGGATATGGCCGCCTGGCAATCAGGAGGCGATCTGACTGGGCTGACGCATCACAGCGATCACGGATCGAACTACCTGTCGATGGTCTATACCGAACGGATCAGCGAACTCGGCATCACGCCATCGACCGGAACCGTTGGCGACAGTTACGACAATGCCTTGGCAGAGACCATCAACGGGCTATTCAAAACCGAACTCATTCGACGGCGCGGACCATGGAAAACCGTGGAACAACTCGAAATCGCAATGAATCGCCCCGGGTCTGATGGAGGCTCTCAACCGATGGAGGATGAGAGTTATGGCAGCACCGAGGAAGTATGGCGATGAATTGCGTGGGCGGGCGACCCGGATGGCGGTGGATGCTCGTAGGGATCCGGGGGCGAGGTCGGGGGCGATCCCGCGGATCGCGGCGCAGCTTGGGGTTCATCCGGAGACTTTACGGAACTGGGTTCGCCAGGCCGAGGTCGATGGCGGGGTCCGGCCGGGCACCACGACCGACGACGCATCGCGGTTGGTAGAGCTTGAGCGGGAGAATCGTGAGCTCCGACGAGCCAACGAGATCCTCAAGACGAGCGCAGCTTTTTTCGCCGCTGCGGAGCTCGACCGCAAGATCAGGTAACCAAGGTGCCGACTGCGGTGTTGGTCGACTACATCGACCAGCACCGCAACAGGTTCGGGGTCGAGCCGATCTGCACTGTCCTGAAGGACGCTGGTGTGCAGGTCGCCCCGAGTACCTACTACGCCGCTAGGAACCGACCACCTTCGGCCCGGTCGGTGCGTGACGCGGAACTGGTAGAGGACATTAAGGTCGCCCACAAGGCGAACTTGGGCGTCTACGGCGCCCGAAAGATTCATGCCGAACTCAACCGTGAAGGCGTCCTGGTGGCCCGCTGCACGGTGGAGCGGCTGATGCGTCTGGTGGGTCTGCGCGGGATTCCGCGGGAGAAGACCAGCAAGACCACGGTTGGGGACGGCGCTGAGACTGAACGGCCTGAGGATCTGGTGGATCGGAAGTTTGTCGCGTCTGCTCCGAACCAGCTCTGGGTGGCCGACCTGACCTACGTCAGGACCCATGCCGGCTGGACCTATGTCGCGTTCGTCCTGGACGTGTTCAGCAGGATGATCGTAGGCTGGCAAGTTTCCACGTCGATGCGCACCGACTTGGCACTCGACGCACTCGACATGGGCCTGTGGAACCGGCAGCGCGCCGGGCGCGACGTAACCGGTCTGGTGCACCATTCGGATCGCGGAGTTCAATACCGAGCGATTCGCTACACCGAACGGCTCGCCGAAGCCGACGCCGTCGCATCTGTCGGTTCCAAGGGCGACAGCTATGACAACGCGATGGCCGAGGCGCTGAACTCGCTGTTCAAGGCCGAGTGCATCCGCAACCCCCTCATGCGTCCCAAGGGAGGCTGGAAGAACGTCGGCGACGTCGAGATCGCCGTTGCCGAGTACGTCGATTGGTTCAACCACAGACGGCTGCACGGCGAGATCGGACTGGTCCCGCCCGCCGAGTTCGAGACCAACCACTGGGCCACCATCACGTCCGAGCGTTACCATGAAACACCTGTCCCGACCGGGACACGTTCCAACTAACCGAGCCTCCACAAAACCCGGGGCGATTCAGAGCCCATACGGGGTCGGCGACAACGGGGAATGCGGTGTTGTTGTTGGTTTCGATGATTTGGGTGAGGGTGTGGACGTCGAGTTCGAAGCGGGTCTCGACGGGGTTACCGTTGGCGTCAACAGCCCACGGTGTCTGAATCTCGGCCACTGGCAGGGTCTCGATGATTGTCTTGGTTTTAGCATCTGGGATCGCAGCGAGTTGTTCGATCTGTTCGTCCGTCAACTCGTCCAACCCGTCATCGAGAGCCGCGCTCGTGCCCAAGATCGCTAGGGTGGCGGCTTCGATCCGTTCGTCTTCGCCAGGAAGACTGACCACCGACTCAAAAGGTGCACTGATCAGGATCGATCCTTCGGCTTGAGGTGCGAGCTTCGCACCTTCTGGCAGATCAAGTTCGAACCCGATTTCGTTCGGGGCGTCCTTGCTACCAACTCTCCTTTTGCCTTTACCCAAACCACGACTGCGTTCAGCACCTTCTTCAGAACCCCCGCATTGTCGATAGCTATCTTCGTGCTTTTCGCCCCGTCGATCTTCTTTTTTAACCCAGCAAACTTTGCGATTGCAGTAGGTCCAACACACAGCCCGGCGATCGCACCGACGTAAATAGTTATTTTCGTGTCCCACCCGACTACTGAGGGGTCGGTGACGACTGAGAATGCAGCGTCGGCGTTGGTTTCGATGAAGGTCAAACTTTGTCAGTCCTGACAAAGATCAACGCCACGAGCAACTACCGATCTCCAATTCAAGACTGAAACCTTTCTTTCACGATGACTCGGACTTCATGTGCCGGTATCGAGTGATCCACAAGACTCTGTCAACGAAGATCGCACCAAGCATTGAGTACACGAGCACAAAAGCCGGGTCCGTCAATGACGCGTCATACCGGCCGTGCGTCAGCACCCGAACGACAAAGAGCAGAACCAAAATCACGGCCGCGCCGAGAAACCGCCATCGCCACTGGATCTCTGGCTGTGATTCGTCTCGCTTGACCGAAACTATCTCAATCGTGGTGATCCAAATTCCTGAAATCACCACGATGAGAGTAAATAAGAATGGAAGTAAAACTGACATTTCGGTCACCATGCGAAGCAGGCCTTTCTTACCCCGTTCAGGCCAAGGATCTCCGTTACCAATGCGGCAAGTGAAGCTTGGACATTCTTGAGATCTTTAGACATAAAGTCTAATAATTTTGGCGGTTTAGCACCCTTACTCTTAGCCTTTGCAACCGCCTTCTTGTATTTACCATATGACTTCATCATCTTTTTTGCCGCTGTTTTCGCTCCTCCTGCGGCCTTTATGTACTTTTTGATCTTCAGAATTTTCGCTGCGGAAAGGTATGTGGCGAGAAGTAGTGCGCCAATTGCCGCAGCGCACGTAAGAATCTGGCCAACGCTCGGTTTTGCGCTTGGGTCGGCGATGACGGGGTAGGCGGTGTTGTTGTTGGTTTCGACGACTTGGATGAGGGTGTCGCCGTTGAGTTCGAAGCGAGTCTCGACGGGGTTTCCGTTGGCGTCAACAGCCCACGGCGTATCGATCTCTGCCACCGGCAGTGTCTCGATAACCGTCGTGGTTCTAGCATCTGGGATCGC
>CALMUY010000216.1 GCA_937873005.1 uncultured Aeromicrobium sp. | reverse complement strand
CATCTCGACGAGGTGATCGGCCCGTTCAGCGGCAAGACCAAGATCGTGCGTGATCAGCAAGACCGCAAACCCAAGATCGTCGATCATCGTGTCGAGATGATCAAGGATTTGCTTCTGAACTGTGACGTCGAGCGCCGAGGTCGGCTCGTCGGCAATCAAGAGCTTTGGCCTGGCCGCGAGTCCCATCGCGATCAAGGCACGCTGCCGCATTCCGCCAGAGAATTCGTGTGGGTACTGGCGTGCCCGCATTTCGGCGTCGGGAAGCCCTGCTTCGGTCAGCAGTTCAACGACACGCTGATCGGCTGCTTTGCCTTTGGCAATCCCGTTAACCGTGAGCACTTCTTTGATTTGAGTTCCCACGCGCCACAGCGGGTTCAGGTTCGTCATCGGGTCTTGTGGCACGAGACCAATCGACGATCCGCGCAGCGCCAAAATCTGCTTGCGATTGGCGCCAGAGATCTTCTTGCCGTCGAAGAGTATCTCACCACCGGTCACTTCACCTGTGCCCGGCAAGAGATCGATGATGGCGTGCGCAGTGGTGGACTTGCCCGAGCCTGACTCCCCGACGATGGCAACAACTTGACCCGGATAGAGCGTCAAGTTGACACCGTTCACTGCCGGGATGAGTGTCTTGCCGTCTCGGAATCCAACCTGCAAGTTCTTGAGTTCAAGCAGCGGCTGCTCATAGTTCCCATAAACAGCGCCTTCGCGAGTTTCGGTCATTTCTTCGCCTTCGGGTCGAGTGCGTCACGTACGGCGTCACCCAACAGGATGAATGCCAAGACTGTGAGCGCGAGGGCTGTTGCGGGAATGAACATGACGTCGAGGTTTTCACCCGAGCGCACCAGAACTTGCGCATCGGCGATGTCGTTGCCCCACGACACAACTTCCTGACGAGGTAGGCCAATACCCAAGAACGAGAGCGTCGCTTCGGCAACGATAAAAACTCCAAGCGAAATCATCGATGTCACGATAACGGGCGCCATTGAGTTCGGTACGACATGCTTGATTAAATTCCGGCGATTTGATGCTCCGATCGCTTTGGCCGCGTCGACGAACTCGAGGTTCTTGACGCTCAAGACTGCGCCTCGCATTTGTCGGGTGATTTGTGGCCACGCGAAAAGTGAAAGCGCCAACACAACCGAGGCAACGCCGGTCCAGAATGTGCGTTCGGGGAAGATGTTGTTGACGACTGACAACATCACGATTGCGGCGAGCAACAACGGGATGGAGAAGAAAATATCGGAGATACGGGAAACAACCGAATCGATCCAGCCACCGTAGAAGCCTGCCACAGCTCCCGTGATCGAACCGATAGTTGCCACGATTAGCACAGTGAAGATGCCCACAGAGACTGATGCGCGGGCTCCGTACACAGTTCGCGACCACACGTCGCAACCTTGGAGGTTATAGCCCAGCGGACTGCCTTCTGCTGGCCCTGCGAGGCTCAAGGTGATGTCGCACATGGTGGGATCTTTACTCGTGAACAAGCCCGGCACGGTCATCATCACGATGACGCCGAGCAGCAGGACCGCCGAAACCCAAAAAAGTCCACGGCCACGAAGTCGTTTCCAGGCTTCAGCCCATTGGCTTTCTGGCGCAGCAGTCGTGTCACCGACGTCGATGTCCCGCAGTGGGGTTTCTTCAATAGAGGCAACGAATCGTTCCTGCCCCGAACGAGGAGTCTCAGGCATATCGAATCCTTGGGTCGAGGGCGGCATAGAGAAGATCGACAAGCAAGCTCATCACCACATAGACGAGCACCATGACGGTGATGACTGAAACGA
>CALMUY010000215.1 GCA_937873005.1 uncultured Aeromicrobium sp. | reverse complement strand
CTGCTCCGTCGGTGACGGTTTCGAAGACGGTTTTTGTTGGTGATGAAGAAGCTGTGGTGACGGTTCAGGGTCGTAATTTCTTGCCGTCGTTGGCTACGGGTTCGCGTCCGCCGTTGGCTGGTAAGCCTGCTGGTTCGTATGTCGTGTTTGGTGCGTTTAAGGACGCATGGAAGCCATCGGAGGGTGCGACTGGTGCTTCGCGTCCGGTGAATGCTGGCCAGAAGTGGGCGGTGTCTGCTGGCGATATGGCCACGATTGGTGGTCCTGCTGCTGGTGCGATTGAGTTGTCTGCTGAGGGTTCGTTTACGGCTGAGTTGACGGTGTCGAAAGCGATTCTGGATGCGAAGTTGGGTGCGAACTCGCTGGATGATGTGAACCCAGGCATCTACACGTATGCCGGTTCTGGTGCGAACGCTCCAGCGTATGAGACGTTCACGCCGATCGAGTTCAAAGCCGCAACGCCTGAACCTGCAAAGCCTGCCGTTACCTTGTCGAAGAACAAGATCGTCGGAAGTGAAGAAGTCGAAATCACGGTCACGGGCACGGGCTTCTTGCCCAGCATGGCGACCGGCACGCGACCGCCACTTTCAGGCAGGCCAGCCGGAACTTACGTTGTCTTTGGTGCGTTCAAAGACTCGTGGAAGCCAACCGAAGGTGGCCAAGGTGCCGATCGCCCTGTCAACGCTGGTCAGAAGTGGGCAGTTCTTGCCGCGGATATGGGAACGCTCGGTGGTACGGCTACCGGCGCAATCGAATTGACTCCGGAGGGAACGTTCTCCACGACCTTCCTCGTCTCGAAAGCAATTCTTGACGAGAAGCGTGGCGCCATTTCCCTCGATGATCTGAACGTGGGCATTTACACCTACGCCGGTTCGGGGGCGAACGTGGCCGCGTACGAGACCTACTCGCCAATTGAATTGGTGGCAGGCGACTCGAACCCCAATCCGGAACCGACTCCAACCCCGACGCCGACCCCGACGGCAACTCCAACGCCGACGCAGAAGCCTGACGCCAACGATTCGCAATCGGCGAGCGCGGGTTCATTGTCGTGGGGTATTTACCGTGGCTGGATCAGCTACGTTCCGAACATCTCAGACGGCAAGATCACAACCACGGGAGGGGTCAAGCGATCGGGTGGAAACTTCATCTTTGGGCAGAAGTCGACTACTGCGAATGTTCCTTCCGCAGTCGGCACGACGGCATACCGAGGATCGGTAAATGTCTACGGGCACAAGGGCGAAATGGATGTCACGCTGTCAGAACCATCGGTCCGAGTGATTGACTCGAAGCGGGCCGTGCTGAGTGTCAACTTCGCTGGACAAGGACGAACTGATCTAGCCACAATCAATCTTGCGTCGGCAAAGCGAACCACAGGCAAGGGGACCGTCAAGTACAGCGGTGCGAGCACCACCTTGCTCGCGAGCGGAGCGCCTGTATTCGCGGGGTTCTTGAAGGCTGGCGACGTCATGGACCCGATCTCGTTTACGATCGGCGCGAACGCGAAAGCGAGCAACGCCTCCACCACGTCGATTTCGCCGAAGGCGGCCGACGCAAACTGGGAAGTTCCAGCGACTCCGCCGGCAAGTTCGGGTCTTGACCTCGACAGCGACGAGTTGTCGGCAGGTCAGGAGATCACCGCCGTGGGAACCGGTTTTGAACCAGGCGAAACGGGCATCAAGGTCGTTGTCTACTCGAAGCCACAAGTACTCGCGACAGACATCGTTGCCGATGCCAACGGACGTGCAACGTGGACAGGAGTGCTACCCGAACTTGATCCCGGTCAGCACACGCTCACCTTCCAAGGAACGAAAAACCTTGGCGCCAAGCTGACGATTGTTGAAGAAACAGTCATCGGTGAATGCACCGTCGAAGATGCCACGCTCACATGGGGCTTCAAAGAGAAATTCCGCTCCTACGTTTCGGGTCGCATCGCCAGCGGTGACTGGTCGACTCGCGATGGCGCGAAGTACGAAACACCGGAGTTCATCTGGTCGAACGGTGTCGGTGGCGTTGACACGAAACAAGGCTCGATTGAGTTCGCAGGGGCAGTGGATTTCACTGGCCACGGAGGTGCGCTCGACTTGACGATCGAGAACCCGAAGATCGTGTTCGAAGGCTCAAACAACGCCACGATCTTCCTCGACTACGCGGCGAGCGACATTAGCGAAGCAATTGCTGGTAAGGGAAAGAAGGAAGCTTCGCCAGGTACGCCGTTCGTCAGCATGGAATTGTCGGCAGCAAAGCGTGAAGTTGACGGCAATACCGTCACCTTGACCGCAATTCCGACCCGCTTGTTGGGGCCGGGTGCGGCGCTACTCGATCAGTATGGCGAAGGCGAACGCTTCGACGACGCCACCTTGGTTTACACCCTCGCGGCAGGATGCGACCCAGAAGCAGCAGTTTCGGAAGAGGCCGTGGCATCCGTCTCCAAGAAGGTGCTGCCAAGCAAAGGCGGACCGCCGTTCCTGTGGGTCGGCTTGGGCGCGTTCGGTTTGCTCGCATTGCTGATCGCTGGCACAGTGTTCGCATTGCGCCGTCGTACCAAGGGAGCCTGAGTGCAGTTTCGACGACTCACCGCTGCAGTCACCATCACCTTCATGGTGGTGGCGACTGCAGCGTGTTCAGGGCAAGGGGAAAGCGAAGGGGGAGCGGGACCGCAAACGACCCTCGCGCCGCTGTCCGAGATGTCGGTCCCGGCAGATCCGAGAAATCTCACTGGCACGAACACAGCGGTTCTCGAGAACCGCGCAATCGACCCGGTTCAGTCTGATGCGAAGCCTGCGCTTCCTGTCACGGTGACCTCACACGATCGCGCGAAAGAGTCGCCAGTCACGGTCACCGATACATCGCGAGTCGTGGCCTTCGACATGGCCGGCTCGATCGCTTCAACGATGTGGGGGTTGGGCCAAGGAAAGCGTCTCGTGGGGCGTGACATTTCCACTGACTTCCCTGGCTCGAAAAAGATCCCGATCGTGACGAAGGAGGGCCACTCGATCGATATCGAGAAAGTCATCGAACTCCGTCCCACCTTGGTTTTGACCGACGGAACCATCGGCCCACTCGATGTCGTTGAACAGCTTCGTGACGTGGGGATCCCCGTCGTATTCGTCAAGAATGATCCCAGTTTTGCTGGCGCGAGCGAACTCGCCCATCAGGTTGCGGGCGCGCTCGGCGTGCCTGAAGCAGGAGAACTGCTTGCGCAACGGATCGCGTCTGAAATCGACGGGGTCAAGACTGAGATTGCGAGGTTCGTGCCGAAGGATGAAGCCAAGCGCCTGCGCATGGTCTTCTTATATATCCGAGGAAACTCGGGCGTCTACTACTTGTTCGGAGATGAGTCGGGTGCAGGCGACCTGATCTCCTCGCTCGGCGGAATCGACCTCGCTAAAGAAATGGGATGGGAAGGAATGAAGCCGATGACAGACGAAGCGATCGTCGATGCTCGGCCTGACCTGATCCTGACCATGACGCATGGATTGGACTCAACAGATGGCGTCGCGGGACTACTTGAAGCGAAACCAGCGCTAGCGTTAACCCCCGCCGGAAAGAACAGTCGAATCATCGATATGGCAGACGGGGATATCCTGAACTTTGGGCCACGTTCAGCACGAGTCCTTGACGCGCTGGCCCGAGCCGTGTATTCACCCGGGAGCACACCCTAACGATGCATAACGCACCACTCGCGATAGGCCGACGCCGCACATTCGTGCTCGTCGGTCTTATTGCGTTGGCATTAGTCGGGGCAACGATGTCGGCGATGAACGGACAGCTGACGGCCTCTGCCGCTGACGTCATGGGATCGATCCTGCATGGACTCGGAATAGACACCGCGCTTCGAACCGAAGACGCGCTGATTGAGCAGACGTTGTTACAGATTCGGTTCCCGCGTATCGCAATGAGTTTGCTGGTTGGGGCAGCACTAGCAGTTGCGGGTGCTGTCATGCAGTCGATCTTCGGAAACCCGCTGGCCGAACCTGGCGTTGTGGGGGTTTCATCCGGCGCGGCTCTCGGCGCCGCAACGGCGCTGGCTCTCGGCATTACTGCCTTCGGTGGTTGGACTGTCGCGATCTTTGCCTTCGTTGGTGGTTTTGTCTCCACGATTCTGGTGTATTTCACGGCGAGGTCAGACGGACGCACGGAGGTCGTCACGCTGCTTCTTACTGGTATCGCCGTGAACGCTTTCGCAGGGGCGGGTCTTGCGCTCATGATGTTTGCCGGAGGTTCGGCAGAGCGCGAACAGATTGTTTTTTGGCAGCTGGGAACGATGAATGGATCTCGCTGGAGCGAAGTCCTCATCGTGCTGGCTGTCACGGTGCCCACGATGGTGTGGGCGGGCATACTGGCCGGCCGTTACGACATCTTGGCACTCGGGGAGCGCGCGGCTGCGCATCTTGGCGTGAACGTTGAACGGTTGCGGATTGTTTCAATCGTTTTGGTGGCACTACTGACGGCGGTGGGCGTCGCCTTCGTTGGAATCATCGCCTTCGTCGGACTCGTGGTGCCACACATGGTTCGTATGCTGTTGGGTCCGGGACATCGTTGGTTGCTGCCGGTTTCAGCTGTGGGAGGGGCCGTGCTGCTCGTGTGGGCAGACCTCTTTGCACGCACGTGGGTGAGCGGCTCGGATTTGCCAATTGGATTGCTGACCTCGCTCATCGGCGGGCCGTTCTTCTTCTACCTCGTGCGGTCTGCCCGAGCCCGAGCAGGCGGTTGGGCATGAGCGACAACACGATGGCATATCAACTCCACGATGTGGACTGCGTTCGTGGCACCGCCACAGTGCTCGAGGGAGTCTCCCTTGACGTCAACCGAGGCGAAATCCTCGCTCTCGTTGGCCCGAATGGTGCAGGCAAATCGACTCTGCTCGCAGTCATGGCGGGGGGAATCGGGCCGAGCCCCGGGCGCGGGGTGCTCCAAGGCAAAGACATCGCAACGTTTAGCCCGCGCGAACTTGCGCGGTTGCGTTCTGTGCTGTTGCAGTCCAATCAGGTGAGTTTTTCGTTCTCGGTACGCGATGTCGTACTGATGGGTCGTAGTCCATGGGCGGCAACTAGCGACGATGAGACCGACGAAAGGGTCGTACGCCGAGCGATGGCCGATGCCGATGTTGAGCATTTGGCGAATCGCAGTTTCCAAGCCCTGTCTGGGGGCGAACGTGCCCGCGCCTCCTTGGCTCGAGTGTTTGCTCAAGACACTGAAGTGGTCCTCCTTGACGAGCCAACGGCATCGCTCGATTTGCGGCATCAAGAAGATGTCATGGTGGCGGCTCGACGACTCGCCGACGAGGGCAAAGCCGTTGTCGTGGTCCTCCATGATTTGTCGCTCGCGGCCGCCTGGGCCGATCAGATTGCCATTTTGGCCGGTGGGCGTCTCGTCGAGGTGGGTGTTCCTGCTGACACGATCAACGCTGATCTGGTGAAGCGTGTTTACGGTATTGACGTTCACGTGTTGTCTGATCCCAGCGGTCGCATGGTGATTGTTCCGCAACGGCCTTAGTCTCATTGTCCTGACGCCCTGTCAGGACCATTCGTGACGACGTGTCATAATGGTGAAGTACTTTGTTTAGCCTTACCTATGGAGCAACATGACTGCCACCGCGACTGAAACTGGACTTGCCGCACGTATGCGTACAGGATCCCAAGCGGAACACAACGACGCTGAATCGTCGGTGTTCATGAATGCGCTTCTCAAAGGTGAAGTAAACGAAACCGGCTATGCCGAATACCTCGTGGCGCTTCGCCCCGTATACGAAGCGCTCGAAAAGGTTGGCTGCGAACTCGCCGTTCATCCGGCTGTGGGTGCGTTGATTGATGCAGGCCTCGAACGGCTCAGTGCGATTGATGTTGATCTTGAATATTGGGCACCTGCTGGTGCGCCATCGTTCCAGAGCGAGGCGGTCGAGAACTATGTCGCCCGGGTCAACGCGACTCTCAATGACCCGGTGCTCTACGTTGCACACCACTACACGCGCTACCTTGGCGACTTGTCGGGTGGCCAAGCCATTGGCAAACTTCTGGGTCGAGCCTTTGACATCGACGATAAGTCGGGTCTTTCGCTGTACGAATTCCCTGCCATCGACAAGCCCAAGCCGTTCAAAGACGGCTATCGTTTGCGCTTGGACGAGCTCGACGTGAGTGAGGAAGACCGCGCCCGCATCGTTGAGGAAGTTCGCGTCGCCTTCAGTCTCAACAGCGCTGTGTTCGCAGAACTCGGTCGCAACATGGATCGGTACCAGCGATAACCACTCGCCGTGCCTGGCCCTGCAAATAGGGGACAATGAGACAGTGACGAATGTTGTAATCATTGGCGGAGGACCAGGCGGCTATGAAGCTGCACTCGTAGCGAGTCGATTGGGTGCCATCGTCACCATCATTGAACGCGACGGTTGGGGCGGTGCAACCGTGCTCACCGATTGTGTTCCGAGCAAAACCCTGATTGCGACATCCGAACTATTGAGCGAAGTTGCGAGCGCGTCTGAACTCGGCGTCGAAATGCCGACCGAGGTCCGAGCCGACTTGTCGTCTGTTACCGCTCGTGTCCTCGAACCCGCAGATGCCCAGTCGCCGGACACCGCGCCCCGCCTCGAAAGCGCGAACATCGAGCTCGTGCGCGGGAATGCCCGCCTCGACTCGGCAACGGCTGTACTCGTGGAAACACCTGAAGGCGAACGACGAATTGACGCTGACGCCATCCTGCTTGCGACAGGAGCTTCCCCGCGAACGCTGTCGAATGCTGAACCTGACGGCGAACGCATCCTGACTTGGAAGCAGATTTATAGCCTCAACGAAACCCCCGAACACCTCATCGTCGTGGGGTCAGGCGTTACAGGTGCCGAGTTCGCGAGTGCCTATTCGCTCATGGGTGTTGATGTGACTCTGGTTTCAAGTCGCAACCAAGTGCTGCCAGGCGAAGACAACGACGCGGCCAACTTGATCGAAGACGTATTCACTCGCGACGGCATGACTGTGCTCGGTAACTCTCGAATGGAGTCGGTCGTGCGCGAAGGCGAGCTTGTACGAGTGCGACTGGTCGACGGACGCGAGGTCGTGGGCTCTCACTGTCTCTTAGCTCTAGGCTCAATACCCAACACCGAAGGCCTCGGACTTGAAGAGGTGGGTGTACGAGTTAACGACGCGGGCTTCATCGAGGTCGATCGCGTGTCGAGGACTTCCGCGCCAGGCGTCTACGCCGCCGGGGACTGCACGGGAGTCTTCATGCTGGCATCGGTCGCAGCACAGCAAGGACGCATCGCAATGGCGCATTTGCTCGGTGATGCGGTCAGGCCGCTCAACCTCAGTATCGTGGCGAGCAATATTTTTACCACGCCTGAGATTGCCACCGTCGGACTCAGCGAACGCCAAATTGAAGAGCGAGGCTTTCTCGTTGACGAAGCGGTACTGCCACTATCGGCCAACCCGCGCGCCAAGATGCAGGGTATTCATGACGGCTTCGTGAAGCTTTTTGCTAGGCAGGGTGTTGGAACGATCGTTGGGGTCGTGGTTGTCGGCCCTCACGCCAGCGAGTTGTACCACCCCATAGCTTTGGAAGTACCGGCAGGGCTCACCGCTGACCAAGTCGCCGCGACGTTCACGGTGTACCCGTCGCTTTCGGGGTCGATCGGTGAAGCGGCCCGGCGTTTGCATCGGCGTGAGTAGTACCCCCAACGGTGAAATTACACGAATGTAGTTCAGCAGGTGAGGCCGTAAATGCTGGAATTTCCGAGAAAAATGTGATGGAATCGCCAAAGTCACACAGAGTTATGCCCGCCCACGAATGGACTTCCCCCATGCATTCTTGGACTGAACGATGGTTCATACGCGCCACACTCGCGATTGCGGTGGTAGGCGCGACTTTCATGCCTGCCTCCGCGACGTCGGTTAGTGCCGAATCCCCAAGCGGTTTGCGCGATGCGATCACGCAAACGACGACTGCCGAGGGCGCTGCGGCCGCAACACCAGAAGACGTCCCAGAGTCGGCCATCCCCGACGACGTGACGACGCAAGAAACCGAAGTTGCCATCAAAAATTCCGGCAACGGAAGTCTCGGCCGTCGCGATGTTGAACCATTTCAAATGGTCGGTGTCACGTGGGAAGCGGACGCCAACGTCACGGGGGTCGTCGCTGAAGTGCAAGTGCGGACCAACGGGAAATGGTCTGACTGGACACAACTGGCAACAACCGATGTGGAAGTTGGTCGACCCGGCACAGACCCCATGTGGCTTTCTGAACCAGCTGACGGCGTCGCGGTACAGGTGACTTCCGAAACGGGAACTCCCGCCGACGTTCAAGTCTCGACCATCAACCCGGCTGGCCAAACTGAGACGGCCTCGGCCAATGCGAGCCTCACAACGGCACGCGCCGAACCAGCCGTATATGACCCCACCTCTGGCGATGGCGGCGAAGAGTTCGCTTCAACGGGCGTCTCGCAACCGACCATTGTTTCGCGCGCAGCGTGGGGCGCAGGGAACGGATTGTGGGGGACTAGCGGTTGTTCTGCTCCGCAGATTTCGTCCGTGTCGAAGGGCATCGTCCTGCACCACACAGCTGGATCAAACACGGCCAAAGAATCTGAATCGGAATCGATCATCCGCGGGTACCAGACGTACCACGTTAAGAGCCGTGGCTGGTGCGACATCGGCTATGCGTTCTTGGTTGACCGTTGGGGTCGCATCTACGAAGGACGTAAAGGCGGGATTACTAAGCAAGTAACCGGCGCGCACGCTGGTGTTACTTCGGTGAACAAAGACGCCACCAGCATTTCGATGATGGGCAATTTCGATGTTGCCGAACCACCGGCAGCGATGAAAGACGCAGTCGTGCGGTTGGCCGCATGGCGCTTGTCGCTTTACGGCAGCAACGCGAACGGCACGTATGTCTCGGGCGGAAAAACGTATAAGGTGCTCAACGGTCACCGCGATGTGAAATCGACCGCGTGTCCGGGCCAATACGGCTACCGGTGGTTGAACGAAGCCGGCGGAATGCGCGCACGAGTGGCCGCAGCGATGAGCGGCTCGCCAGTGAAACTCCCGGTACCGACCGGTGTTGAGGCGACAACGTTGAGCGACACCAGCACAACCGTGAGTTGGGATGCGGTTTACGGTGCTGAAAAGTACCGAATTGTCTGGCTTGAGAAGTCCGGTTCACCCGCATCGCTGCGATTCGTCGATAAGCCTGAAATCACCTTCGAAGGGCTGAAGCCTGGCACCGAATACGTGTATACGGTTTCGGCCATGAACAAGGACAACGTTGAAGGCACGAGGACCGCCAATCTGGCGTTCACGACTCGGTTAGGACTTGTGCGTTCGATTGTGACCGAGGGTCAAACGTCGACCCATTCCAAGATCTCTTGGCAACCGGTGGTTGGCGCATCGGCGTACCGGCTCGTTTGGCGTGAGAAGGCCGGAACCGTTGGTTACCTGAACATGGTCTCAGGTGCCTCAGCAGTTGTGACTGGACTCAAGCCTGGCACCGACTACGTTTTCACGGTGTCTGCCATGAGCGCAGCCGGTATAGAGGGACTTCGGTCAGTTACCTTGCCATTCACAACGCTCTTGCCCAAGGTCACTGGAATTGCGACCAGCAACATCGGAACAGACAGGGCAACGCTTTCGTGGGACGAAACGGCAGACGCCGAAAAGTACCGACTTGTATATCGACTCAAGTCCTCAACTGCGGGCGGAACTGCGATGCTGGAGGGCACCTCGCACACGTTCGTCGGGTTGAACAAAGGGTCTGAGTACGTCTATACGCTCTCGGCGATGGATGCCCAGGGGCGTGAAGGCGACCGTAGTGCCACGTTGTCTGTCACAACAAAGGGTGTTGCGGTGACGCCCGCACCGAAGCTTGGTGTGCCGTCGGGGATTAAGTCTTCGTCTGTGTCGGCGTCGGGTGCGACGTTGAGTTGGACGCCGGTGGCTGGTGCGAAGCGTTATCGGATTGTGTATGTGCCGTCGAGTGGTCCTGCGGTGTTGGTGTTTGCTTCGGGTTCGTCGCAGGTGCTTTCTGGTTTGAGTGCGGGTACGACGTATAAGTACACAGTTTCGGCGATGAATGCTGATGATGTGGAGGGTGTTCGTTCTGCGACGAAGTCGTTCAAGACAAAGGCCGCGGCGGCTCCCGCACCGAAGCTTGGTGTGCCGTCGGGGGTTAAGTCTTCGTCTGTGTCGGCGTCGGGTGCGACGTTGAGTTGGACGCCGGTGGCTGGTGCGAAGCGTTATCGGATTGTGTATGTGCCGTCGAGTGGTCCTGCGGTGTTGGTGTTTGCTTCGGGTTCGTCGCAGGTGCTTTCTGGTTTGAGTGCGGGTACGACGTATAAGTACACAGTTTCGGCGATGAATGCTGATGATGTGGAGGGTGTTCGTTCTGCGACGAAGTCGTTCAAGACCTCGGTGGCTGCGGCGTCTGGAACGATGAAGAACGCCGTTACGGTGCCGTCAAGTCGAAACATCGTATTTAAGGGCCACGGCTTCGGCCATGGAATTGGCATGAGCCAACACGGCGCTCAGGGCGCTGCAAAAGACGGCGTCAAGTACGACAAAATCCTTTCGCACTATTACCCAGGAACCAAATTGGATAACTGGTCGGGCTACATCCGTGTGCGTCTTACAGGCGATTCTGATAACGACCTCAAGATTGAAGCCGACCCGGGATTGAAGTTTGCGACTTTGTCGAATTGGAAAGTCGTCGACCTTCCAGAAACGATTGATGGAAAGAAAGTCACCCACTGGAAGATCAAGGCGCGGTCAGGCGACGCCAAGCAATCGACTCTGCAATACAAGGTTGGTTCGACGTGGCATGACCGCCAGCATTTCACCGGCGGTGGCCAATTCCATGGGCCCGCCGTCATGACCTTGATCATGGAAAATGATTCGAAAAAGCAGTTTCGTAATGCACTGCGTTCAATGCCAAAGAGCGCCATTTCTGCGACGCGTTACACAGTCAATGTGCTGCCGATTGATGACTACGTCAAGGGCGTCGTGGCGCGCGAAATGCCCTCAAGTTGGGAGCACGAAGCACTCAAAGCACAGTCCGTCGCTGCCCGCACCTACGGCGTGCGTTCGATTGAAGGCACGGGCGCATTCGACATCTGCGACACGACATCCTGCCAGGTTTATGGCGGTGTTTCGGCGGAAACCGCAAACTCAAACAAGGCTGTAGACGCCACGAAGGGCAAGATCCTGACGTATGGCGGAAAGCCTGCTTTCACACAGTTCTCGAGTTCCTCGGGTGGTTGGACGAACAAGGGTTCGCAGCCCTACCTCGTTCCTGTTCGCGACGATTGGGACGACTTCAGTGGAAACAAAGTTCACAATTGGACCTTGACCGTAAAAGCGTCCACGATCGAGAAAAAATACTCATCGATCGGCACACTCAAGACCATCAGCATCACCAAACGCAATGGCTATGGAGATGCAGGTGGGCGCGTGCTGTCCGTGACCTTTAAGGGCAGTAAGGGTTCCAAGACGATCACTGGCATTGATGCGCGGTGGGCGTTCGGTATGCGGTCCGACTGGTTCGGGTTCTGATTGTTTGACAAGATAGAGCCATGAATCCCGTCTTCAAGTCGATCGCGATTGCCGCACTCGCGAACGCTGCCTATTTTGCTGTCGCGGCCTTGGTTTTCTCGGGATTTACCGTGTCGCTCGGCTGGTACTTTGCAGCGGTCGTGGTTTTTACGGCGCTGAGTGTTGCGTTGAAGGAAATCGCCGCAAAGTTGACGCCATCGCTCATACGTGTTTCGACCATCGCCGGCGGACTTGTTCTGACCTTCGCGGCCTTGTGGTTGACCAACTGGATCGTTCCCGAAGCCCACTTCAACATTCATGGCTTAGGGACGTGGTTCGGGATTACGGCGCTCGTCTGGGCCGCGGGTATCGCATACGGTGAGGTTGACACGCAGGCGCCGGCCGATGCGCCCCAAGTAAACAAATAAGTTCCCCAAAAAAAGTCCCCCTCGCCTCAAGGCCAGGGGGACTTTTCGAGTTGTATCGCAGCGCGGCTCAGGCGTCCTTGAGGTCGCAGATGACAGCACCGGCGCCGACCGTTGCGCCGACTTCGGCGTCGAGGCCCGTGACGATGCCGGCCTTGTGGGCGTTGATGGGCTGCTCCATCTTCATCGCTTCGATCACGACGATTTGGTCACCCTCGGCGACTTCTTGACCTTCTTCGACGGCGATCTTCACGACTGTGCCCTGCATGGGGCTGACGAGTGAATCGCCGCTCGCCGCAGCACCAGTAGCCTTGCCGCTCTTGCGCTTGGGCTTCTTGGCGCCACCAGCGCCTGCGGAGGCGACAGTGCCCAGCCCGGCAGGCAAGACCACTTCGATTCGCTGCCCACCAACCTCGACCGTGACGCGGTCGCGTTCGCCGGCTTCTTCGAGTTCAGCGGTTGCACCCGCATAGGGCTCAAGGATGTTGTTGTAGTCAGTTTCGATCCACGTGGTGTAAACGTCGAACGTGCCGTTCGATGCGTTGTACGCCGGATCGTTGAGAACACTGGCGTGGAACGGAATCACCGTGGGCATGCCGTCAACCGAGAATTCAGCCAACGCTCGACGTGAACGCTGGATTGCTTGTTCGCGGCTGGCACCGGTGACGATGAGTTTGGCGACGAGCGAATCGAAAGCGCCAGGAATCGTCTCGCCCTTGACGTAGCCACTGTCGACGCGGACGCCAGGACCACTCGGCGGATCCCACTCGAGCAGCGTGCCAGGCGCGGGTAGGAAGCCTCGCCCGCCATCTTCAGCGTTGATGCGGAACTCGATCGAGTGGCCGCGGATCTCGGGATCGTCGTAGCCGAGTTCCTCACCAGCAGCGATCCGGAACATTTCGCGAACCAAATCGATGCCGGTGACTTCTTCGGAGACAGGGTGTTCAACCTGAAGACGCGTATTGACTTCGAGGAAGCTGATCGTGCCGTCGCGCGCGACGAGGAACTCGCACGTGCCCGCGCCAACGTAATTGGCTTCCTTCAAGATCGCCTTGCTCGAGGAGTAGAGACGTTCGATCTGCTCGTCGGTCAAGAACGGCGCGGGGGCTTCTTCAACAAGCTTCTGGTGGCGACGCTGCAGCGAGCAGTCGCGAGTCGATACGACGACGACGTTGCCGTGAGAGTCAGCGAGGCACTGGGTTTCGACGTGGCGGGGCTTGTCGAGGAACTTCTCCACGAGACATTCGCCGCGACCGAAGGCACTGACTGCTTCTCGGACGGCCGATTCATAAAGTTCGGGGATTTCTTCAATGGTGCGCGCCACCTTGAGGCCACGGCCACCGCCGCCGAAAACGGCTTTGATGGCAACAGGCAAGCCGTGCTCTTGTGCGAACGCAACGATTTCGTCAGCGTTTTCTACAGGGTCTTTGAGGCCCGGTGC
Source organism: uncultured Aeromicrobium sp. (assembly GCA_937873005.1). Taxonomy (GTDB): domain Bacteria; phylum Actinomycetota; class Actinomycetes; order Propionibacteriales; family Nocardioidaceae; genus Aeromicrobium. The sequence goes on along the minus strand of CALMUY010000215.1, from coordinate 15,559 downwards.
GAGGGGTGCGCCAGCGGAGAGTGCGATCTGCTTGGCTTTGGCTTTGTCGCCGAGCGCGTCGATGGCGTCAGGGGAGGGACCGATCCAGATCAAGCCAGCGTCGATGACGGCTTGCGCAAACTGGGCGTTCTCAGCAAGGAACCCGTAACCAGGGTGAACAGAGTCGGCGCCGCTGCGTTCTGCGATGGCAAGAATCTTGGCGATGTCGAGGTAAGAGTCGGCAGGGGTGGTGCCTTCCAGCGAATATGCCTCGTCGGCGAGGCGCACGTAGAGCGCGTCGCGATCAGCTTCGGCGTATACGGCAACGCTGCCGATTCCGGCATCTTTGGCGGCACGGACAACGCGTACAGCGATTTCGCCACGGTTAGCGATCAAAACCTTTTGGAGGGGCTTGCTCACGGGATCTGTTCTCCTCGATGTAGACAGCATTCCGATTCTAGGGCAGAGCAATCGACGGGCTCATCTCACCCTCAGCGAAGGTCTGTGGTGTGGATCGCTGGCCTGAAGGATGAAGAAATAGTGCACCGTATTCGCTGTGGAGAGACTTTGGCAATTTTTCAGAATGATTGCAAGGCATCAAATGATGCTAGGCTATCAAAATGAGGACGACGGTAACGCTGGATCCGGACGTGGAGGAAATTGTGCGTAACCGAATGCGGGCGCGGCACGTTTCGTTTAAGCAAGCTCTCAACGACGTCATTCGCGAAGGAGTGGCGGGCAGCGAGGGGTATGACTTTGTGACGCCATCGCGTTCGATGGGACTCAAAGTCGATGTGACTAAAGCGAATCAGATTGCCGCTCTGTTGGAAGACGAAGAGACTCTCCGGACGTTGGTGGATGAATCGTGAAACTCGTCGATACCAATGTCCTTCTTTATGCGATCGATGAGCAATCGAAGCAGCACAATGATGCCAAAGGTTGGCTAGATTCCGCCCTTTCAGGGCAGATCTCTGTGGGATTCTCATGGTTGGCCCTTGTGGGTTTCGTGCGAATCTCGACGCATCCGCGTTTCTTTGCAGTTCCGATGTCGACAGCGGAAGCCATGGATTGTGTTGATCTGTGGACGGGCGCACGGTCAGCACATGTACTCCAACCCGGAGTGCGACATTCGGGCATCATGAGGGAACTTCTAGAAGAGGTCGGGCATGGGGGAGCCCTCGTCTCAGACGTGCATCTCGCTGCTCTGGCGAAGGAGCACAAAGCAACCGTCGTGACGTTTGACAGCGACTTTGCGCGTTTCGCCGGCGTGCGCTGGGAGAAGCCATGGCCAGCGGACGTCGAGGGTTCGAGATAGCAGAGGATTGCCGATACTCAGAGTGGTTAACGCTTGCTAACCTAGGTGCATGTCGTTTTCGCTTTCGCCAGAACATGAAGATTTCCGCCGCGTCGTCCGCGATTTCGCCCAAACGCGAATCGCGCCCCACGTGGCCCAGTGGGATCGTGACCACCATTTCCCAGTCGATGTCGTTCAAGACATGGGGGAGATGGGGTTCTTTGGTCTGACCGCACCTGAAGAGTTTGGTGGCTCGGGCGGCGACTTCACCAGCCTGTGTGTCGCGATCGAAGAAATCGGTCGCGTCGATCAAGCGATGGGTATCACGCTTGAAGCTGGCGTTGGCCTCGGAATCAATCCGATTCTCACGTACGGAACCCAAGCACAAAAGGAAGAGTGGCTACCTGACCTCGTGGCCGGCAAGACGCTGGCAGGCTTTGGCCTGACCGAGCCGGGAGCCGGTTCAGATGCGGGTGCCACTGCCACCAAAGCACACCTTGACAACGACGAGTGGGTCGTAAACGGCGCAAAGCAGTTCATCACGAATTCGGGCAGCGCGATCACATCCGTTGTCAACGTCACTGCTCGCACCGGCACTCGCGAAAACGGCACAGCCGAAATCAGCACCATCATGATTCCCGCAGGCACACCCGGGTTTACCGCCGAAGCTTCCTACGACAAACTCGGCTGGAACATCAGCGACACGCACCCGCTGTCGTTCGACAACGTACGAGTTCCTGCCGACAACTTGCTTGGCGAGCGCGGCCGCGGCTATGCCCAGTTCCTCGCCACGCTCGATGATGGACGCGTTGCTATCGCCGCGCTTGCCGTGGGCTGTATTCAGGCATGCCTTGACCTGAGTCGCGACTATTCGCTCGAACGCATGAGTTTTGGCAAGCCAATCGGCGCGAAACAGGGCGTCGCTTTCCAGATCGCCGACCTTGAAGTCAAAGCACGAGCAGCCCGAGCACTGACCTACCAAGCGGCAGCCATGAAGGACGCTGGTGCTTCGGTCCGCGAGTTCAAGCAAGCAGCGTCCATCGCGAAACTTTATTCCTCTGAGGCAGCAGTCGACGCGACCCGTATTGCAACCCAGGTATTCGGGGGCTACGGCTTCATGGAGGAATACCCCGTCGCGCGTTTCTACCGCGACGCCAAGATTCTCGAAATCGGCGAAGGAACGAGCGAAGTTCAACGCATGCTGATTGCTCGAGGACTCGGACTGCCCGTCGAGTAATGGATGGCCGGCATTTGCGTGTCGACCTCGTATCCTGAGGAGAGGAACGGAGAGTTGCCATGAATAAACGTCGCATCAGCATCATCGGGGCAGTCGTCGTGCTTATTGCTGCGGTGGTTGTCGTAGGACTCGCGATCAAGAAAGATCGCGAATACGTCGATCTCGTGCAGGTCACCAACTTCGACGAATGCGTGAAGGCCGGCTACGACGTCATGGAAAGCGACCCGAGACAATGCCGCACAAAAGATGGCCAGACCTTCACCGAAGAAAAGCCAGAACCAAGCCCCGAACCCACTGACGAAGCTCCATCGACCGAACACGCTTCCGAACAGGGCGTCGTCGTGTCCGTTGACAGTCCGCTCGAGGGAGACACCGTATCGAGCCCGCTCCAGATCACAGGCTCAGTACCAGGCTCGTGGTCGTTCGAAGCAAGCTTCGGAATCGAGATCCTCGACGAGAACGGCACGAAAATCGCTGACGGTTTCGCCACGCTCGAGGGCGACTGGATGACCGAAGACATGGTTCCTTTCAGCGCTTCCATCGACTTTGATGCGCCACCCACCGACACCGGAACGCTCGTCCTTCAGAAAGCGAATCCGTCCGACGAGGGCAGCGGAGCAGACGAAGTGCACATCGCGATTCGATTCAAATAGGACGCACTAGCGAGGCGATTGTCCGAACGCTCAAACGTACGAATTAGTACGGCGTCATGAAGCCGAGGTTCGTTCGCGTGAGTCCAGGGAATACGGTGCCCACTCCCACCGACGGGAATCGGGCAGCCAGAATCTCCGACAAGACACTGCGATAGTCGGTTGTCACAGCAAGGTCACCATCGACTTGCTTTGATTCGCCGAGTGTTGGCCAGTTTGCGTAGTAGCCGCCCTTGACGCCCGCGCCCATCGCAAACACCGCGTTGCCGAACCCGTGATCGACGCCCGCCGCACCATTTTGGCCGAGACGTCGGCCAAACTCGCTCAAGGTGACAACCGTGACGCGACCCGCATGTGCTTCGCCGAGATCGGTAAAGAACGCAGCGAGGCACTTCGACATTTCTTCGATCTGGTTCCGCACACGCCAGCCGATGTCGACGTGATGATCCCAACCGCCGAAGTCAACCGCAATGGCCCGCACACCGACACCCGACCGAATCAAGGCCGCCGAACTGGCGAGTGCTTCACCGAGCGACGAGTACTTCGGATAGGTCGCGCCGTGCTGTGGGCCTTGAGCTTCGACACTCGCGATCGACGCTGATCGGCGGTCGAGCGCGAGCGCCTCCTGACCAGTCTTGCCGATCACACTGCCGGCGTCCTGGTAGAGGCTGGCAAGCGCCGTTCGGACCTTGGGGCCCAACGTCGCGTGGGAACCCCAAGGGACAGACAACGATTCAAAATCGGCGGTTGCAAACGACGGTTCGGGCCCGATGAGCGAGGTGGGCATGATCGTTGAACCCAGTTGAACCCCGTCGAAGATGTCGTTGGAGGTGAAACATCCGATCATGCGGTTGAGCCAGCCGACACGTTCAGCAGAACCCGGATCTGCATCCTCGACAAGTTCCATCGCCTCGAAATGCGAGCGGTTCGGCGTCGGCATGCCCACCGCGTGAATTGCCGCCATCTTGCCGTCAGTCCACATTTTCGATAGTGGCGCGAAAGCAGGATGCAGACCGAAGGTCGCATCCGCGTGCAACAGTGTTTCCTTCTTGACCGCAATATTGGGGCGCGCGTTGTAGTAGGCAGTCTCTGCGTGGGGAACCATCATCGACAGGCCGTCCGCGCCACCCCTCAACGACAGCACCACGAGGATGTTTTCGTTCGTAGCGCCGAACGCAGTCGACGTGAACACATCGCCAAACATCGAGGTCGCAACTCCGGCGAGGCTCAGCGCACCGGCCGTGCGCAAGAAATCACGGCGACTGACGTCGTAATCGCTGCATGAAGCGTCATGTACGTCTGTCATCGCAACATCGCCTCCGGTGAGTTCAAGATGACCCCTCGGATGAGCGAGAGCATCCAATTCATGTAGTCAATTTCGCGTTCCCACGTTTGAGTGAACGTGTGTGTCGACGGTTTTCCGATCATGGTTGCGGCGGCTTCGACCGTGTCGGCAGGAGCCCGACGGCCCGTCATCATGACCGACTGATGATGAACCAAGTCCGCTAACGGTAGCGGCCACACGGGGGGCAAAAGCTGGCGTACCGGGGGGCGGGTTGCTTTCTCGAGTGCATTGCTCGGGCTGGCCGTCCACGTGTGCATCGTCCATGAACGGAGCATGCGAGCTGGCGACAAGTAGGTATCGGACTTCTCTGGGAATCCGTCGGGGCGAGGCCACGAGAACGGCGTTTGACCGGTCCAATGACAGAACCATGCCAGAGAAGATACGCGCGAATCTTTTCCTGCGCCAGTTAGGACGATATCGCAGGCACGATCAGCCGCGATGACGTCCTCAACCGGCGTCCGCGCTTTCTTCATGACGGAAGATCTGAATGCTTCATGCCCAATAAGTGCACGCAAACTCGCCTTAATGTCGGTGTCGTTCGCGAGGTACGCCTGCTTGACCGCGTCGACCACACTGCGAGGTGGTTCGTCCGATACGAAACGCACACACAAACGATGCGCGATACGTTCTGCTGTCTCGGGTCTCCGGGCCAACCAGTCAAGATAGTTCTTGAGTTCGGCTCGCCCGTCCTTGGCGCTATTGGCGAAACCGACACCCAGCACGGTCACGGGCCCGACGTAATGCCGGTTCGGGTCGTACCCGGCAGCGTAACCATCAAACACCGCAACGGTGAAGCCCGTCAGTAACCGTGCCGAATTCTTGACGTCGTCTTCGGAATAACGGGCAGGGCGACCGACCGTATACAACTCAAGTAATTCGCGACCGAGATTTTCGTTGATTTTCGAAGCAGTATTGCGGTAGTTGGTGAGGTACCCGGACATGGCCGGATGCGTGATGGCTGCGTTGAGAAGTTCGCGATACGTTCCGAGCGCGTGTGGCCGAATGGCTTTCGCGTCGTAGTCCATGCGCCACGGGAAACTGGCGTCTTCGCTAATCGGAATGTGCAGCAGGTTTGACCAGAAGTCCACCATCATTTCGTGAACTTGATTCTTCGCTAGGACGCGCCGCGCGATGCTGTACATCGCGAAGTCTTGACCGTATTGCCAACTGCCGTAGGTATCGGCGCGATGGTTTGCCCAGGCGGTCGAGGCCGAGTCGGAGAGTCGGGGGAACCATGTAAGTGCCGCATCGGCGTCGGGGTCGCTGGGTCGCGCGAGTTGAGCTTCGAACCAGGCCTCCGCGTTCGGATAGCGCAAGAGTTCAGCCCCGAGTTGGGAGTTGTAGCCGTAGGTGAACCGACGTACGAGGTGCGCGGTGGCTGGCGTCAGGAGCGACTCGATTCCAGGTACTTTCGCCATCAGCACGCTCCCGAGGATGTCGTGGTTGCCGATGGGGAACTGACGAGTACGGTGATCCACCATGCGTCGCCGATCTTGCTCGCCGAAACCCCGAAACTGTGCGACTTAGCATTCGTGCACGTCGAGAGCAGACGATCGGTGGCGCCGTACGGCGAACCGAGCCACGACTGCACCGCCAGGGCGATCGCTTCGTCCGACTGGGCCGTGGTTCCCACTGCGCTGGTGAGCGACTGAATCGTGCGTCCAGAGCAGGTCGCATTGGGCAGTGGGCGCTTGGCCTTGACATGTCCAGCGGAGCCGGGATCGAGGGCACGATCTTGGGTCGCCATCCAGGCCGAGTGAGCCCGCGCGTAGGTGGTCAGGCATTGATCGGCCGATGACGCATCGAGCGCTTTCTTCGCTGGAGCATATTCGGATCGGGCGGCGCGAACAGCGGTGAGGAGTTGAGTTTCTTGCGCAGTCAGCGTGGCAGTTGTGGGGTTTTCGACAGGGAGCTTCGCCGCGACCCGGACCGTGATCGCGGCCGTTGAGGTCGCCTTGTGCGTGTGTTTCTTACCGCCGATCCGGTCCTTCTTTTTTGGAGCGCTGGCCCGATACATCCATGCTCCAGCAGGCGGGGAGAGCGACCACGTGGTCGAGCCGCGAACGGTACGGCTCGTGAGTGTCTGCCAAGATTTCTTCTTCGAATTCCACAATTGGAGCCGCACAGTTCGCGGATGTTTTGTGGAACTCGCAACCGAGAAGCGCACTGATTCACCGGCTGTAACGCGAGTAGGACTCGCAGTCATCCGAAGCGCGGGTGTCGACTTCGAAGACGCAGAGAGCGAAAAGTCGAGCCCCATGACGGCATCGACGGATCGGCCCGTGACCCGCAATAGCGCGAAGCTGCTCCCGAGAATCAAACTCAAAGCCAGCAGGCTCGCGATCAGCAGGCGCCGTGTGCGCCTTGGTTGACTCATTCGTTCATGGTCGCTTAGGAGCGGGCTGTGCGACAAGGCACGTTCGGACTATTTTTTGCTTCCGCCAGTCCTATCGGACGCACCCCAAAGCGCGCTCCATTCGACACCAAGTTCTGCAGCGAGTTCGCGAACAGTTGAGAGGCTCACGCCAATCACATTGAGGTGGTCGCCTTCGATGTGGTCGATGAATGCGCCGCCGAGTCCGTCGATCGTGAAGGCGCCGGCGACCTGGAGCGGTTCGCCGCTCGCGACGTAAGCATCGATATCAGCATCGCTCACGTTCGCGAAGTGCACTGTGGTTTCGACAGTCCGCAGCGCTTCTTGGTCGCCAAGCCGCAGGCAGTGTCCGGTATAGAGCACGCCTGACTTGCCGCGCATCGCCCGCCAACGTTCACGTGCGACCTCGGGGGTGTGGGGTTTCCCCAAGATTTGTCCGTCGAACCACAGCACCGAATCGCAACCCAACACGAGTGTTCCGGGGTGATCGACAGCAACTGCCCGGCACTTCAACGCTGCCAGGGTCGAAACCATATCGCCCGGTTCTGTCGTGACGACGCTAGATTCATCAACACCGGAAACCAGCACCTCGGGGGTGAGTCCGCCGCGGCGCAACACATTGTGCCGGGCAGGCGAGGCGGAAGCGAGTATGAACCTCATCGTTCAGTTTCCTCCGGGGACGCAACATCGCCGAATTTGGTGGGCTCGGCATTCGCGCCGAAAGCCGCTAAGAGGGCCTCAGTCAAAGCAGCTGAACCTCCCACGTGCATCGACTCTGCGTCCACGTCGGCCGCGATGAACCACGCACGATCTTGGGGCCAGGTCACCGAGGCTGGTGCCAGTGCCCGCGGCGTATCCACATCAATCGGGTTGGCGCCCCACTGGCCAACGTTTGAGGCTGGCCCGCGGAACAACAAATAGTGTCGAGCATCGTAGAGGTTAACTTTTGGACCCGACAGGATGTCGTCGTCGAACGCCGGTCGGATCCGTGGTGGTGAAGGATTGATCCACAAGTCCCGCATCCAGTTGGCACGGGCGGTGCTGTATTGGCGAGCACCATCATCCAAGTCGCCCCAACCATCCCACAAACCAAAGAACACGTCGCCTGGAGTTTGGGTGTGTTCGGCGGCCACCGCCACCACGTGTGACATGAGTAGATCGTCACTTCGGTATGACTGAGAATCTGGCGTATCGAATCGGATGGTGACGTAGGCATCGAAGCCCGCCGGTCCGAACGTGGCTGTTTGTTGCCAGTCGCTCGTCGAGTCAACAAACCAATCGGCGTGTGATGTGTCTGGTTCAGGGCGAAGCGTCATGCTTCGATCCTTTCACGACCCTATCGATTCGTGGTGGGCTTTCGCCGATCGCCAAGCAGATCACCAAGCGGATTGGCGCCACACGCCCGGCCCGATGCGCAGCGGTTGGCGATGTAGACGAACAGGGTGTCCCCATTCGCTGCGAGGCTGGGGCTTGTCTTCGACTCCGGAGACTGCTCGAGCGGCCACAACCGCCACGAGTGCCGCCAACTGGGCCGGAGTTGGGTCACCTTTGACGACCCGCAGCAAAGGAGTTGCGGTCGTCTCGGGAGTGGTGGTTTCGTCGGCGCTCACAGTGGGATGTTTCCGTGCTTCTTGGGAGGCAACGAGGCACGCTTGGTGCGCAGCAAGCGGAGGGCCTTGACGATTTCGCCGCGTGTGGTGGAGGGCTTGATAACGCCATCGATGTAGCCACGTTCGGCCGCCACGTACGGGTTGCAGAGTGTGTCTTCGTATTCGGTCATGAGTTCCGCGCGCAACGTTTCAGGATCTTCGGCGGCAGCGATATCGCGACGGTACAAGATGTTGACCGCGCCCGATGCGCCAACAACCGCGATCTGTCCGGTCGGCCACGACAGGTTGATGTCGGCGCCGAGGTGCTTCGAACCCATGACGTCGTACGCTCCGCCGTAGGCTTTGCGCGTAATGATCGTGACCAGGGGAACGGTCGCTTCGGCGTAGGCATAGATCAACTTGGCGCCACGGCGAATGATGCCGTTCCACTCCTGATCGGTGCCGGGCAAGAAGCCTGGAACATCAACGAAAGTCAGCACCGGAATGTTAAAGGCATCGCAGGTGCGCACGAAGCGAGCGGCCTTTTCCGAAGCGTCAATGTCGAGGCAGCCTGCGAACTGCATGGGCTGGTTCGCGACAACGCCTACCGAGCGACCTTCAACACGGGCGAACCCGATCACGATGTTCGGCGCGAACAAAGACTGAACTTCGAGGAACTCTTGGTCGTCGACGACGGCTTCGATCACCGTGCGAATGTCGTACGGCTGGTTGGCCGAATCTGGGATGAGCGAATCGAGGCTGAGGTCGAGATCGGTGATCTCTAGGTCAGCGACCTCGTCGTAGGCGGCTGGCTCTTCCATGTTGTTTTGTGGCAAGTAGGAGACGAGCGCCTTGACGTATTCGAGTGCATCGTCTTCGTCAGCAGCCAAGTAGTGCGAGTTGCCGCTCTTGGTGTTGTGCGTGCGGCCACCGCCGAGTTCTTCCATCGTGACGTCTTCGCCGGTGACGGTCTTGATGATGTCTGGTCCGGTGATGAACATGCCGGAGGTCTGGTCAACCATGATGGTGAAGTCGGTGACAGCGGGGGAGTAGACGTGGCCGCCAGCACAGTTACCCATGATCAGGCTGATCTGCGGGATGACGCCCGAAGCGTGCACGTTGCGCTTGAAGATCTCGCCGTAGAGGCCAAGCGAAACGACGCCTTCTTGAATACGGGCGCCGGCACCTTCGTTGATACCGATGATCGGGCAGCCCGACTTGATGGCCAAGTCCATGACCTTGGTGATCTTTTCGCCGTATACCTCGCCGAGGCTGCCGCCGAAGATCGAGAAGTCCTGAGCAAACACGCACACTTGGCGGCCATCGATCGTGCCGTATCCGGTGATGACGCCGTCGCCGAGGGGGCGGTTCTTGTCGAGGCCGAAGGCGGTGGCGCGGTGGCGTGCGAGCGCGTCGAGTTCAACGAACGAGCCCTCGTCGAGAAGCTGTTCAATGCGTTCGCGGGCGCTCTGGCGACCCCGAGCGGCTTGCTTCTCAGCGGCCTTGGCGGCCATTTCGATGGTTGCTTCGGAGTTGCGTCGTTCGAAATCCGCGATCTTGCCTGCGGTGGTGTGGAGTTCGGGATGCGCCTCAAGTGGAGCGTCAGGAGCTGCTGCGGTCATGGTTCACACCTTATCTGTGCGAATCTTGACTCATGCCTGCTCCCTCCGAAAATACGACCGACCTCGATCCGCAACGACTGGCAGAGCTGCTGGGGAGCCAATGGCCAAGAGCAATAGTCACGAGGCACACCGCAAGCACGAATCGGGATCTCGCCCAAGCCGCCAAGGACGGAGCACCGGCGTGGACGATTCACACGACGCACCACCAAGTTGCCGGTCGTGGGCGGCTGGATCGCACTTTCGAAATGCCCGAAGGCACCGGAATCGCTTTGTCTGTGTTGGTGCGACCTAGTTCGGATGCACCTTTGCCGTGGACCTGGCTTCCGCACCTAGTCGGCTTGGCTGTGGCGCAATCGTTTGAGACTCTGGGCGTGCCAACGGTACTGAAATGGCCGAACGATGTCTTGACGCGCGAACAAAAGAAACTCGCTGGGATTCTCGTTGAGCGTGTCGAGACACCAACCGGTCCGGCCGCTGTGATCGGCTTTGGGATCAACGTGTCGCTCTCCCCAGGCCAACTCCCCGTCCCGACGGCAACGTCACTTCGCATCGAAGGCGCAACGTCCACAAACAGGGTCGACATTCTCGTCGCGATCGCAACAACTCTTCGCGAATGGGTCGACCGATGGGAGGACGGAGATCTGGCCGCGATCAAAGCCGCATACGGGGAACTGTGTCTCACCGTTGGGCAACGGGTGCGGATCCTCATCGAAGGCGCGGACGACATCAACGGACTCGCCGAAGGAATCGACGACTTCGGCTGCTTGATTGTCGACGGAACCGCCTACAGCGCAGGCGATGTTCAGCACGTGCGTCCAGAAAACCTCGCTTGACCCCGCTTTTGTGTGCAACTGGCCGCGAACATGGCAGGATTCACTCATGGCTTCCCTAGAAAAGATCCTGTTGCCCAACGAGGTCGAACTCAGCACCGTGCGCACACACATCAAGTCGCTGTTCGTTCCGATCGGGTTGGGAATCATCACGATGATCGGTGCCGGATTCGTCATCGGCGCATTCAGTGCCGAAAGCGGCGCCACTGCTCGGCTCGTGACGGTCATCGTCGCGGCCGTCATTTTGTTCGTCGTTACGGGGATGCCGTTCCTGCGCTGGGTCACCTGGACATACACCTTGACCAACAAGCGCCTCATCGAACAAAAAGGCGTGCTGACTCGTTCAGGACGCATCATTCCGCTCGCCCGCATCAACGACGTCGCCTTCGAGAAGGGCGTCGTTGATCGTATTTTGGGTTGCGGCACGCTAGTTATCCACGACGCCAGCCAACAATCAGGACTACGCCTTCATGACATTCCGGCAATTGAAGAATTTCATCGAACAATCTCTGAATACGTCATCTCCTCACACGAACCAGAAGCACGAAGTGACGAAGTCCACTGAACGGCCCGATCTCGTTTCGCAGATCATCAAAGAGGACCTCAACCTCACGAATGCGCACGTGGTCGAGGCGGCGGGCCTCACTGCCGAGCAGGGTATGCAGTTGTGGCGCAACTTGGGTTTCCCTGACCCTGGCGATGAAGCCGTTTTTGGGGAGTCGGACATCACTGCGGCTACGATCGTGGCACGCGCTATTGACCTCGGCGTGATGGATGAGCGCACCGTTTTTCGGCTCACGCGCGCACTCGGCCACACGATGGCGCGGCTGGCCGATTGGGAAGTCACGATTCTGATGGAACAGCTTGAGAGCGACGTCAGTGACGGCAAGATCGGCAATCGGATGGACGCCGCTCTGGCGCTTGCCAGCACCGCCGCACCGCAGTTCGATCGACTCTTGCTGCACGTGTGGCATCGGCATTTGGCCGCTGCGGCCTTACGAATGCAGACGCGTGGTGGCACAGATGATGAAGTTCTGAGCACTCAAATGACCGTCGGGTTCGCTGACATGACGCGTTTCACGGCGCTGTCAAACGAACTCGATCAAGTCGAACTAGCGGAAGTCGTGGAGGAGTTTGAAACTCGATGTGGCGACATCGTCACGGCCGGCGGAGGCCGAGTGATCAAGACCCTTGGCGACGCCATGCTGTTCGTCCACGAAGATCCTGTCCAAGCCACACGCGTTTCTTTCGATGTGGTCAAGGGCCTCGGTGCACGATCCAATTTGCCCAGCGTTCGCGTAGGGCTCGCGACCGGCTCGGTCATCAGCAGCCTCGGTGACGTCTTCGGGCCTCCGGTTAATCTCGCGGCGCGCCTGTCGAATGTTGCTCGAGCCAATCGGGTGCTTGTCGACCAAGAAACAGCGGAAGCGATCGAAGGAGCATTCGAAACGCGGGTGCTTCCCCCGCGGCCGATTCGTGGATTCGGGAACCTTTCGCCGATCGCTGTCACCGAACGCCGTGGCTTCACGAGTCGATAGTTCACGCTGCCCGATAGTCTGCATACCGTGACGAAGACTGAACTTGCCATTATCGGTGGCGGTCAACTGGCCCGGATGATGGCGCAGCCGGCGATTGCTTTGGGTATCCGTACCCGGTTGCTCGCCGAGGGCGATGACGTTTCCGCTGCTCAAGTAATTCGCGACTATGTCGTGGGTTCCCATCTTGATCTAGACGACTTGAAGCGAGCGATCGCCGATGCGCCGGTCGTCACGTTTGATCACGAGCACGTCCCGAATCAGCACTTACACGCGCTGATCGACGCAGGGCACGAATGCCGACCGGGGCCACACGCGCTCTTGTTTGCTCAAGACAAGCTCAAGATGCGGCAGCGGCTCCGCGAATTGGGGATCCCGTGCCCTCGCTGGGCCCAGGTCTCGTCGATCGAAGATGTGCGAGAGTTCGGTTTCCCACTTGTTCTGAAAACGGCGCGCGGCGGCTACGACGGTAAGGGTGTTTGGGTTATTCGTGAGGAAGCGCAAGCGGTCGACATTATCGAGAACGCCGATGTTGAATTGTTGGCCGAAGAACTCGTCGATTTTTCACGCGAGTTGTCTGCCCAAGTGGCTCGATCGGCATCGGGCGAAATTGTTGCTTATCCGGTGGTGGAGTCGCGTCAAGAAAACGGCGTCTGTGCTCTCGTTATCGCTCCGGCGCCCAATATGGATCCGACGCAAGCAAACGAGGCGAGCACAATTGCTGTGAAGGTTGCGACGCAACTGGACGTGGTCGGGATGCTGGCAGTTGAGCTTTTCGAGACGAACGATGGCCGGATTCTTGTCAACGAACTCGCGATGCGGCCCCACAATACGGGGCACTGGACGATCGAAGGTGCGGCGACGAGCCAATTCGAGAACCACCTGCGAGCAGTTTTAGACCTCCCGCTTGGTGGCGCTGAAGCACGTGAAGACTGGGCCGTGATGGTGAACATCTTGGGCGGAAGCGCAACGGATTTGGTCGCGCGTCGAAAAGTTGCGTTGGCGGCAGAACCGAACGTCCACGTTCACTTGTATGGCAAAGAGGTGAAGGCCGGTCGCAAAGTCGGCCACGTCACCGCTACCGGAAACGATCTAGAGTCGGTATTGGCGAGCGCACGGCGCAGCGCCGAACTGCTCACCAACGAGGAGAACTAGCCATGAGCGCAGATACACCCCGCGTGGGGATCGTCATGGGATCCGATTCGGACTGGCCAACGATGAAGGCTGCAGCCGATGCCGTAGCTGAGTTCGGCATCGCCTACGAAGCAGATGTCGTGTCTGCACACAGGATGCCAGACGAAATGCTCGAATACGGCCGTCGTGCACACGAACGTGGCATCCAAGTCATCATCGCTGGCGCGGGTGGGGCCGCCCACCTGCCAGGCATGCTCGCGGCCGTCACACCGCTGCCTGTTATTGGAGTCCCGGTGCCGCTGAAATACCTCGATGGGATGGATTCGCTGCTGTCAATCGTGCAGATGCCGGCTGGGGTTCCCGTCGCAACTGTCGCGATTGGGAACGGGCGAAACGCGGGCCTCCTCGCGGTGCGGATACTTGCCACTCACGATTCGGCACTGCAAGACAAGATGGTCGCGTTCCAAGAGGAACTCGCGAACGTCGCACGGGCCAAAGGTGCTGCAGTCAGGGGTGACTGATCCCACGTGCGGGCATAAACCCCGGTACGTCCTAAGATTCCCCTGTGACTGACTACTTTGCGCTCTCCGAAGAACACCAAGCAATCCGCGAAGCCGCGCGTGCCGTGGCCGAAGCCAAAATCGCACCGTTTGCCGCTGCGGTAGACGAAGAAGCCCGCTACCCGCGTGAAGCCGATGAGGCTCTAAAGGCCGTTGATTTCCACGCGCCCCACGTCCCGGAACAGTATGGCGGCGCTGGTGCCGATGCGCTCGCCACGGTGCTCGTCATTGAAGAGATCGCTCGCGTGTGCGTCTCGAGTTCGTTGATCCCTGCCGTGAACAAGTTGGGTTCTTTGCCGGTGCAGATCGGCGGTAGCGAAGAGCTCAAGTCGAAATACCTCAGCAAACTCGCCGCCGGTGAAGGTGGGTTCTCCTACTGCCTTTCAGAACCTGATGCCGGTTCTGATGCTGCTAACCAGAAGACCCGCGCAGTCCGCGATGGTGACGAATGGGTCCTCAACGGTGTCAAGCGGTGGATCACCAACGCTGGCGAGTCCGAGTACTACACCGTTTTGACCATGACCGATCCAGAAAAGCGCAGCAAGGGCGTCACCGCCTTCGTAGTTGAGAAGTCCGATGAAGGCGTGTCGTTCGGTGCGCCCGAAAAGAAGCTTGGCATCAAAGGTTCGCCCACGCGTGAGGTTTACTTCGACAACGTACGAATCCCTCACGACCGGATGATCGGCAATGAGGGCCAAGGTTTCGAAATCGCGATGAAGACGCTCGACCACACGCGAGTCACCATTGCGGCTCAGGCCGTTGGCGTCGCTCAAGGCGCCTTGGACTACGCGCTTGGCTACGTGCAGGAACGCAAGCAGTTTGGTAAGCCAGTCGCTGACTTCCAGGGCTTGCAGTTCATGATCGCCGACATGGGTATGAAGGTTGAAGCTGCTCGTCAGCTGACGTATGCCGCCGCCGGACGCTCCGAACGTGGCGACAAAGACCTCACCTTCTTTGGTGCGGCAGCGAAGGCTTTCGCATCGGACACGGCTATGCAAGTAACTACCGATGCAGTGCAGTTGCTGGGCGGCTATGGCTTCACTCGCGACTACCCGGTCGAGCGGATGATGCGCGACGCGAAGATCACGCAGATCTACGAAGGCACGAACCAAGTTCAGCGGATAGTCATGGCGCGACAACTTCTCGCTGGAATTCAGTCGACACTCTGACAACTCGCATGTAGACAGGGCCGCACTCAAATCAGGTGCGGCCCTGCCTGTTGTTTAAAGGTGCCCGAAGTGATTGATTTGGCACCAAGCGGTTTCCGGTAGGCTCGGCGACTATGGCTTACGTCACACGCTTTGGCACGCGAATCGCGGCAGCGATCCTCGGAACCCTTTTCGTCACGGCCGCCTGCGGTGGCAGTAGTACTGCTGAACTTTCCGCTCCGAAAGGGGCGGATTTTTATCG
>CALMUY010000214.1 GCA_937873005.1 uncultured Aeromicrobium sp. | reverse complement strand
TTGCCTTGCTCCGAACGCAACTCGGCTGCGGGCGCCGAGCTCGTGGAGGTGACCGTCATGGCCGACGGGGCACTCGCCATGAGTGCGACCGCTCGGCTTGAAGCGCCATGCACGGCCTATGCCTTCCCCGGTCAAGGCATTCAAAAACAAGGCATGGGCATGGACGGCTACCAACGCAGCGTGGCAGCCCGCGAAGTGTGGGATCGAGCAGATGCGCACACGCGCTCCGCACTCGGATTCTCGATCCTGACCGTCGTGCGTGACAACCCCACGGAACTCATCGCCCACGGCGTAACGCACAAACACCCCGATGGCGTGCTCTATTTGACCCAGTTCACGCAAGTGGCAATGGCAGTCCTTGGCGCGGCACAGATCGCCGAACTTCGTGAAGCAGACGCGCACGTCGAAGGCGCCATCATCGCGGGTCACTCCGTAGGCGAATACAACGCGCTCGCAGCAGTCTCAGGGGTCATCTCGCTCGAAGCTGTCGTCGAAGTGGTGTTCCAACGCGGATCGGTCATGCACACGCTCGTGCCGCGTGACGAACACGGGCGAAGCAACTATCGACTCGCTGCGATCAGGCCGTCCCAAATCGGCTTGGCCGACGCCGACGTGGAACGCTACCTAGCCGACATCGCCGATGCGAGTGGCGAGTTTTTACAGGTGGTCAATTTCAACCAGTTAGGCAATCAGTATGCGATCGCCGGAACAGTGCGGGGGCTCGAAGAACTCGAACGCGATATTGCGAAACGGCGTGCTGAGTTTGGCGGCAAAGCGGCCTTCATTCTCGTGCCAGGTGTGGACGTGCCATTCCACAGCAAAGTACTCCAATCGGGTGTGCCAGCATTCCGTACAAGGCTCGAAGAATTGCTGCCCGAGTCAATCGACCCGGCGATCTTGGCGGGTCGGTATGTGCCCAACTTGGTGCCCAAACCATTCTCGCTAGAGCGTGAATTCATTGAAGAAATCGCGGATCTCGTGGATTCTGCGCCACTCAATGAGGTGCTGAGCCAGTTCGATGTGTGGGCTGCGAAACCTGAACGCTTGTGCCGTACCGTGCTCATCGAACTGCTCGCTTGGCAGTTCGCGAGCCCCGTGCGCTGGATCGAAACTCAAGACCTCATGTTCACCCCTGAGAGCGCAGGCGGGCTCGGAGTGCAACGGTTTATTGAGGTGGGTATCGGTACCGCGCCAACCGTCGCGAATCTTGCCAGCGGAACCCTCAAAGCTCGAAACATCGAGGGTATTGAGGTGCTCAACATCGAACGCGATGCGGGCATTGTTTTCGCGACTGATGAGGACATCGTCGTTGAAGACCTTGCTGACGATGTTGCCGAGGCGCCACAGGATGGTGGCGAAGAAATTGCTGCCGCCCAAGACGCGCCAAGCCCGGCTCAACCGGCCAGCGCACCACAAGCCCACGTTCCCGATCTTGATTTCACGGCTGCAGATGCCACGCGGGTTCTGATTGCCTGGTGGACGAAGATGCGCCCAGATCAACTTGGCGCTGCCGACTCAATTGAGTCCTTGTGTGACGGTGCTTCCAGTCGCCGCAACCAACTGCTCGTAGACCTCGGTGCTGAACTCTCCCTCGGTGCGATTGACGGCGCAGCCGAAGCAGACATGGTGACTCTGGCGAGCAAGACGAGCGCCATGGCCCGTGGTTACCGTCCCTTTGGTTCGGTGCTGAGCGGAACGATAAGCGATCACCTCGCTAAAGTGCTCGGCCCGAGCGGTAAACGCCCCGCGTTCATCGGCGAGCGAGTACGCGATGTTTGGCAACTCGGTGACGGCTGGGTCCCACATGTGACAGCACACCTCGCGATGGCAACACGCGAAGGAACGAGTGTGCGCGGCGGCGACTTCGGGCCGAGCGCTTCGTTAGCGAAAGCCGACGATGTGGCGAACGCCATCGATACAGCCATCTCAGAAGTAGCTCTTGCGCAAGGGCTGACGGTCACGATGCCGCAAGCGTCGAGTGGTGAGGGCGCAACTATTGATGTGGCTGCGCTAGCAGAGTTCACGAGCGCCATCACGGGAGCAGACGGCGTACTTGCCTCGGCAGCCAACCTTGTGCTCGACCACCTCGGATTGCGCACCCACGCTGCCGCCATCGAAACGGATGCTGACGCGCTTGCATTGCGCGAACACATAGAACGTGAGTTGGGTGCGGACTGGGTGCGGCATACCGCGACGGCATTCGATGCGGACCTTGCTTTCGTGCTCGATGACCGCTGGGCGAGTGCACGTGAAGACGTTGCGCGCATCGGGCTTGGCCTCGAGGTGCCAGATTCGCTTCAGTTCGCGGGAACCGGCGAGTCAGTCGCTCGCCAGGCCGAGTACTGGTTCACCAAGAACCCAGACCCGCGGCTTGGCGAAATCGCTAAGGCTGCGCGCCGCGAAGCCTCTGGCCCGTTCAGCGAGGACGTGGCCGTTGTGACGGGTGCGAGCACGGGTTCGATCGCAGCAGGAGTGGTCGCCAATCTCTTGCGCCAAGGAGCCACCGTGGTCGCAACGACTTCGTCGATGAGCGACTCCAAACGCGAGTTCTTCAAGAAGTTGTACCGAAGTAATGCCGCTGGTGGCGCAGTGTTGTGGGTCGTGCCAGCGAACATGGCTTCCTTTGCCGACGTGGACGCGCTCGCCGAATGGTTACGCACCGAGCAAAGCCACACGGCAGCAGGTGTCACCACGGTGATGAAACCAGCGCTCGTGCCGTCTCTTATCGTGCCCTTTGCTGCCGGTTCGGCTAGCGGTGAAACTGTCGATGCCGGGCCGCAAACGGAAACCCAGGCACGCATCTTGTTGTGGTCGGTTGAACGGCTTATGGGCCAGATCGCCGAGCACATCACGGCACGTGACATTAACGCGAGCCTGCATGTCTTGTTGCCCGGTTCGCCCAACCGCGGCATGTTTGGTGGTGACGGCGCCTACGCCGAAGCAAAGGCTGGCCTCGACGCGCTCGTGAACAAATGGCGCAGCGAAAAGCGTTGGGCGAAGCGCATTACGCTCACACACGCGATCATTGGCTGGGTGCGCGGCACTGGTCTCATGTCGCGGAACGATCCGCTCGTGGAAGCGGTGGAAGCAGCAGGGGTACAAACATGGGCGCCAGACGATATGGCCGCAGCTTTGCTTGACCACTGCACGCCAGCAAAGCGCCTAGCGGCGGCGAGCGATCCGATCGAGGTCGACTTGACTGGTGGCTTGGGTGAGATCGAACTTGATCTCGCGGCACTCGCGGCACTCGCTGCCGAGGCAACAGAGTCACTGCAGACTGAACGGAACGCTGACACCGCGCACGATTCCACCACGACGATTGGTGCTCTGCCTGCGCCGCCAAGCCGTATGCCGGCTCTGGTCTCCCCACAATGGGGTGAGGTCTCTGCGCGAGTTGAAGACATGGTGGTCATTGTGGGTGCGGGTGAACTGGGGCCACTGGGTTCCTCGCGCACACGCTACGAGATGGAGGTTCACGACGAGCTCTCAGCCGCAGGCGTGCTCGAACTCGCCTGGCTCACCGGACTTGTCACCTTCGATGATGCGCAAGGTTCGTGGATGGATACGGAAACTGGCGAGCCGGTGCCCGAAGCTGAGTTGGCTGATCGTTATGAAGACGAGGTTCGTCAACGCATCGGAATTCGCCAGTACGAAGACGACGGCGACATGGTCGAGAATTCGGCACCGCTCTTAACGTCGGTTTACTTGGACAAGGACCTGACTTTCAGTGTTTCGAGCCAGGCTGAGGCCGAGGCGATGCGTGCAGCTGACCCCGAAAATACGCGGGCAAGCGTTAATAACGAGGGTGAATGGACTGTCACTCGTGCGGCCGGCACCGAGATTCGCGTGCCTCGCGCCATGAAACTCTCGCGGACTGTCGGAGGCCAAATTCCGAGCGGATTCGATCCGACGCGTTGGGGTATTTCGCCAGAGATGGTGCAGTCGATTGATCGCGTGGCCCTGTGGAACCTGGTCTGCACAGTAGACGCCTTCCTCTCGTCTGGGTTCACTCCGGCCGAACTCTTGCGCTGGGTGCATCCGAGTCGCGTCGCTAACACTCAAGGCACTGGCATGGGTGGCATGACGTCGATGCGATCGCTGTACATCGACACGCTGCTCGGCAACCCGACGCCGAACGACATCCTCCAAGAGGCACTCCCGAACGTGATTGCGGCCCATGTGGTGCAGTCGTATGTCGGCGGATATGGCGCGATGGTGCATCCGGTGGCTGCCTGCGCCACGACGGCAGTGTCGATCGAAGAAGCGGTCGACAAGATCGCCGTGGACAAGGCCGATTTCGTGGTGGCTGGCGGTTTCGATGATCTAGGCATTGAAGGCATTGTCGGTTTCGGTGACATGGCAGCAACGGCCGATTCGGCACGCATGGCGGCGAAGGGTATTGCCCCGAGGCACTTCAGCCGAGCCAACGACCGTCGTTATGGCGGATTCGTTGAGTCACAAGGCGGCGGCACAATTCTCTTGGCGCGTGGCGATGTTGCTCTTGAGTTGGGATTGCCGGTGCTCGGGGTGCTTGCTTATGCCGCCTCCTTTGCCGATGGCATTCACACCTCGATTCCGGCACCTGGCTTGGGTGCCTTAGCGGCCGGTTTGGATGGCAAGGAATCGCGTCTGGCTAGGGCTTTGGCCAAGCTAGGCGTGTCGGCAGATGATATTGCCGTGGTCAGCAAGCATGACACCTCAACGGGAGTGAACGAGCGTAACGAGTCCGAACTCCACGAACGGC
>CALMUY010000213.1 GCA_937873005.1 uncultured Aeromicrobium sp. | reverse complement strand
AGGAAAATACGCCTCCGACATCACCGTGTGCGTCCTCGACCGGCCACGCCACGACCAGATCATCGAAGAAGTGCGGGCCGCTGGCGCGCGAATTCAACTCATTAGCGACGGCGACATCGCTGGCGGTATCGTCGCGGCCCGCCCCGGCTCGGGCATCGACCTCCTACTCGGCCGTGGCGGCACTCCCGAGGGGATCATCACTGCTGTCGCGATGAAGTGCCTCGGTGGCGTGATTCAAGGCAAACTCGCACCCGTTGACGATGCTGAACGCCAACGCGCGATTGACGCGGGTCTCGATCTCGATCAGATTCTGTCCACGAACGACCTCGTGAACGCTGACGATTGTTTCTTCGTCGCCACCGGCATTACCGACGGCAACCTCGTTCAAGGCGTACGCCACGAGTCCGGCCGTATTACCACCGAGTCGATCGTCATGCGTTCGCGTTCTGGCACGATTCGCACGATCCGCAGCGAGCATCGCGCACAAAAACTTCGCGCGTTCGTAGGGCTGCCACAGGAGTAACCATGACTGTCTCACAGGACGATGCCATCGAAATCCAGGTTTCAGACGAACAGTTCGCACATCTACCTAGCGGACTCGACATCTGTTATCAAACCTTTGGCAACCCTGAACATGAGACGATCTTGCTCATCATGGGGCTCGGGTGCCCGATGGGATGGTGGTCGACAGAGTTGTGCACGAAACTGGCGAGCCGTGGGTTCCATGTGATTCGGTTCGACAACCGAGATACGGGTCGTTCCACGAAACTGCGTCACCATCACGTCTCACGGACCGCAATTCTCGCTGCGCTCGCTGGTCGAGGCTCGGCGCCCTATTCATTGCAGGATATGGGTGACGACGCGCTTGGCCTGCTTGACCACATCGGTGTCAAGGCCGCCCACATTGTCGGCTTCTCGACTGGAGGGATGATTGCGCAAACGATCACCTGCACCCACCCCGAACGGGTCTTGACGCTTGCCTCAATATCCGCAAATTCCGGCAAGAAGGGCGTCGGTCGGCCGACGATAAAGACGATCAGAAAGTCGCTGATCAAGACCGGACAAACTCGCGGCGATTACGTGAATTTTCAACTCGAAGTTGACCAGCTTCTCGCCTCGCCAGCATTCCCCACCGAACTCACGTTCGCGCGGCGACGCGCCATGGAGACGTATGATCGCGGTCGCATCGCCAGCGGGGTTGCGCGCCAACTGCTGACAGTCCTCACGCAAGACGACCGCACCGAATCGCTGCACGCGGTCGTAGCACCCACCACCGTGATTCACGGGGCTGCCGATCCACTTGTACACAAGTCGGGCGGGCTTGCTGTCGCCGAGGCGATTCCCGAAGCCACCTACATTCAGATTGCTGGCATGGGCCACGACCTGCCTGCGCAATTGGATCGCACAATCATCGATGCGATCGTCACCAATGCTTCACGCGCAACCTTCTGAACCGACGCCAGTTAGTCCATCCTCAGCAGGGATGTCGACCCTGTTACCAGTAGTCTCGAAGGGTGACTGAAGCAGAATTCCGGTACTCCGACCTCCTTCCGATCGGCCCCGACGACACCCCCTACCGCCTCATCACCACTGAGGGCGTTTCCACCACGCAAGTGGGTGATCGCACGTTCCTCAATGTGGAGCCAGAAGCACTCCAACGGCTCACTGCCGAGGCGATGCACGACATCAGCCACTATTTGCGTCCCGCGCACCTCGCCCAGTTGCGCAAGATCATCGATGACCCGGAATCCTCGGGCAACGATCGGTTCGTAGCACTCGACTTATTGAAGAATGTCAACATTTCGGCTGGCGGCGTGCTGCCGATGTGTCAAGACACGGGCACCGCGATCGTGATGGGCAAGAAGTCTGAAGGCGTGTTGACGGGCGTGGATGACGCCGAACACATTAGCCGCGGCGTCTACGACGCCTACACGAAACTCAACTTGCGTTACAGCCAACTTGCGCCGCTCACCGTGTTTGAGGAGAAGAACACGGGAACTAACTTGCCGGCTCAAATCGAGTTGTATTCCACGCCTGGCGACCCTGCCAAGCCCGAATATAAGTTCTTGTTTATGGCTAAGGGTGGCGGTTCGGCCAACAAGTCGTTCTTGTATCAAGAGACCAAGGCTGTCTTGAACCCCAAGCGACTCTTAGAGTTCTTGGACGAGAAGATCAAGAGCCTCGGCACGGCCGCCTGCCCGCCGTACCACCTCGCGATCGTGATCGGCGGCACCTCGGCCGAATACGCACTCAAGACGGCCAAGTACGCCTCAGCGCATTACCTGGATAACTTGCCGACCGAAGGGTCGATGAGTGCGCACGGGTTCCGTGACTTGGAGCTCGAAGAAGAAGTGTTCAAGTTGACTCAGTCGTTCGGTATCGGCGCGCAGTTCGGTGGCAAGTACTTCTGTCACGATGTGCGCGTCGTGCGGTTGCCACGCCACGGTGCTTCGTGCCCGGTAGCGATTGCCGTGTCGTGTTCGGCTGACCGTCAAGCGCTCGGCAAGATCACCCCAGACGGCGTGTTCCTTGAGCAACTCGAAATGGACCCGGCTCACTACATGCCTGATGCAGGTGTGGCCGAAGACATTTCGGGTGGCGAAGTGGTCAAGATCGACTTGACGCGACCCATGGACGAAATCCGCGCCGA
Organism: uncultured Aeromicrobium sp.; assembly: GCA_937873005.1. GTDB lineage: Bacteria > Actinomycetota > Actinomycetes > Propionibacteriales > Nocardioidaceae > Aeromicrobium. Next base: position 4,186 of record CALMUY010000213.1, on the reverse strand, counting down.
ACTCAGCAAGTACCCGGTCAAGACGCGGTTGAGCCTGACCGGTCCGCTCGTGGTGGCGCGCGATATCGCCCACGCAAAGATTCAGGAACTTCTCGATGCTGGCGAACCCATGCCTGAATACATGAAGAATCACCCTGTCTATTACGCCGGACCGGCCAAGACCCCCGAAGGCATGGCCTCGGGTTCGTTCGGCCCGACGACGGCCGGGCGTATGGACTCGTACGTCAAAAGTTTCCAAGCCGCTGGCGGTTCGATGGTGATGCTCGCGAAGGGCAACCGTTCCAAGCAAGTTACCGAAGCGTGCGATGAGTTCGGTGGTTTCTATCTCGGTTCGATCGGCGGCCCGGCGGCCCGCTTGGCGCAAGACTGCATCAAGAGCCAAGAAGTGCTCGAATGGCCCGAACTGGGCATGGAAGCAGTCTGGAAGATCGATGTGGAAGACTTCCCTGCGTTCATCGTCGTCGACGATAAAGGCAACGACTTCTTTACCGATCCGAGCGGCGAAGTGACCGTACCTTTGGGCGTTTTGCGAGTCCGTTCCAAGGAGTAATTCGCTTCGCGGGAGCTAAGCCGCTGCGCGGGAGTATCGTGCACGGTATGACCGAATCTGGCGAATGGCGCATCGAACACGACACGATGGGTGAGGTGCGTGTGCCCACGCAGGCGCTCTGGCGTGCCCAAACTCAGCGAGCCATCGAGAATTTTCCCATCTCGGGGACACCGATCGAATCAGCACAGATCCGGGCCTTGGCACAGATCAAAGCCGCGTGCGCGCAAGCGAACGGCGAATTGGGGATCCTCGACAAGTCGATGGCAGACGCGATTCGGGCTGCAGCCGAGCAGGTGGCTAGCGGCGCCCACGATGACCAGTTCCCGATCGACGTGTTTCAGACCGGTTCTGGCACGTCCAGCAACATGAACACCAACGAAGTGATCGCGACAATCGCTACCCGCGATTCGGGCATCGAGGTGCATCCCAACGATCACGTGAACGCCTCGCAGTCAAGCAATGACGTGTTTCCCACCTCGATTCATCTGGCGACGACCGAGTCGGCGATCCGCGTGCTGTTACCCGCGCTCGATCGTTTGGCGCTCAGTCTCGAAGCAAAAGCCACCGAGTTCGCGCACGTGGTGAAGTCGGGGCGCACCCACTTGATGGACGCCACGCCCGTCACACTCGGCCAAGAGTTCGCTGGCTATGCGGCTCAGATCCGTAAAGGCATCGAGCGCGTCGAGAAGGCGCTACCCGCCGCGGCTGAAGTTCCGCTGGGTGGCACCGCTGTAGGCACCGGCATCAACACTCCCGCCGGATTCCCACAGCGCGTGATCGAGATCCTCGCCCAGAACACCGGGCTACCGATCACCGAAGCAGTCGACCATTTCGAAGCGCAAGGAGCCCGAGACGGTCTGGTGGAGTTCAGCGGAGCCTTGCGCACGATCGCGGTGAGCCTGGTGAAGATTTGTAACGATCTGCGCTGGATGGGGTCTGGTCCGCGCACGGGATTGGGTGAAATCAACTTGCCGGATCTGCAACCTGGTTCGAGCATCATGCCCGGCAAAGTGAACCCCGTGTTGCCCGAAGCAACGTTGATGGTGTGTGCGCAAGTAATCGGCAACGATGCGGCGATCGCGTTCGCGGGGGCGAGCGGCTCGTTCGAGTTGAACGTGACGCTGCCAGTGATCGGCCGGAACGTGCTCGAATCGATCCGTCTCTTGGCGAACTCTTCGTCGGTGCTTGCTGAACGATGCATCGATGGCATTACCGCCAACGAAGAACGCTGCCTCGAATTGGCCGAGTCGAGCCCGTCGGTGGTGACGCCGTTGAACCGTTACCTCGGGTACGAGAACGCGGCCGCGATTGCGAAGAAGGCTGTGAAGGAACGCAAAACTATCCGCCAGGTGGTGCTTGAGGAAGGGTACGTGGAACGCGGTGAGATCAGCGAAGCCGACCTCGACGCTGCGCTCAACGTCATGAGCATGACTCGCCCCTGACTTACCGCTGGCGCGTGTCAGCTATTTGAGTCCAGCACGGCGGGCAATCACGAAGAATCCGTCCTCGTAGATCACGGCGAATTCGCGGTTGTGTGCTTGCCAGGCGTAGCCGATGATGTCGTCGGTGGAGAGGTCTTTGTCGAACACGATGTAGTCCGGTTGTGCTTGACCGATGGTGCCACGCCAATACACGTTGTGTTTGCTGACGAGGTGGGACAGCAAACCAATATCCGCCTCGACGTACGAACCCTCCGGAATCTCATCGAGTACCCTGTGCGCGGCTTGTGCACGCGCGTTGCCACCCCACGCGTCACCATTGGCGAGTTGGTGGAAAGCCGACCCTTGCAACATCCAACAGGCAAAACCAATCGCAATCAGCGCGTTGGCCCAACGCCATTGGGGTTTTTGAATATGAGTATCAATCATGGCGATGAACACGATCGGCATTAAGACGAGCGAATAGTGCCACTCGGTGCCCCAGTAGTACTCAACGTCGCCTACGAAACGCCAGGCGAGCGTCGGCACGATGGCGATGATCCACGGTGACCCGAACACGGCCAAGCCGCCCACGCCGAGCGTGATGAGGACTGTGAGCAGTTTCGTGCCGAGGCCCGACACGAGCGTGCTGACCACGCCGCTTTCGCCGCCGAGCGTGCCCACGTAGTCGTATTCGCCACCGTTATTGAAGTACGGGATCACGAGAAACACGATCAAGAAGGTGCCCAGCAGGCCAACTAGCCCGAGCCAGAAGCCACGTCGGCGCTCCCCCGCGAACCACAAGGCCACACCGATCGCCGCGACCGTCATACCGAGGTCTTCTTTGACCAAGAACAATGGCAGCGACCACCAGATCACGTGGTCGAATTTCCCGTTGACGAACGCGGCCCCTGCCATCGCCAGCAGTGGCACAGCGAAGGCAACTTCATGGAAATCGACACTGACTGCGGCTTGAATACCGAACGATGTGGCGTACAGAACGGCGAAGAAACTCCCCCACCAGCCACCGAGGTGTTGAATCGCAAGACGCGCGATGACCACGACGGAGAGGCCGATCAGCACCGCTTGTGCGACCAGCAGTGTGTAGGCCGAGGGGAACAGTTTGTAGAACGGTGCGATCAGGGCGGTGACAGGCGAAAAGTGGTCGCCGAGGATGTTGTATTCGGGTCCTTTGACGAGCACGATCGGCGCTTCAAACTGGCTATAGGCCTTGATCGCTTGCTCGAAGATGGCCAAGTCCCAGGAGTGAACATCGAAACGCTGATACGACAAGATCGACACGAGCGCGTAAAGGATCGTCGCAACGACTCCGTAACCCCACCACAGCCAACGATCCACCCGTTAACCTTAGTCAAACCCGACGATCACACGTCGCATGCTCCCGGCGCGCCCAGCCTGTCGATCTAGGCCTCACTTGCAATTAGGATGCGTCCATCCGATCGGAACGACTCTACGCAGAGGAGGTGGCTCGATGGACGTCCAAGAGTTCGAAAAGTTCTATTGGGCCACCTATCCAGAATTGCTTGGATACGCCCGCAGCCAAACAGGATACGCCAACGCTGATGATGTCGTGTCAAACACCTTTTTGACGTTGTGGCTCAAGGACCTAGATTACCCAACGTCTGATTTAGAGCACAGGAAATTGCGTGCACTGGCTTATGCGGTCGTTCACGGACACGTTCAGAATGACAAGCGTTCTCAGGCCCGTCAACGCTCGTTGACGGAAAAGTTCGGCGCGCACTTGAGAACTACTACTCCCGCGAGTTCAAGCGACGACCTCGAATCGGAGATTGCGAATTCCCTCGAGCAACTAACAGAAAAGGATCGAGAAATTGTGCTGCTGTTTCATGCCGGATTCTCGACGCGCGAGATTGCGGAAATCTTGCACATCTCACCGCATTCCGCACAAAAACGCCAAAGCCGCGCCAAGAGTCGGTTAAGGGCCATCCTCGAAAATGAAAGGGGGCTTTCACATGACTAAAAACGATCCGGGTGACCCTGAATTTGAAGAACTCATTGGTCAACTTGGCCTGCCCCGACATGACAACTCAAGCATGACCTCATCAGAACTGGACAGGGCCTCCGAGACGCTTGAACAAGTACTCGCCTCGCCAAAAACTAGCCAAGAGCCCATATCTAATCGGCGCTCGTCTATTCCGAGAACTTTGGTTGCCGTCATTGCCGCAGCCCTTGCCTT
>CALMUY010000212.1 GCA_937873005.1 uncultured Aeromicrobium sp. | reverse complement strand
CGGAGCGGTGGGGCACCTGCCCCGGGGGCGGGTGGCCGCCGAGGCAGCGGGTGGCGACGAGGAGCCCCTCGGCGTCGTCGGCCAGGACGTGGCGGGCGACCTTGGGCTCGCGGTAGAAGCGCTCCATGACCGCCCGCGCCGCCCAGGCCCGGTCGAATCAATCGTTATCCCCGCGCCCCGCCCGCCAGATCCACGAGTGCCGGCGCCCCGCCCCCCGCGATCATGATCGCAATCGTGATCACGATGACGCGCCACATCATCAAGGCGGAGCGTTCATCGTAATCGTCAGTGATTTCGGCGGACATTGCCAAGTAGGGCACTTGAAAGAACGCGTAGGCGGTCGCAGCAAGCATGAATGTCACCAATACCCACGATGCAGCCATCAGCGGCGGCTGTGTTGGACCAACGAACATGAGGAAGAAGCCCACCCCCATGAGCGGTCCAGCAACCAGCAGGAAAGGCCTCCGACGATCGTCGCCTTTGACCGAGTCCGAGATGCGCCCGGCGATCGGGTTGAGAATCATGTCCCACGCTTTTGGCGCAAAGACGATCAACCCCGCGAGGGCAGAGCCGATTGCAAGAACATCTGTGACATACGGCATGAGCAGCATGCCTGGCACGGTGCCGAACGTGCCTGTCGCGATGCCACCGATCGCATAACGCCGCCGCAGGCGGGCCGCTTCAACACTCATGGACGAGAGGCTAGCCGTGTTTAGGGCTTGGCGCTGCGTAGTGCCGTATTTCGTCGCTGCGAGTGCCCTGCTACAAAGAATCCGTCACGACCCATTCGTGGCGCGGAGACCTAGGTTGACCTTTTGCGGCAGAAAAGACGTGTGGCCCATCTCCCGCAGGAGAATGGGCCACACGTCGTTAGACGTACAGATCAGTGTGCGTGGCGTCCTCGGTAGAACTCGAAGACCCAGCCAACTAGCGTGATCGCGGCAAACGGAACAGCCATCATCACCATCCACCAGCCGATCGCGATACCAGCAACCAAGGTGCAGATTGCGAGGGCAGCGAAGAGCGGCCACCAGCTGTAGGGCGGGAAGAAGCCAAGTTCGCCAGCCCCGTCGATGATTTCGCCATCTTCACGGTCTTCTGGGCGAGCCGGAATTTCCTTGCCAACAAACCACAGATAGAACGCAACCATGAAAAACAACAGCGCAGCCATACCGAGCGGGAACGTGCCGCTGATTTCATGGGGTGAGATGACCCAGTAGATCGGGGCAACGATCGCGAAGAAGACACCGCAGCCGAGGAAGATCCAAAATTCTTTCTTCATGTTTAGACTCCGTCCTTCTTGGCTGCATCCTTGACCGACTGCGAAATTGCACTCGTCTCAGGGGCCGCGAGCTGTGCCTCAACCGAAGCAGCTTCTGGGTGGTTGATGTCGAAAGCTGGGCTTTCCGAACGGATCCGCGGCAACGACTCGAAGTTGTGTCGCGGCGGTGGGCAAGATGTCGCCCACTCGAGCGAGCGTCCCCATCCCCACGGATCGTTCTGGTTCACCATCGGTGCGTTACGCGTCTTCCAGACGTTGTAGATGAACGGCAACGTCGAGGCGCCTAGCAAGAATGCGCCCACGGTCGAAACCTGGTTCATCCACGTGAATCCGTCTGTCGGGAGGTAGTCGGCGTAACGACGCGCCATGCCCGACATGCCTACCCAGTGCTGAATCAGGAAGGTCATGTGGAAACCAACAAAGAGGAGCCAGAAGTGAATCTTGCCGATGCGCTCGTCGAGCATGCGTCCGGTGATCTTTGGCCACCAGTAGTAGTAGCCCGCAAACATCGCGAATACCACGGTTCCGAACACGACGTAATGGAAGTGAGCAACCACGAAGTAGGTATCAGAAACGTGGAAGTCGAGTGGTGGCGAAGCCAAGATGACACCGGTCAGACCACCGAAGAGGAATGTAACCAAGAAGCCCAAGGCAAAGATCATCGGAGTGTCGAAGGAGACGGATCCGCCCCACATCGTGCCAATCCAGTTGAAGAACTTCACACCTGTCGGTACACCGATCAGCAATGTCATAAAGGAGAAGAACGCGAGGTTCACGGCCCCGGTCACGAACATGTGGTGCGCCCACACCGAAACCGAAAGCACGGCGATTGCCAAGGTTGCGCCAACCAGACCGATGTAACCGAAGACTGGCTTGCGACTAAACACCGAAAGCACTTCAGTGATGATGCCGAAGAACGGCAAGGCGATGATGTAAACCTCTGGGTGGCCAAAGAACCAGAACAAGTGCTGGTACATGATTGGGCCGCCGCTCGCGGCATCGAAGACGTGCGTACCGATGATGCGGTCGGCAGCGAGCACGAGCAGCGCCGCACCGAACACGGGGAACACCACGATGATGAGCATGCTGGTGACAAGCGTGTTCCACACGAAGATCGGCATGCGGAACATCGTCATGCCAGGTGCACGCATCGTGAAGATCGTGGTGATGAAGTTCACCGCACCGAGGATCGTTCCGAGACCGGAAAGGTACAAACCGAGTACCCACAGGTCGCCGCCGAGTCCAGGCGAGTTAACCGCATCAGAGAGCGGCAAGTACGCAAACCAACCGAAACTGGCAGCGCCGTCCGGCGTCAAGAAGCCCGAGCACGCAATGAGTGAACCGAACAGGTACAGCCAGTAGCTGAACATGTTGAGGCGCGGGAAAGCGACGTCCGGTGCGCCGATTTGCAGCGGGACGATCATGTTCGCGAATGCGAAGAACAGCGGTGTAGCGAACATGAGCAACATGATCGTGCCGTGCATCGTGAACAACTGGTTGAATGTTTCGTCCGTAACAACTTGGTTGCCCGGAAGGGTCAATTCAGCGCGAATTATGAGCGCCAAAAGTCCACCGAAGAGGAAAAACACGAAGGTGGTGAAGGCGTACATCTGACCGATGACCTTGTGGTCAGTCGTGGTCAGGTAGTGGAACGCCATTTGACCAAGTGAACGCTTTGGTGCAGCTGGCGCTGCCGTCTCAAGTGTGGCGTTTGACATCAGTGCTTTTCTCCATCTGCCTCAAGACCAACCACGGTCATTGCGTCGTCGTGGCCCTTCGGGCGTCCTACTTGGCCGGCTTCCTTAAGTTCCTTAAGGTGCGCGTCGTATTCAGCGCGGTCAACAACGTGAACCTTAAACATCATGCGCGAGTGGTAGGTACCGCACAGTTCGGCACAACGCCCGGTGAAAACACCCTTACGGTTGGGCGTAATCGACACGTTGCTTGGGCCTTCTACACCGGGAATGACGCCCGGTACGACGTCGAGCTTGTAATAGAACTCGGGAATCCAGAACGAGTGGATGACGTCAGGAGAGTGCATTTCGAAACGGACAGTTTCGTTGACGGGCAAGTACAAGGAAGGCAGTTCTTCTGGCGTGCCGATGTCGAATACGCCCACTCCATCGGTTGCTTCTGGGTCGAGGTAGTTGAACGTCCACTCCCACTTCGAGCCAACGACTTCGATCGTGTGATCGGGGTTCGGTTCGTCAGCGACGACTTGGTCTTGAACCTTGACAGTGTGGAAGAAGAAAACTGACACCAGGATGACCGGGGCGATCGTGTAGAGAACCTCGAGGGGGAGGTGGTAGCGGATCTGTGGTGGAGCCGGATCGTCAGCGTTCTTGCGTCGGTAGCGAATCGGCGCGTACATGATCATGCCGAAAACAACGACAAAAACGACAAGGACCGAGATCCATACAGCAAGCCATAGATACCACATGATGTCTGCTTGTTCAGAGCCCGCGACCGGCATTGCCAAGCGCTTTGCGCTCGACTCGTCACGAGGTGAACAGCCGGCAAGAAGCACAACTATTGCAGCGGCAATCGCCGCCAATTTCATCCGACCCACGTGGATGCCTTCCTCACATATCCGTTAGCACAAAAAAGGGTTCAATCACGACTCTAACCTAGGTTCGACGACCGACGCAGGTTAGGTCGGACAGAGTCTCAGGTTTCTCTCAGCCGATCGACAACGCAGCGACGATTTCCGTGCGGGCATCCAGACCGTAATTTGCCTCAAACCGCGCAGCAAATTCCTCGGCACCCAGCACGTATTCTTGCGTTCCTGTCGTCTCGACGACCGAAGCTGCGATCGTGCAGCCGACCTGTGCCGAGCGCTCAACGTGAGACCTGCCGCAACGCCAGCGAGGAAGCCGGCCCGGAAACTGTCTCCCACTCCCGTGGGATCTACGGCGGTCAAGCCCGAAATGGCAGGTACTTCCCAGGTCAAGCCGGCTGCGTCGTGCACAACAGCGCCATCTTTGCCATGAGTCACGACCCTGATACCGACGCGCGAGGCGATATCGGCGTCACTCCAGCCAGTCTTACGGGCGATAAGGGCCGCTTCGTAGTCGTTGCTGAACAAATAAGTCGCGCCATCGATCAATTGTGAGATGAGTTCGCCGTCCGCGAAAGCAAGCTGTTGGGATGGGTCTGCTGCGAAAGGAATTCCCAGTTGCCGTGCCGTGTTGGTGTGCCGGAGCATCGCTTCGGGGTCGTCGGGGCCAATCAGCAGGAGATCAATCGGGCGACGTGCATGCAGTTCGGCGATGTCAATTTCGCGCGCTTCGGCCATCGCACCCGGGAAGAACGTCACGATCTGGGCCTGAGCTTCGTCGGTCGTGATGGTGCACAAAGCGGTGTGGGCAGATTCCGAGACGCGCAGTTCAGAACAATCCACGCCCGCAGATTCAAGCCACGCTTGGTATCCCTGATTGACGAAGTCCTGGCCGACTGATGCCACCAAGGTGGGCCGGTGGCCCAACGCGGCGAGACCAAAGGTGATGTTTGCTGCACAACCACCGCGACGAACTTCGAGGTCGTTCACGAGGAACGAAACTGAGAGTTTGTCGAGTTGATCCGCAACAAGAGAATCAGAAAAAAGGCCGGGAAAAATTTGGAGATGATCGGTCGCTACCGATCCTGCGATCGCAAGGTGCACGGGAAACAGAATAGGTGGTCGAGCATGACGCTGCTCGACCACCTATCTGATCGGTGTGTGTAGTTCCGGGATCAGTGGAACGAGTCGCCACAGGCGCACGAGCCGGTGGCAACAGGGTTATCGATCGTGAAGCCTTGCTTCTCAATCGTGTCAACGAAGTCAATCGTCGCGCCGTCGAGGTACGGAAGGCTCATCCGGTCGACGACGACGCTGACGTCGTTGTATTGGAAGATCTGGTCGCCGTCGAGCGAGCGCTCGTCGAAGAAAAGTTGGTAACGCAGACCGGAGCAACCGCCTGGCTGAACAGCGATGCGCAGCGCGAGATCCGTGCGACCTTCTTGTTCGAGGAGGCTCTTGACCTTGGACGCGGCACCGTCGGTGAGGTTGACGCCGTTCGTGGTTTCGGTTGCGGTCTCTTCTGTTGCAGTCATGGGTGCTCCTTGCACGGAAAGTATGTCTACTCACCAACAACACTGACGTGTTGGCAGCTATTCCATAGTACGTGTTGGCGGCTCGTTTCCAAGAGGCAGCCACTCGCCAGATTTATTACGGACTTCGCGACCACGTGCGTGCAGCTCTTGCCGCAACATCGGCAAGATACCTAGCCGGTTCGGCCATCGCTTTTTCACGGTCGACACGGTCGGTGATCCCGTACGCGGACTCGACCCCTAAGGCGCGCATTTCGCGCGCGCCGACGTCGACGCTGCCGGCCACGACGATGCACGGGCGAGCCGTTCGCTCAGCAATTTGAGCAATTCCGTATACGACTTTGCCTGTTCGGGAGGAGAAATCGAATGCCCCTTCCCCTGTCACGACGAGTTCGCTTTGGGCAATTCTGCGTTCGATTTGGGTTGCTTTTGCAACGATGTCGATGCCCGACACCACGGTTCCG
>CALMUY010000211.1 GCA_937873005.1 uncultured Aeromicrobium sp. | reverse complement strand
GCCGGGTTCACCAAATCGGGCAAACTCATTGCCGACTCGATCGTGCGTTCTGGCATCTTCACCTTCTTGAACCGATAGTAGCCAAGCACGCACAAAATGACCGCGATCGCGATGTAGACGAGCGTGACGATGCCGAACGCCCAGGCAGGATGCAGTCCCGTCAACGTCAACATATACGCAAAGGTGATCGACGCGAGTATGACGACAAGAAGCAAGATAAAAGCGGCCACGGCGAAGAACGCGATTCCCCAACCGCTTGCCCGCACACTGACTTTGAGTTCACTCTTAGCAAGCGCAATCTCGTTTTGTACCAGGAGTGACACATCGCGACTAATGTCTGCGATGAGTTTGCCAATGGTGGGTTCGTCGTCGGTGGTGCTCATAGATAGAGACTACCCACGATGGGTTTATTCAGTCTTGCGAACTCCGATTCAACACCGGGAGCACGCCAGATGTGTTCCTATTTGGGCCCAGCGGACGGTTGTTGAGCAAGCCCCGCAGTGATGAGGGCCATGACCGACGAATCGGCCAAGGTGCTCGCATCCCCGACTTCCCGATTCTCGGCCACATCGCGCAGCAGTCGCCGCATGATCTTGCCCGAACGTGTCTTCGGCAATTCTGGCACCACCATGATCTGGCGCGGTTTTGCAATCGGCCCGATCTCGTTTCCTACGTGGGTCCGCAATACGGTGACGATGTCGGGGCCAGGTTCCCCAGCAGCTTCGGTCAAAATCACAAACGCCACAATCGCTTGGCCTGTCATGTCGTCTGAGGCACCAACGACTGCGGCTTCGGCAACCAACGGGTGCGACACAAGTGCCGATTCGATCTCCGAAGTGGACATGCGGTGACCCGACACGTTCATCACGTCATCAACGCGCCCGAGTACCCAAATGTCTCCGTCTTCGTCGCGCTTAGCGCCATCGCCGGCGAAGTACCGACCGGGGAACCGCGACCAATACGTGTCCTTGAACCGCTCCGGGTCGCCCCAGATCGTGCGGAGCATCGCCGGCCACGGTTCCGTAATGACGAGATATCCGCTTTCTCCGTTTGCGACCGGATTGCCGGCGTCGTCAACAACGTCGACGGCAATTCCGGGGATGGCGCGCATCGCTGAGCCCGGCTTTGCCGTCGCCACTGCCGGCATAGGGGTCATCATGTGGGCACCGGTTTCGGTCTGCCACCATGTGTCGACCACGGGTGCTGTGCCCGCGCCAACGTTGTTCTTGTACCAGACGTAGGCCTCTGGATTGATGGGTTCGCCGACCGAACCCAGCAACCGAATCGTGCTCAAGTCATGCTCAGCTAGGATCCCTTCTCCCCACTTCATGAACATCCGCACCGCCGTCGGGGCGGTATAGAAGAGCGTCACCCCGTAGGTTGCGATGATTTCCCACCAGCGACCCTTGTGCGGCGTATCTGGCGTGCCTTCGTAAAGAACTTGGGTGGCGCCTTCGGCTGTTGGTCCGTATGCGATGTAGGAGTGTCCAGTAACCCAGCCGATGTCTGCCGTGCACCAGTAGACGTCCGTTTCTGGCTTGTGATCGAACACCGCATTGAACGAATACGCAGACTGCGTCAAGTACCCGCCAGAGGTGTGCAGGATGCCTTTCGGCTTTCCGGTCGTGCCCGAGGTGTACATGACGAAGAGCGGTTGCTCAGCGTCGAACGCTTCGGGCTCGTGCTGTGCCGAGGCGCTATCCACCAAATCGTGCCACCAGTGGTCGCGCCCTTCCGTCCAAGCGACTTCCTGGCCGATGCGGCGCACGACGAGGACGCTGCCCACATCGGGGCAGGATTCAAGGGCTTCATCGACGGCCTGCTTGAGCGCTGAG
>CALMUY010000210.1 GCA_937873005.1 uncultured Aeromicrobium sp. | reverse complement strand
CCATGCCACACACAAAGACCAAAACCCGGCCCAAACCGAGCAACGCCCGAACAAACCACCCATCAGGACTAAACCCGACGCTCATCGTCAAGGCTGCCAGCAAATTTTCCTAGGGCAGGTACACCCCAGTCTGAAGCTAGATTTCGTCTACTTGCCCCACGAGCCGACCCTGCTTTAATCGGCCCAGACCCTTGTGGATACATCCTGCAAAGTCACAACGGCACCACGATGCCGTATGCTTGACACAGCAATGAGGCCTTGATGACGATCGTCATCTGGGCCTCGACGTGTATCTGGACCAGAAACGGAGGCGAGAATGTCAAATCTCATCTTGCTGACAAAGACGTCTCAGTCTTCGGTTGAAGTGCTGCCCGCGCTAGCCCTCTTGCACCACCAGATTCGCATTTTGCCAGCCACTGGCACGGTCCTCATCGACTCGCCGGCCTGCGACGCAGTTCTCGTGGACGGGCGCCACGACTTGGCGCAAGTCCGCTCCCTCACCAGGCTCCTACGCACAACCGGAACACCCGGACCAATCATTCTGGTCGTAACCGAAGGTGGTCTCACCGTGGTCGGCGCCGACTGGGGATTTGACGACGTCATCCTCGACACCGCCGGCCCAGCCGAACTCGAAGCCCGGCTCCGACTCGTCATCACGCGCCAAGCTCTCGATAACGATGAGCCCGAAGACAACCTCATTACCACCAGCGGGCTCGTCATCGACGACGCCGGATACACGGCGAAAATCCACGACCGGCAACTTGATCTCACCTACAAAGAGTTCGAACTTCTCAAGTTCCTCGCGCAACGCCCCGGCCGCGTTTTCACCCGCCAGCAACTCCTCCACGAAGTGTGGGGATACGACTACTTCGGCGGCACACGCACCGTGGATGTTCACGTGCGGAGGCTGCGCGCCAAACTGGGCGTTGACCAAGAAAACCTCATCGGCACTGTTCGCAACGTCGGCTACCGATTCGTCACAGCAGAACCGGCTGAATCACTTACAGCCCGAGCCGCTGCTCCTCAGTGACAAAAACGCCCCACTCTTGATCGAGTCGCTTCATCACTTCGTCAACCAACATTTGACTCGCATTCTCGCCATAAATATTACCGACGTTCCGCAGGCTCTCCTCACGCGTCGCGTACTGAACGATGTCCGCCACAAATTCGGCGTTCGTGGGTGGTGCGAGCACGTTGCCGCCAGCCAATAGCGACTCGCCGCGGTCGGTACCGAAACGCAAAGTCACGCACGGGACACCCAAAATGTTCATCTCTTCTTGCATGCTGCCCGAATCGGTTGCCACCACGGCACACTTCAACATGGCAGCCACGACATCGCGATAGTTCGGCCACACCTGCGAATAAATGAAAGTTTCTGGAAACTCGTCGACCAAAGCATTGAGCCGATCGCGGAAACCGTGTTCATCAATCGCGGCTTCAGTTCCGAAAAGCGAAATCAATAGAACCGATTCACCTCGTCGGACGAGCAATTCAAGCGCCTCAAACAAGACTGCGAACCGCTGGGCGGACTCTGTGTTTTCGCGCCTGTGAACACAGAAACGAATGAAGTTCCCTGACGCAAGTTGCGGATAGGTTTCGAAGACCGTGGCTCGCTCTGCGTCAGCGACCGCTGCGCGCGTGGCATCCACAACCGAGTTGCCCACCACCTCGATCGTCTCGGGTGGGAAGTTCTCCGAAAGCAAGAACCCCCGCACGAGTTCGACCGGTGCCGCGTGAAAGCCCGTTGCCGCTTCCGAAACGCGCGTATTGAACTGCTCCGGGAAAGGCTCACGCGAACCGAGTTCATAGGTTGATTCATCGCGCATGGCTGCAAGATATTCATCCCACGAGAACGATCCAGCAGCGTGATCGGCCAAGACGCTACGGTAAAAGTCGCCGGTCGGAGTCATAGTTCGAATACCGGCTTCGACGTGCACACACGCGACACGGTTCAGATAAGAACTCACGCCGACCGCCATCGAGGTCAATGTGTCGCCGTGGATGTAGGGCACCGGCGTCAAGCCGGCCTCGCGCACGACATCGAGCACCTGGCTAAAACGCTCAATAATCTGAGCCGTCTTGGTGGCTAGAGCGCCACTAATCGCCAAATGAGCGTGAATCTCGATACCGAACTCCTCGAGCATCGCGCCCGAATAGTTGTCGTCGTAGTGCTGACCCGTGTGGCAAATCATGACGTTGGCGCCACGCGACTTGAGTTCTTGGTAGACCGGTGCCTGCTTGATGATGTCCGGCTTCGTCGCAATCGCGATGATGTGGACCACCCGGTCGCCCGAGTTCACGAACTGCGCGAGGAGTTCAGGGGTGGGCAAAAGCGTGTTGTTCACAAAAGGCCTTCCAGATTTCTTTCTTTGAGCACTCGACGCACCTCTGGCATCGAGTCGAGTCGGTCCATATTGACCACGAAGACAACGTCGGGGGTCGACACGATGGCGATGTTGTCCAAACCGGCCGACACGATGACGCGGTCGTCAGACGAATACACGAGGCAATTCTGCGAATCAACGGCGATTTGTTGATCGGGACGAGAACGAACGAGATCACTGCCATGAACTTCGGCTAGGGCACGATGGAGCGCCTGCCAATTGCCAATGTCGCTCCAGCGGAAGTCTGCTGGCACAACGACGAGGGGGTAGCGTCCTGCATCGATGATCTCGATTTCGTGTACTTTTTCGGGCGCCTTCTCAAAATCCGCTGCATCTCCCGAAGCCAAGTACGCTTTCGCCGATTCAACCAACCGCGGATCGGCCTCTTCATAGGCTTTGAGGAGGGTTGCGGCTGCAAAGCAGTAATAGCCGGAGTTCCAGACGTACTCGCCCGACTCCACATAGCCCGTAGCCACTTCGAGGCTCGGCTTTTCCACGAACTTCTCGGCTCGCAAGATGCCGGGCGACTCGCTTTGGCCACGCACCTTGATGTAACCCAAGCCCGTGTCTGGGCGGGTCGGCGTGATTCCGATGAACGCGAGCCGATCGCGATGGCGCGTGATGTGCTCGAAAGCTTTGTTCACCGAGGCTTGAAACTTGTCGACTTCCGTGATCGCATGATCCGAGGCGAGAGTAAAGACGAGTGCCTCCGGATCACGTTCGGCAATCACCGACGTGAACAACGCGAAGGCGGCGGCCGTACCGCGCGCGACTGGTTCGACGATGAAGTTCTCGGCCGGAATCTGCGGAAGCATTTGCTTCATTGGTTCCGCATAGTTTTCAGTCGTAGAGACCAAGATGTGATCCGCTGCCAAAACACCTTCGAGTCGCTGAACTGTTTCGACGATGAGAGTCTGGTCGCTCATGAGGCCTTGCATCTGCTTGGGCAAAGCAGTTCGACTCATCGGCCACAAACGAGTTCCGCTGCCACCGGCAACAACAACCGCGTAGTGATGTTCAACGCTCACAAAAAACTCCTCAACTGTGCCTAGCCAGTCTGCCCGATGCCGGTAGGCGATTGCATGAGTTCACTACTAAATGGCCCTTTCGGGTCTGGGTGGAACTCAATCCTCAACGAACATCATGCCAAGAGGCAGATGGCGTGCGTCACATGACTCTTGTTGACACGAGGTGGCTCATCGGCAGATCCTTGCGTGAATGCTTCCCCCAATGAAAGATGAGGTCATGCTCTCGCTCGCCAAAACTGCTCAGGCTCATGACCACGTGGCACCCTTTAACGAGGCCACCATGATGGCTCTGACCAGTGGTGCACCGTTGCGCGTCGAACTTTTTGACGACATCGTGGCCGCTGCCGCCGTTGGCGATGCGCCAGTCGAGTTCGTGGTACACCCACGTTATCGACGCCAAGGGCGGGGCAGGGCGCTCCTGCGTGAACTCGTGGCGCGCGACGAGAAACGTTTCTGGGCACATGGAGATTTGCCTGGCGCCCAGCGTCTCGCCGTGATCGAAGGGTTGAGGGCTGTGCGCATACTTTTGGTTCTGCGAACCAACCTCATGCCCGATGAGGTGCCGGCACCCCCAGGCGTCACGATTAGGCCGTTTATCGAAGAGGACGTTCCCCAGATTCTCGCCATCAACGCAGCCGCGTTCCGTTACCACCCTGAACAAGGCGCGATGGATCTCGCCGACTTCAATCAGCGTCGCGCCCAATCCTGGTTCAACCCCGAGGGCCTCTTTGTTGCCGTACGAGACGGCGTCCCGATTGGGTTCCACTGGACCAAGCGCGAAGGGGCAGTCGGTGAGGTCTACGTGGTGGGGGTGGCGCCGGAGGAACATGGCTCCGGCGTGGGAAGCGCGCTGACGCGGCACGGCATGCGGTACTTGTTTAACGCTGGAGCTGAATCGGTCGAATTGTATGTAGAAGGTGACAACGAGCCCGCTCTTTCCGTCTACCGCAGACTCGGTTTCTCCGAATTTAAGCGCGATACGCTGTACGAAAAAGACTGAAATTTCAGCACTTATTTCGCTCGATACAGAACATTCGCCGGCTGTTCACCTTCCGTTCACCCAACGGTAGACAAGTCGTCACTTAGCCCTCTTATCGTCCCTATCGACGCGGCAGTTCGCCGAGTCAAGGACAAAACCCAGAGAGGGAATTACGTGAATCGCAAATTCTCGCGTACCTTGGCCGTTGGATCGGCCAGCACATTCTTGCTGTTCGGCCTCGCCGCATGTGGCGGCTCCTCCGACGACGAGGGCAACGCTGAAGGCTTGAGCGGAACGCTCAACGGCGGCGGCGCAAGCTCGCAGGAATCAGCCGTCGCTGCATGGCGCCAAGGCTTCCAGAACGACAACGCAGACGTCACCGTCAACTACGATCCCGTCGGCTCCGGCGGCGGACGTGAACAATTCATCGCAGGCGGACTCTCGTTCGCTGGCTCTGATGCTTTCCTCGACGAGGAAGAGCTCACCGCCGCTACGGAGCGTTGCGCGAGCGACATTGTTTCAGTCCCCGTGTACGTCAGCCCCATCGCTGTGATCTACCAAGTTGAAGGCGTCAAGGATCTCAAGCTCGATGCAGCCACCTTGGGTGCCATCTTCGAAGGCAAGATCACCAAATGGAACGACGATGCCATCAAGGCGCTCAACCCTGATGCGAAGCTCCCTGACCTCAAGGTCACGCCGGTTCACCGCGCAGACGACTCGGGCACGACGAAGAACTTCACCGACTACTTGACCGCCGCTTCCGGTGGAACGTGGTCCGGTGGCGTTGTTGAGACGTGGCCGATCAAGGGTGGCGAAGCCGCAGACGGCACCTCTGGTGTTGTTTCGGCAGTCAAGGGTGGAACTGGCACCATCGGTTACGCCGACGCCAGCCAGGCCGGCGACCTCGCAACGGTTCAGATCAAGGTCGGCGACGAGTTCGTCAGCCCAACGGCTGAAGCCGCAGCTCAGGTTCTCGACACGGCAGAACGTGAAGAGGGTCGTGTCGACAGCGACATCGCTCTCAAAATCGATCGCACGACCACCGCTTCGGGCGTCTACCCCGTCGTGATGGTTTCGTACCAGATCGCATGCCAGGAGTACGAAGACAAGGACGAACAAGCTCTCGTCAAGTCCTGGCTTACCTGGGTGGCGAGCGAAGAAGGTCAGAAGGCCGCTGCCGAATCGGCTGGCTCGGCTCCGTTGTCGAAGGACTTCGCAGCAACTGTCAAGGAAGCAATCGACACGATTGGCTGACTCTTTTGGTCTCGTCGAACTCCCACGAGTTCGACGAGGTCATGAGAGCCCGGCATCTTCTCGACGAGGAATTCTTAGGTGAACAAAACGATTCAACGCCCCGGAGACACCATCTTCCGCGGCACCGCAGTCGCAGCAGCCACCACCATTTTGGTGACGCTCGCTGCGGTTGGCATTTTCTTGACCATTAAGGGAATCCCCGGCATGACGGCTTCGCCCGAAGAAGTCAAACATGGGACAACTTTCCTCGCCTATGTCGCTCCGCTCGTGTTCGGCACGTTGTGGGCCGCCGCCCTCGCGTTGGCTATCGCCACACCCGTCGCCATCGGTGTTGCACTGTTCATTAGCCACTACGCGCCCCGCAAACTCGCGGGCCCAGTTGGCTATGTGATCGATTTGCTCGCTGCTGTGCCGAGCGTTGTGTTCGGCGCCTGGGGCATCATGACGCTCGCTCCCGCCATGCGCGGCCCGTACGCCTGGCTCGAAGACAATCTCGGTTTCATCCCCTTCTTCGCCGGCCCCGCGTCTGCAACCGGGCGCACCATGCTGACAGCCGCCCTCGTGCTCGCAGTCATGGTCATTCCCATCATGACTGCGTTGTGCCGCGAGATCTTTCTCCAGACCCCTCGCCTGCACGAGGAAGCCGCGCTCGCTCTGGGTGCGACCCGCTGGGAAATGGTCCGCATGGCGGTCTTCCCGCACGCCAAGTCCGGAATCGTTTCCGCGGCGATGCTCGCACTTGGTCGCGCCTTGGGCGAAACCATGGCGGTGGCAATGGTGCTCTCGGCATCGGGCGTCGTCACGTTCAACCTGATCAGTTCGACGAACCCTTCCACCATCGCAGCCAACATCGCGCTGAGCTTCAAAGAAGCGAGCGGGCTCTCCGTCAACGCACTAATCGCGACCGGTCTCGTGTTGTTCGTCATCACCTTTGCGGTGAACTTTGTCGCCAGGCTCATCGTTACTGGGCCTAATCGAGCGAAAGCAGCCAAGTCATGACCACGACACTCGAACGTCCACAAAAGGACCAACCCACCTCCGATCGCCCGTTCAAGCAATCAAAGCGCATCCCAGCCGGATCGGTGTGGGTCGTCTGGACGCTTGCCGGCCTCGCGCTCGTCACCGGCTTTGTCACCGATCTGGGTGGCGCCAAAGGATTTGGGCTCGCGTGGTTGATCGCCGCGAGCATCCCCGCGATGTCTTTTGCTGTCGAAGGGCGCCGCAAAGCAACGGACCGCTTCGTCACGCTACTCGTTGTCACCGCATTCACGGTGGCGGTCATCCCGTTGGTGAGCATCATCAGCACGGTGTTCGCCAAAGGCTTCCCTGTGATGTCGTCCGAGTTCTTCACGAGTTCGATGCGCAATGTCGTTGGTGAAGGTGGCGGCATCAACCACGCGATCGTCGGCACGCTCATCATCACTGGGTTGGCGACGATCATTTCGGTGCCAATCGGCTTGTTCGCGGCCATCTACCTCGTTGAATCCTCCGAAGACAGCCGCACCGCACACGGTCTGCGCTTCCTAGTGGACGTCATGACTGGCATCCCGTCAATCGTTGCCGGCCTATTCGCCTACGCCTTGTTCGTCCTGTTCTTCGGCGAGGGTGTCCGGATGGGGTTGGGTGGCGCTGTGGCACTTTCCGTGTTGATGATTCCGGTCGTGATCAGGTCGAGCGAGGAAATGCTCAAGCTAGTGCCGAACGAACTCCGCGAAGCGTCGTGGGCTCTGGGTGTCCCCCGCTGGCGCACGATCCTCAAAGTCGTTTTGCCGACTGCCCTCGCCGGCATCGCTACTGGCGTGACCCTCGCAATCGCCCGCGTCATCGGCGAAACCGCACCGCTCTTGATCATCGCCGGTATCACCGACTCGGTGAATACGAACCCGCTGGAAGGCCGGATGGCGACCCTGCCGGTCTTCGCCTACTCGGCCATGATGAACCCCGGCGTCCCGCCGGAGCCAAGCATCGCGCGCGCCTGGGGCGCCGCCTTGACCTTGCTCATCATCGTGATGGCGCTAAACCTCATCGCCCGACTAATCTCCGCATTCTTCTCGCCCGCCAAGGGCCGTTGATCACCAGGAACGAAGGAATCTGATGGCACACCAAATCGAAGTTTCGAACCTCAACATCTACTACGGCGATTTCCTTGCCGTTGAAGACGTGAACATCACCATTGAGGCCCGGTCAGTGACTGCGTTCATTGGCCCTTCAGGTTGCGGCAAGTCAACCTTCTTGCGGTCACTTAACCGGATGCACGAAGAAATCAAGGGCGCGCGCGTTGAAGGCAAGGTGATGTCGAACGGACACAACCTCTACGACAGCGCAATGGATCCGGTAGATGTGCGCCGACAGATCGGCATGGTGTTCCAGCGCCCGAACCCGTTCCCGACGATGTCCATCGAACAGAATGTGTTGGCCGGCCCACGCCTCAACAACAAGCGTCTTAAGAAGAGCGTGGCCGACGATCTTGTTGAGCAGTCGCTCACGCGCTCTGGCCTGTGGAATGAAGTGAAGGATCGCCTCAACAAGCCCGGTTCAGGCTTGTCCGGCGGCCAGCAGCAGCGTTTGTGCATTGCGCGAGCGATCGCCGTCGAGCCTGATGTGTTGCTCATGGACGAGCCGTGTTCGGCGCTCGACCCGATCTCCACGAGCGTGATCGAGGACCTCATCCATCAACTCAAGGACGACTACACGATCGCAATCGTGACCCACAACATGCAGCAGGCAGCTCGGGTTTCAGATAACACGGCGTTCTTCAACCTTGATGGTGTCGGCAAGCCTGGTCGGTTGATCGAACACGGACCGACGGAGATCTTGTTCTCCACACCCAGCAACCCAGCAACCGAGGCGTACATCCAGGGCCGCTTCGGCTGAGTTGTGGTCGTGCGAGCGGTGGAACTACGGCAGGAAGATGCGGGCGATCCAGTAGGTCACCGCAGCAACCGCAGCGGCTGCGGGAATCGTCACGACCCAGGCAACAACAATGCCTTTCGCCACACCCCAGCGCACAGCACTGAAGCGCTTGGTTGCGCCAGCACCCATGATCGCCGAGGTGATCGTGTGCGTGGTGGATACGGGCGCGTGCAGTCCCATCGCCATGACGTAGAGAACCGTGGCAGCAGTAGCTTCAGCGGCGAAACCTTTGGGCGGGTCGAGTTCAATAATTCGGCGACCCAAGGTTCGCATGATTCGCCAGCCACCGGAGTACGTTCCCAGCGCGATGGCCGTAGCCGCGGCAACGATGACCCACATGGGCACATCTTTGCCATCGTGCAAGCCACCGGCCATCAGGGCCAGAACGATGATGCCCATGGTTTTCTGAGCGTCCTGAAGCCCGTGACCCAAGGCCATACCTGCAGCCGAAATCGTCTGCGCGTAACGGAAGTTGCGATGAACCTTGGCCGGGCGTGCCTTGCGGAAAATCCACATGATTGCGGTCATCAGTCCGAAAGCGATGAAGAAACCAAGAGCGGGCGACAGCACCATTGGAATGGCGACTTTCTTCACCATAATCGACCAGTCCACCGCCGTCGCGGATGCCAAACCGGCACCGACAATGCCGCCGATGAGCGCGTGGGACGACGACGACGGAATGCCGTAATACCAGGTGATCAAGTTCCAGGCGATGGCGCCGACAAGCGCTGCAAGGACGATTGTGAGTGCGTGCGCCTGTTCGGTGGGGCTGGTGATCCCGGCGCTCTCGATATCAATGATATCTTGAATCGTTTTGGCGACTTCAACGCCAAGCCAAGCACCGACGAAGTTCAGAACCGCCGCCATGAGTAGCGCAACGCGCGGAGTGAGCGCCCGCGTCGAAACGGACGTTGCGATGGCGTTGGCGGCGTCGTGGAATCCGTTGGTGTAGTCGAAGATCAAGGCGATCACGACAACAGCAATCACCATTGCCAAGGTGAGTGTCACTCAGGACTCCTTGACTGCGATCTGTTCGATCGTGTTGGCCACTTCCTCGAAGCCGTCGATCGCGTGTTCAACCGATTCGACGATGTCCTTCAGCTTGAGGACTTGAATGGCTTTGTAGTTACCGTTGAACAAATCTGCAAGGATCCGTCGGTGGTTACGGTCGCCCTCGTTTTCGAGACGGTTGATCTCAATCCAGAATTCTTTGAGATCCTTCATCGTGCGCAGACGAGGCATCGCTTCAGCAGTGAGTTTTGCTGCTTGCTGCAGGATCTCTACCTGGCCAGCAAAGTACTGCGGGAACTCGTCGACGCCATACAACACGGCACAGTCAACAACTTCATCCATGTAATCCATGATGTCGTCGAGGCCTGATGCCAAGGCGTAAATGTCTTCACGATCAAACGGCGTGATGAACGTACTGTTCACGAGGTTGATGATCGAGTGGGTGGTCTCGTCGGCATCATGCTCAGCATCATGCATTTTCTTGACGAGCTCTTGTTGGTCATTGCTTGGGTCGAGTAGCCCTGCGACCAGATCTGCGCCAACAACTAGGTGGTTGGCGGCTTCTGTGAAGAGGTCGTAGAACGTGGCTTCGACGGGGCGGAATTTGAACCGCACGCTGGTATCTCCCTCATGGGATGGAACAGGTCGAAATAATCGTAACGCTCTTAGGCCGAGGCGGGCGAACCGACGCCCAAGAGTTCATCAACTTCGGCCTGAGACAACTGCTTCTCGGCGCCCGAAGCAGCGATCATCAAACGACTCGCCAAGTCAATTTCGGCAAGTGCGTCATCGTCGCGAAGGCGAGCATCCAAGGGTTCTGTCATCGTGCTTCCGAAGTAGTAGTAAGCGGTATGCCTCAAGGTTACGGGGGCGGCATGACATTGCCTAGGGGCGATAGCCCAAATAGCCCTGAATAACTAGAAAAATGGGCATAACTTCTGTAACACGAACCACTTATGTCACATCAGTAACATGAGTAACACGGTGGTACCAAGGAACTAGTTATTCGATGGGTAAAAGTTAGTCAGATAATCGTGCCGAGAATGGCCGGCAAGGTGGCCTTCCAATCGGCGCGAAGTTCAGCAACATCGATGTCGAACTGACCATCTACCGTCAGACTCGTTCCGCCGGTCAAACCGACCGTGGCCAAACTCACGTCAAACGATTCGGCAAGTTCGACAAACGCCTCGTGGTTCTCTGGGCGAACAGCCACCATGGCACGAGCCGAAGACTCACTAAACAGGTCGATGAAGGGATCGTCCAACTCAACGACGACGCCGATCCCTTGATTGAACGACGACTCGGCGAGAGCCTGGATGAGTCCGCCGTCAGAAAGATCATGGGCCGACTCAACGAGTCCCCTTTCTGAGGCCGCAACCATCAAGTTCGCTAGGTTTCGCTCAGCTTCGAGATCGACTGCCGGAGGCAAACCGCCCAAGTGACCGTGCACGACATGTGCCCAGGTCGACCCAGAAAGCTCTTCGTTGGTTTCACCAAGAACGAGCACGTGGGCGCCTTCGCTCACGAACCCATGCTTGATTCGCTTGCGCACGTCACCGATGACACCCAAAACACCAACAACAGGAGTCGGCAAGATTGCGTTCTCCCCCGTTTGGTTATAGAACGACACGTTTCCGCCCGTGACGGGAATACCCAGCACGGCACACGCATCCTTGAGGCCGCTCGTGGCCTGCTCAAACTGCCACATCACGGCTGGGTCTTCGGGCGAACCGAAGTTCAAGCAGTCGGTGACGGCCAGCGGAAGCGCGCCAGCGACACCAACATTGCGATACGACTCGGCGAGCGCCAACTGGGCACCGGCGTATGGATCGAGTTGCGCAAAACGACCGTTGCAGTCAGTGGAGACAGCAACGCCACGGTTGCTATCGGTGCTGAGGCGGATCATGCCGGAGTCTTCTGGCTGCGACATGACCGTGTTGCCGAGGACGTAACGGTCGTACTGGTTTGTTACCCATGACTTGTCTGCCATGTTCGCGCTGGTCACGACCTGGCGCACCTGCGCCGCGAGTTCTTCGCCTGTGGTGGGACGCGCGAGTTTCTCAGCCGCATCGGCCTGCAAAGCGTCTTGACTTGCCGGGCGAGCCAACGGCCGGTGATAGACAGGCCCGTCGTGCGCGACCGAACGTGGCGGAACGTCGACAACGTTTTCACCGTGCCAGGTGATTTGGAGTCGATCGCCTTCGGTAACTTCACCGATCGCGACAGCTTCGACATCCCACTTCTCACAGATCGCCATGAACTCATCAAGATGCTTCGGTTCAACGACCGCCATCATGCGTTCTTGACTTTCGCTCATGAGGATTTCTTCGGGCGAGAGCGTGGAGTCACGCAAGGGAACGAGGTCAAGTTCGACGTGCATACCGCCGTCGCCAGCACTCGCGAGTTCGCTTGTCGCGCAGGAAAGCCCCGCACCACCGAGGTCTTGAATACCGTGAACCACCTTGGCGGCAAACAGTTCAAGAGTGCATTCGATGAGCAACTTCTCCATGAACGGGTCACCGACTTGAACGCTCGGACGCTTCGCTGGTCCGTCTTCGTCGAAGGTCTCGGAGGCGAGCACGCTCACGCCACCGATACCGTCACCACCCGTGCGAGCCCCGTACAAAACAACCTTGTTGCCGACGCCGCTCGCGTGCGCGAGGTGTAGGTCTTCGTGGCGAAGCACGCCGACGCACAGAGCGTTGACGAG
>CALMUY010000209.1 GCA_937873005.1 uncultured Aeromicrobium sp. | reverse complement strand
GCGCGAGGTGTAGGTCTTCGTGGCGAAGCACGCCGACGCACAGAGCGTTGACGAGTGGGTTGCCGAGGTATGTGTCGTCAAAAACGACTTCGCCGCCGATGTTGGGCAGACCGAGACAGTTTCCGTAGCCTCCAATGCCGGCGACCGCAGCGGGCAAGACACGCTTCGTGTCCGGCGCATCGAGAGGACCAAAACGGAGCGGATCCATCACAGCAACAGGGCGGGCGCCCATCGCCAAAATGCCACGCACGATGCCGCCGATACCGGTAGCGGCACCTTGGTAGGGCTCGACATAACTGGGATGGTTGTGCGACTCGACCTTGAATGTGACGGCATAACCCTCGCCAACGTCGATCACGCCGGCGTTTTCGCCGATACCGGCGAGCGTCTTACCCAAGGGAGTCTCTTGTTTAAGTTCGCCGAACTTTTTCAGGTGCACCTTGCTCGACTTGTAGGAGCAATGCTCACTCCACATCACCGAATACATCGCGAGTTCGGCACTCGTTGGCCGGCGGCCGAGAATGGTGCGAATCTCTTGGTATTCGTCTTCTTTGAGACCGAGTTCCAGCCACGGCTGGTCGTTTTCGGGAGTATTGGCGGCGAGTTCAACGGTATCGAGCGTCACGGTCTAAGCCTACGCGACGCATCTGCACTTCCGAGAGGCCGATCATCACCAAGGCTTTCAGGCAAAAAAGTGCAAGAATGAGAAGGTGAATCCGGCCATCGAAGTACATGGTCTTCACGTCAAACGCGGAGATCATCAGGCACTCGACGGCGTCACCATCCAGATCGAAGTCGGCACCGTCACCGGCCTTATCGGTCCCAGTGGTTCGGGTAAGACCACCTTTATTAGAACCCTCGCTGGTGTACAGGCCCATGTGCGTGGAACGGTGCAAGTCCTAGGCTCAACCGCGGGGTCATCAAGCAACCGCCGTCGAGTCGGATATCTGACTCAGGGCGGTTCGATCTACCCAGACTTGACGGCCATACAAAACGTGCAGCACTTTGCTCGTTTATCCGGGGTTCCTCACGAGGCTGCAACGACAGTTCTTAGCCGAGTCAATCTCGCTGATCGTGGGAGCCAACTCGTTAGCACGATGTCTGGTGGTCAACGGGCTCGCGTTGGGCTCGCTTCTGTCTTGGTGACTGATGCCGATCTCTTGCTACTCGATGAACCGACGGTCGGGCTTGATCCCCTCCTGCGCCAAGACTTGTGGGCGCTGTTTCGTGAACTCGCCGCGGAGGGCACCACCCTATTGGTTTCGAGTCACGTGATGGACGAGGCGGCTCGCTGTGATCGTGTATTGCTATTACGAGAAGGCCAACTACTTGCCGATGGCACACCCGAGGAGTTGCGCACCAAAGCGCAGAGCAGTGATCTCGATGAAGCCTTCACCCGACTAGCCCAACAGAGCGAATCATGAAGCGCTCCTTTGCGGTGGCACTGCGCGTTTGGCAACAGTTGTCACACGATCCCCGAACTATCGCGCTCATCGTGGTGATGCCGTCGATATTGATGAGCGTTTTCTACTGGGTGTATCACTCGAAACCGCTAATCTTTGCTGCGATTGGCCCTGTCCTCATCGGGCTATTTCCGTTCATCATTTTCTTCCTCATCACCTCGATCACGATGGTGCGCGAACGCAATTCGGGAACACTCGAACGGCTAATGACCACACCGCTTGCTCGAGGCGAACTCATCACGGGTTACGCCATCGCGTTGTCCGTAGCCTCGCTCGTGCAAGCGGCTGTCACAACCGCAGCAAGTATTTGGCTGCTAGGACTCGACGTGGCTCAACCGTGGGGTGTTTTACTTTTTGCGGTCATCAGTTCCGTCGTTGGCACCGCGCTCGGTCTGCTCGCTTCCGCATTTGCGCGAACAGAGTTCCAAGCAGTCCAGTTCATTCCGCTCGCGATCATTCCCCAGTTTCTCTTGTGTGGAATGCTGGTGCCCCGCGATCAGATGGTCGATATCCTGTATTGGTTTTCTGAAGCACTACCACTGAGCCATCTTGTGGATGCTTTCAACTTACTCACGAGCGAATCCTCGTTCACGGCGAAACTATGGGGAAAGTTGGGCGTGCTGATTGCGTTCGCTATTGGTTTCCTCGTGTTGGCGTCACTCACTTTGCGCAGGCGTACGCCCTGAGTCAACGTGCGATCGCGGCGACAAAAAGCAGGAACGTTGCAATTGCCCCGATTGGCACTGCCCACAGCGTCAATACGGCCAAGGTAGTCGTACGCCCAATTGACGGCGGGGAGAAAAAACTCGC